>JAFWPB010000017.1 GCA_017545245.1 Clostridiales bacterium
AGGATCGTTTCCATAATGTTCTTCGGTGTTTCAGCGAAGTGACCGATCTGCATTACGAAGGTACCACGACCCTGTGTTGTAGAACGGAGAGCTGTAGCATAACCGAACATGTTGGAAAGCGGAACTTCCGCCTGGATCTTCTGGGTACCGTTCAGTCCCTCGATTCCCTTGACAACACCACGACGAGCGTTCAGGCCGCCGATAACGTCGCCCATGTAATCATCCGGAACTTCAACGTCAACTCTCATGATAGGCTCGAGAAGAACAGGATCTGCCTTCTTCATACCTTCCTTGAAGCCCATGGAACCAGCGATCTTAAATGCCATTTCGGAAGAGTCAACATCGTGGTAAGAACCGTCTACGACAGTAACCTTAACGTCAACTACCGGATAGCCGCCGAGTACACCGCTCTGCATTGCTTCCTGAACACCGGCATCGATAGGTCCGATAAACTCCTTCGGGATAGAACCACCAACTGTAGCGTTGACGAATTCGTAACCGGCACCTGGTTCACGAGGCTCGAGTTCGAGGATACAGTGACCATACTGACCGTGACCACCGGACTGACGTACGAAACGTCCTTCTGCGCGGACAGGCTTTCTGATTGTTTCCTTGTAGGAAACCTGCGGAGCACCAACATTTGCCTCTACCTTAAACTCACGGAAAAGACGGTCTACGATAATGTCGAGGTGAAGCTCACCCATACCAGCAATGATCGTTTGTCCTGTCTCCTGGTTTGTAAATGTACGGAATGTCGGGTCTTCTTCAGCAAGCTTCTGAAGAGCTACGATCATCTTCTCCTGGGAAGCACGGGACTTCGGCTCGATAGCAACTTCGATAACCGGCTCCGGGAATTCCATGGATTCGAGAATGATCGGGGCATCCTCTGTGCAAAGCGTATCACCTGTTGTTGTGTCCTTCAGACCAACTGCCGCAGCGATATCACCAGAGAATACCTCAGTGATTTCCTTACGGTCGTTAGCGTGCATCTGGAGAATACGTCCGATACGCTCTTTCTTACCCTTTGTAGCGTTGGAAACATAAGAACCTGCTTCCAGAACACCAGAGTAAACACGGAAGAAGCAAAGCTTACCAACGAACGGGTCGGTCATGATTTTGAATGCCAATGCGGCAAAAGGACCTTCATCCGAAGCCGGACGCTCCTCTTCTTCTTCTGTATCAGGATTGATACCCTTGATCGCCGGAATATCCAGCGGAGAAGGCATATAATCCACGATAGCATCCAGCATCATCTGTACACCCTTGTTTCTCAAGGAAGTACCGCAGATGACCGGGATGATGTTGCAGGCGCATGTTGCCTTACGGAGAGCAGCCTTTAATTCATCAACAGTGATCTCTTCGCCTTCGAGGAACTTCATGGTGAGTTCTTCGTCTGTCTCAGCAATCGCTTCGACCATCTCTTCACGCTTCTTGTTTACGAACTCGACCATATCAGCCGGAACCTCACGATCCTCATACTGCATACCGTCTTCACTTACATAAACTTCAGCACGGAGAGTCATCAGGTCGATGATACCTTCAAAGCTGTCTTCTTTACCGATCGGGATCTGGATAGCAACAGCGTTGCTCTTCAGACGATCTTTGATCATGTCGATTACATGAAAGAAATCCGCACCAAGGATATCCATCTTGTTGACGTATACCATACGCGGAACGCCGTAGTGCTCAGCCTGTCTCCAGACTGTCTCGGTCTGAGGTTCTACACCACCACGAGCGGACATTACTGTTACTGCACCGTCGAGTACACGCAAGGAGCGCTCAACCTCAACAGTAAAGTCTACGTGACCAGGAGTATCGATAATGTTGATACGATGTCCTTTCCACGGAGCGGTCGTTGCAGCAGATGTGATCGTGATACCACGCTCCTGCTCCTGAACCATCCAGTCCATTGTAGCGGCACCTTCGTGAACCTCACCCATCTTACGGTTGATACCCGTATAATAGAGGATTCTTTCAGTAGTCGTTGTCTTACCCGCGTCGATGTGAGCCATGATACCGATATTTCTTGTGTTTTCGAGTGAATACTCTCTCTTGTTCATCGTTTCAATGCTCCTTCATCAATTACCATCTGTAATGTGCAAAAGCGCGGTTAGCTTCTGCCATCTTGTGCATTTCTTCTTTCTTCTTGAATGCACCGCCTGTGCTGTTAGATGCATCGATCAGCTCATTAGCCAGACGTTCGCACATTGTACGCTCGGATCTCTCACGAGCATATCTTACAAGCCAACGCAGACCGAGAGTCTGACGACGGGCAGGACGTACTTCCATCGGAACCTGGTAGTTTGCACCACCAACACGTCTAGCCTTAACTTCCAACATAGGCATTACGTTCTCAAGAGCCGCTGTAAATACTTCGATCGGCTCCTTGCCTGTGCGCTCTTTGACGAGGTCAAATGCGTCATAGCAAATCTTCTGTGCTACACCCTTCTTGCCGTCGAGCATGATGTTGTTGATCAACTTGGATACTTTAACATCATTGTAAAGCGGATCCGGGAGCACTTCTCTAACTGGGACATTGCCTTTTCTTGGCACTAGTCTTCCCTCCTTTTCATGATATTCAGTCTCATACTGAAACCATAGGTACTCACGTAAAAAATCTAGTTCTTTGGACCGTGTCAGCGCCAGTAAACATGTCCCTATATAGACAGTGTACTGATCACTTATTCTGTCCAACCGCAGGAATCAAGAATTACTTCTTAACCTTAGCGGCCTTCGGCTTCTTCGCACCGTACTTCGAACGGCTCTGCTGACGATTTGCAACACCAGCTGTATCCAAAGTACCGCGAACGATGTGATAACGGACACCAGGAAGGTCCTTAACACGTCCGCCACGGATCAATACAACGGAGTGCTCCTGCAGGTTATGTCCCACACCCGGGATATATGCAGTTACTTCGTAGCCATTCGTAAGACGTACTCTTGCAACCTTTCTCAAAGCAGAGTTCGGCTTCTTAGGAGTTACGGTCTTAACAACTGTGCAAACACCACGCTTTTGTGGGGAAGAAACGTCTGTTTCCTGCTTGCGCAAGGTATTCAGTCCACTCTGAAGAGCTTTAGAAGAAGACTTGTAGATCTTCGATGTTCTTCCGGACTTTACCAATTGGTTGAACGTAGGCATCAATACATCTCCTTTCATAATAATATTGTCTCGAGAAAACGGCGCACAAAAAGAAAGCCCCGTTTTGTCGGGCAATTTAGTATAGCACCGTATTTTCACCTTGTAAACAGGAAATTTCAGATTACCTGTGCTTTTTAAGAGAGCCGGTTCCTAAAGCCATTTCGGATGAAAGATCCTCCTGGGATCATTTCCGAGGATCATCCTGCGCTTACAGTTCGCTCAGAATCGCTATTGCCAAGACCGCCACCCAGATCACGATCAAGAAATCGGCGATGACATCCAGTATCTTCACGGTTCTGGCAGTGGAAGCCGGATCAGCGGCTTTGCCGTTTTTCAGCCCGCTCGCCTTGATGAAAGCAAAAATGGATATAGCCAGGGAAAACAAGCCTGTTCCACACGTGAATAAAAAGCCGACACTGTTCAAAATTAAGGATACCAACGCAAAGGTGTACTCGCTCGAATACGTATTTCCTTTGTAAGAAGCGGCGGCAGCTGTGGCGTTTGTGTTAGTGTTAGCTTTCGGAGCCGGACTACTTGTTTTTGAAGAAGTCGTCGGAGAAGCCGTAATAAAGTGCCTCTTTTTCTGATAAACCGATTCCCCGGCCTCTCTGGCTGAGTACATGATTTTCTTGTGGGGCGTATCTTCCTCCGGTTCCAGTTCTTCGTCATCTGAATCTGTCTCGGAGTCTTTATCTGAAGTCTTATCTTCCGATTCATCTTGTGAAGAAGGATTCTCTTCTGCCGATGGTGCTTCTTCGTTTTGAGCTTCTGCCGAAGGATCGTTCGGTGTTGAAGCCACCTCGTCCGATACGGTTGGAACTGCACCGGTCAAATCAGTTGAGGTATTCTCCGCCGATACTGGCAAACCCATACCTGCAAACAGATCATCCGAATTGGAAAAATCCAGTTTGTCTGCCGGAAATGGCTGCCCGCAGGCATCACAGAAATCACCGCTTTCCTGAACATTCTGGCAAAATCGGCAAGTTTTCATTCTGGCAGACGTACCTTCCTCTCACTAATTTCCATTAATCTATATGGATTTTATCACAATAATGAAAATGTCTCAAAAGCTTCCATGTTCTGTACGTTGCGGAGATTTGCACCAAAAGTCTGATAGTTGGTCAGATAGAGGGGGTGAATTAGACCAGATGTCAGACTTTTCACCCAAAAGTCTGATAGTTGGTCAGATAGAGGGGGTAAATCAGACCAGATGTCAGACTTTTCATCCAAAAGTCTGATAGTTGGTCAGATAGAGGGGGTGAATTAGACCAGATGTCAGACTTTTCACCCAAAAGTCTGATAGTTGGTCAGATAGAGGGGGTGAATCAGACCAGATGTCAGACTTTTGGCGTGGCCGCATCATGTGGCCGCACTTCGGCGGGCCGCCGGAACAGGGCACTGGAACAGCAAGCTTAACAGAGGCGGAAAAGATAGTAAAAACAGCGCTCCCCGGAAAAAGCCGGAAAGCGCTGGAATTTGAATCTTTTTAAAAAGCAACTGCCTGCAAATCAGCCAATCGTCAGACGATGGTGTACCTTCTTGCCCTTTCTCAGGAAAGCTTCGCCGTTGGTGAAGTCTTTCTCGGTGAGCATGTAGTATACATCTTCGACAGCGACATCGTTGAGGTAAATGCCCTTGCCCTGGATCATGCGGCGGGCCTCACCCTTGGAAGGAGTGAGCTTGGTTTCCACAAGAAGATCCAGAAGTGACAGTCCGTCACCGGAAAGGCGGTCAGCAGCAATGGCTGTGGTTGCCATATCGTCGGAACGTCCACCCTTCTCAAAAAGATCTTCTGCCTGCTTCTTTACAGCCAGAGCGGTCTCTTCGCCGTGTACGATCTTGGTGACTTCGAATGCGAGTCTCTTCTTCGCTTCGTTGATTGCAGCATCTGTGAGTTTCGCGTATTCGTCGATTTCTTCGAGAGATACGAATGTCAGGAGCTTGAGGCACTTGATGACGTCTGCATCCTCGACATTTCTCCAGTACTGGTAGAAATCGAAAGGTGTCGTCTTGTTCGGATCAAGCCATACAGCACCCTTTGCTGTCTTACCCATCTTCTTGCCTTCGCTGTTGGTCAGAAGAGTGAATGTCAGACCGAAAGCCTCGCCCTGTTCCTTACGACGGATCAGCTCTACGCCGCCGAGGATATTCGACCACTGGTCGTCACCACCAAGCTCGAGCTGGCAGTTGTATTTCTGGTACAGGTACAGGAAGTCGTAGCTCTGCAGCAGCATGTAGTTAAACTCGAGGAAAGAAAGACCTCTCTCCAGACGCTGCTTGTAGCACTCGAAAGTGAGCATACGGTTTACGGAGAAGTGCGGTCCTACATCTCTCAGGAACTCAATGTAATTCAGCGGCAGGAGCCAGTCACCGTTATTGACGATCAGTGCTTTTCCATCGGAAAAGTCCACGACCTTGCCCATCTGCTTCTTGAAGCACTCGACGTTATGGTCGATTGTCTCTCTTGTCAGCATCTGACGCATATCGGAACGGCCTGTCGGGTCGCCGATCATACCGGTACCGCCACCCATCAGGGCAATCGGACGGTGTCCTGCTTTCTGCATGTGGCTCATGACCATCATCTGGACAAAATGGCCTACGTGCAGGCTGTCTGCGGTCGGGTCAAAGCCGATATAGAAGGTGACACCCGGCTTACTTAACAGATTGTAGATTTCTTCGCGATGTGTGGTCTGCGCAACATAACCACGTGCCTCCAACACATCAAATACATTTTGGTACGTTTCTTCGGACATCATTTATTCCTCCTATATAATTATTTCGCCCACTTTTTTGCAAGCCTACTGATTCTACTTCGAAACCCGCCTGAAAGTCAACAACGAGATAGTATAATCCATCCTTCTTCTCCAAAAGAACTTCCGACGCAAAAAGACTGTCCTCGTCATGTAAACGGGGACAGTCCTTGTTTAGCCTTTTTGTAGCTTCCCGAAAAGGATCAGCGTCTTCTCTTTCCGTAAGAGATGAGGCGGAGAAGTGTCAGGATCGCAGATGCGGCAGCAGCAACATATGTCATGGCCGCGGCACCCAGGACTTTTCTTGCACCGGTCATTTCTTCCCCGACCAGGATCTGATCCTGCTTGAGGATCTTCAGTGCCCTGCGCGATGCGTCAAATTCGACCGGAAGCGTGATCAGGTAGAAGAGCACGGCAAATGCAAACATGGCAATACCTACGTAGAAGATCGTCTGGCCCATGCCGCCTTCTGTTCCGGCATAATCAAGATAACCCATCATGATCAGACCGATCATGGCAACATATACGCCGAAGCGGGAACCGATATTCGCTGCCGGTACAAGAGCCGAACGGATCTTGTTCGGTGTGAATCCGACATGGTGCTGGATCGCGTGTCCGCACTCATGGGCAGCTACGCCGATCGCAGCAATCGAACAGCTGCCATATACCGAATCGGAAAGATTCAAAGTATGATCCTTCGGATTAAAGTTATCTGTAAGGTTTCCGGAAATGTGGTTGATCTGCACTGAATCTCCGACACCATATGTATCCAGAATACGTCTGGCTACCTCGGCTCCGGTCACACCACGGCTCGACATGGTCTTGCTGTACTTTTTGAAAGTGTGCTTGCAGTTTGCACTGATGATCAAGCTCACGACCATCATGATGATCGAGAGGATGAATCCTCCGTAATAGATCAAATCCCAAAAGCCCATATTTCCACTTCCTTTCATTCTATTTCATTATCAAAAGGACCGATGAGGCTTTCATCGGTCCTTTAAAAGCGTCTCTTGTTATTGTACCACTTCTGCAAGCGCATGTCTTACCGGTACGGTCGCTTCTTTCTATAAAGATCAGTTTGTCTTCGCCGATACGATCGGGCTGTACGTGCTGTAAATACGGTGTACTTCGCCATTTCCGTCATAGTAGTAATAATATGCTCTGACGCGGTAGTAGTATGTGGTACCTGACTTCAAGTGTGTACTGATCTTTGTATTTCCTGAGTAACGGCCGAGGCAGACACCTGGTGTATCGGTGATGAAGCTCATTCTCCATACCTCATACATAATGTTGCTTCCGCTTACCGTACTCCACTTCAAACTGATCGAATTGGAAGTCTTTCCCGTCACCTGAAGCGAAGCCGGAGCAAATACCGTGACTGAAGGTCTTGCGCTCTTGACAGTACTGTAGCCTGAATAGATTTTCTTTCCGTCTGCAAGCTTTCTATATCCTCTTACCTTATAGTAGTATGTCGTATTCGGCTTGAGGAACTTGGAGATAGAAGTCTTGTCCGTAGCATTGTATGTGCCGAGCAGTACATAATCTTTCTGCTGTGCATTTACCTTATTTGTTCTCCATACCTGGACAAAATCTGTCTTTGTAGAGGCGCTCCAGGTAATCTTCACTGTCGTTGGCGAGTTAGGTGTTGCAGAAACCAGTGTCGGTGCAGCCAATGTCGGAACTGCTGTCGGCTTAGTCGTCACTTTCTTTGTCGGCGTCTTTGTCGGCGTCTTTGTCGGCGTCTTTGTCGGCGTCTTGGTAGGTTTCTTCGTAGGGGCCTTTGTCGGTGTTGCACTTGATGCAAGCTTATTCTTTATGGTCTTGATCGCAGATGCTTTTGCCTCAGAATTGACAGAATACTTAAGATTATTTCCCTCGACTGTAAAACCGTAGATGTACTGGTAGGAGGATGGACTCACCGAAAGCTGGGATGCTGTATACATGACCGTCGGAGTAGAAGAAAGCTTATCCAGATCAAAATACAGGATACTCTGATTCGTATTGAAGATCAGGTAGTGGGAATACTTCTGAAGGCGGCTGTATACGTTTGTATAATAGCGCGTGCTGTCGACCTTCCATCTTCCCAGATCGTTGCTGAATGTATAGAAGACTGTTCCCGCAGTCTTCAAGATATCCGTCGTCTTGCGCAGCTGCGAAACATAGGAAGACGTAAACTCAGCATAGTACCATGTTCCTTTGTGGTAGACGATCGGATTGACTACATTTGCCCAGATACCGTTGGCATAGCGGGTAGATGTCAGTTTATTTGCATCAAAGTTTTCCGGAGCCAGATGCTTCGTTCCCGTGCTTCTTGCCAGCATGGTCGCATTATCGACCAGGAAATACTTGTGGATTACACGTCCGAGGATATCCGCGACCGGATCGTCCCAGGTTACGTCGACGTTAAAGTACTCATTCCCAACCTTGATGACGTTCCATGCATGGTTGATTTCCTCGTTCTTCACGTAGTAGCACTCGATGCCAAGCTTTTGCATCAAGTACATATACGCCTTGGCGTAGCCCTCGCAGACTGCTTCACCGTCAACCAGTGCACCGTACATGGTATAGTCATCCGGAACCTTGGTTCCATTAAGATAACGATCGTAAGCATATGCTGTATGGTTTGCCAGCCAATCGTGAAGGACAAGTGCTTTTTCATATGTGGTCATGGAAGAATCCACATTTGCCAGTGCCTTATTCGCCACAGCGTCCACTTCGTCGATCATTTCCATAGTCTTTTCTTTCGTGAAACGATATCTGAAGTTAAGTGTGTTGACATAACCGTTCTTTCTCGATGTGCTTGTGGAATCAAGATAGAAAAGCAACGGGTTATTCTTCTTGCAAAGGTTCAGGTCTGCCCAGTATGTGTTCAACTCCGTATCGTTGGAACATGGGATCTTGTACATCGACAAATCGACCGAGTCTGCAAAAGAATTGGCCGCGATATGGATCTTCTTCACGCACTCTTCCGGCATGACTTTGTAACCCATCGATATGTCTTCAGCCCATACGTCTTCGTCTTTATCTTCGAATACTTCTACGTCAAAATCATCGGATTCCGAATCATTGGACTGACTGTCAAAATCCACATCTTCAATGACTGTTGTCTCCGACGAATCCGTGTCCGCCAGAACAGCATTTCCGTTCAGTACCGGCAGGGACAGTGAAGACACCGTCATAAGCAGGCACAAAACCATGGCTAATTTTCTATAAAGCCGCATAAAAACCACCTTTCAAATTAACTCATTCTTTTTCCTAACCGTAAATAACCCGTTTATTATACCACGCTGGACAAGGCGAGGAAATCGTCCTTCACGCACTCATGTGAAGAAAAGGACTTCCGGGCAGGGCATCAAATCCGTGCAATACCATAGTCTTTACAGATATTTGTAAATTCTTTCGACTCCGCAAAGGAATCCAGCACTTCTTCTCTTGTCATGCTGCCGGAAAGCTTGCTCTCCCAGTAGATCCGGCCGGCCAGATCCGGCTCGCGTCCCATGTAGGTACGGTAAACAGAAGCGATAAATTCCTCATCAGAAAGATGCTTATTCTCAAACTCCTCGGAGGTAAAGAAAGATCTTGCCGCGCGGGAACCGGAAACCTCACGGTTCGTTAACGCCAGACTCCAGTAGGAAAGTCCTTTTGCCTCTGCATCACGCATCAGGCACTGCTCGTAAAGACGGAGCGCAAATCTTGACGCACTCTGTGACGGAACCGTTGCCACCGCTCCGGATGCACCCGGCTTGATGCCGTAAACAGCGCAGAGGTTGCACCATTCTTTCGAGTTGATGAAGCCATTCACGATGCTTGCCCTGGACTTGCCATTGCTGAGTTGTCCCAGCCAGTAAGCTTTGCCTTCCGCGTCCGCCTCACGGTCGAAGAATGTCTTGTAAAGCACATCCATAAACTGGTCATTTGAAAATCCACGGTTAGCAAATTCGCCTGAATCGATCAGGAAGAATCTGGCGCAGTCGGCACCCGTGTATCCTTCTTTATCTACGCGGTCGATCCAGAAATCCTTGCCCGGCTCATCGGACGCACGTCCCAGCGCGACCACATAAAGACGCTCAATAAAGTCGGAGAATGAAGACCCTGAAAGCAGGACCTCCGGCACCGTCGTGTCGAAATACAGTTTCGTCGATTCCTTTTCAAAAGCACTGATCTTGAGGGCGTCGACCTCGATTTCTTTACTCGCCGAATACTTCACCATCTTGGCCAGTTTCGTGCTCGACCCGATCTTCAGCTCGCTGATATTGTTGCCATAGCACTTCAACACGCCAAGATTCGGGCTCCGGCTCACGTCCAGCTTCGTGATCGCATTATTGAAACACTGCAGATCGGCAAGTTCTTTTGCAAATTGAAGATCCAGAGCATCGATCTGGTTTCTCTGGCAGGACAGGAACTGCAGCACGGTCGAGTGGCTGACATCCAGTTTCTGAAGCTGGTTATCTCCGCAATACAAGATCACGAGTCCCGTGTTTTTCTCAATATTCAGTTCTGTCAGCTGATTGTTCTGGCAATACAGGAACATCAGGTTCTTGTTCTGGCTTAAGTCCAGCGTCGTGAGCATATTCTTTCCACACTTGAGAAGCGTGAGTTCGCGGAAATATCCGATTCCCTTGAGCGACTGGATCTCCATGGATTCGACGTCGATTTCCTTGACCTGGTCAAGTTCGCTCTGGTACAGTTTGCCGTCGTTGTTCAGATCGAATCTCTTCACATATTCCAGGAATTTTTCATCTTCAAAAGAACTGGCGTCGAGATTGATATACCCTTCTGGAAGGAAGTCTTCGTCGTCTTCTGTCTCAGATGTACCTCCGGCTTCTACAGTCTTCGAATCCGCCAGATCTGCACGTGTGAATTTGCCCGGAAGAACTGTACAAGTTACTGCCAGTCCGAGCGTCAGAGCCAGTGCAATCGCTCTTACTCGCTTACTCATTTCTTAAGCACCTCTTTCCATTCTTTTTCTACCTTTCTATTTTTCAATATCAAATCGTGCCGCGCTCGATTCCGTACGAAGCACATATATTCGTAAATTCAGGACTCTCTCCGAAGAATTCCATTACTCTTCTTCTGGTCCAGCCGTCTATTTTCAGTTTTGCGACCCAATATGCAAATCCTTCCGGTTCCGGTGTTCTATCCATGAACGTACGGTACAGTCTCAAAACATATTCTTCGTCTCCTGTGTTGAAATTCTGGAATTCCTCACTCTCGAAGAATTCTCTGGCTGCCTGACAGCCTGTCTTCTCAAGATTCGTGAGTGCCAGGCTCCAGTAATTGAGGCCATCCTGTTCCGGGTCACGATTCAGGCAGCGGGTGTAAAGTCTCGTTGCAAAACCGATGGCCGGGTCAGATGCAAATTCCGCTTTATGGGAAACCGCACCGGATCGTACACCATATTTCGCACAGACATTGCACCACTCAGTAGATTCAATAAAATTGTTCACTACTTCTTCCCGTGTTCTTCTTCCGCTTATGATTTCAGAGAACCAGTAGCTCTTGCCGGAAAACTCAGAATCGCGGTCAAAGAAAATATGGTAAAGTGTCTCGATAAAATCACTTACACTCAGTTTGCGGTTCATGAATTCCGGTGCTTCGAGAAGGAAATAGCGTGCACAGTCGGCACCTGTACGATGGCCGCTCACGACCTCGTTCGTCCAGAACTCCTTTCCTTCCGGTTCAGAATTCCTGTTCAACGCCTGGACATACAGACGTTCCACGAAATCCTGGAATACCGGTGCTTCCGTCACTATTGGCGTCGGAGCAGGCGTATCGGTTGGAGTGTCAATCGGTGTTACTGTCGGGCTCACCGGCTCGCCTGGGGTCACGATCGGCGTGATGGTTGGTTCAACGGGAGTCACGATCGGAGTGATTATCTCCGTAGGTGTAGGAGTAATTGTGACCGTCACTTCCGGCGGAACTTCAGTAGGCGTAGGGGTCGGTGTATCTGTCGGTGTCACGGTCGGATCCGAAGGCGTCCCCGTGGTGACCAGTTCTGTCGACTTATCCACATAAAGACCATACACGCCGTAAGCCTTTTCTGCAGCCTTCTCGTAGGAGTCAAACTCGCTTCCTTCCTTGCGCTCTGTTGTCTTGACCGTATCCAGGATGTTACGGCACTTGGAAATATCGAGTTTTTCGATAGCATTCAGATAGCAGGACAGTACATCCAGGTCTGTATTCCGGCTGACATTCAGCGTCTGGAGTTGATTGTCCGAACACGAGAGCACTTTCAGGTTTACATTGTTTGTGAGATTCAATGCCCGGATCTCATTCTCAAAACAGTAGAAGTACTGCAGATACTTGGCCTGGGAAACATTGACGGCGGTCAATTGATTCCTTGAGCAGTTCAGTTCCTGAAGCTGTCCGCACTTACTTACATCCAGCGTGGAAAGTATGCACTCCGGGCAGTCCAGCTTCTCAAGATAGATATTCTCCGTGAGCGACAGTCTTTCTAGCGGATTTTCGCCGCAGTACAAAGATCTCAGCTGCAGGTTCCGGCTCAAGTCCAGGCTCTCCAGCTCCGAAGCCGCACACTTCAGTTCTTTTAACGAAGTACAGGAGGAAACATCCAGTTTCGCCATACGGCTGTGGCTGACATCCAAAGACGACAGGGACGAGCAGCCCGTCAGAAGAAGAGTGCTATTCGTTTCTTTCGATCCGAGCGTTCTGTCTTCATCGTTGCACTCAAAGAACAGGAGCTCGGTCAGGTTTTTGCACCCGGAAACATTGACCATGCTCAAGGACTGGTTGGTCGAACAGTCCAGATACTTCAGATTCATAAGGCTCGGAAGCTCCAGGCGCTGCAGCTTGGTCTGGCGGCAGGTGACCTTCTCGAGTTTGGACTCACTGCTGACGATCAACGTGGTCAGTTCATTCTGCGTGCAGTCCAGTTCTTTTAGATTCGTATTATTTTTCAGGAGCAGGGACTTGATCTCATTGCAGGAGCAATCCAGATACTCCAGGTTCGTGTTGTTGCTGACATCCAGGACCGTGATCAGGTTGCAGGAACAGTTCAGACGCCGAAGCGAGGTAAAATACCCGATTCCGGTCATATCCGTCACTTTCAGGAAAGGAAGATTCATGCTCATGACAAGCGCGATCTCCGCGGCACTCAAGGTCCCGTCGTTGTCCGTATCGAACTTGCTGACGTACTTGCGGAAAGCATCGTCCGGAAAAGACTCCTCGCTGATCACGACTGAAGATATATTTTCAGAACCATACCATGCCAGAACGTCGCCTGCTCCAGAGATATTGCTTCCCAGCCCCACAGAGCCAAGAGCCATCCCCGCCGCCAACGTCAATCCCAGAACACTCTTTCCTCTCGACATGCTTCTCTCCTTACGCAAATACACATTATTTCAGGAAAGATTATAACACGCCACTTTGACAAAAACACCCCTGAAACGGCTATGTGACAGAACTCTCACTTAGCTCGAAACGCTTTGACGCAACAGGCCACGCATGAGCAAATAGGGTCTACCAAAGCCAGCCGCGTCGCCAGTGCTTTTGCCAAGTGATAAGGCGAAGGCATGAACTGCAACGCGGTATCAATTACAGTATAAATCGCGATTTTATCTCGCTATACTGTAATGAAAAGCGATTACAGTATGATTTCCAAAAAGCACGAAAAAAACTGTAAAATCAAGTGCTTTTCGAGCAGAATCTTTGACATTTACAGTATGAAAAGCACTTTCCCCTCTTCTGTACTGTAATCGACCTCGAAAAGGGGCTGATTTTACAGTATAAATGCAGGATTTTGTGAATCTGTACTGTAATGCCAAAATCACGTCGTGTCAATCATCTACAAAAAAGAATGTTGCAGATCCTGTTCATGTATAAAAACAATCTCTGAAGAAGCCCTCTAAACTTCGGTGCCGCAACCTCCAAGTCATGATATACTATCCATATGAAAGAGCGATTTGATTGTTTGATTATAGATGATGAACGGGTACTTGCAGACAATACATGTGAGTACTTTAATATGTTCGATGTGAAGACGATGGCGGTGTACAGCCAGGCGGAGGCGCTTGCTTTTTTCGAGGAAAAAGAGGCGGCGTTGATCCTTCTGGACATCAACCTCGGAGACGGCAGCGGCTTTGAGCTTTGCAAGCAGATCCGCCAGACACTGAACATCCCGATCCTTTTTATCTCAGCAAGGAATACCGACGATGATAAGATCATCGCACTCAATATCGGGGGTGACGACTATGTCGAAAAGCCCTATTCTCTTGGCGTGCTGCTGGCCAAGGTCAAAGTCATCCTGCGGCGTTTTGCGCAGGCCGGCGACGTGGCGGCTGGCACCACTGGAACCGCAGAAGCAGGCGCGGATGCGTCTTCAGAAGGCATCTTCGACGACGGCCGGCTCCGTCTGGATTTCCCGAACCGCACGCTGACTGTAAATGGCGAGGAAAGAAAGCTGACCAGCCTGGAGTACACACTCCTTCAGTACCTGATTGAGAACAAAGACCGCCTGATCACGAAAGCAGAGCTTTTCGATAATGTATGGAAAGACAAGTTCACATCGGACGGTACGCTGAATGTGCATGTACGGAAGATCCGCGAAGCGATCGAAGCCGACCCGCAGAATCCGAAGTACATCATCACGGTCTGGAAAGAGGGCTACAAGTTCAACTCGGGGGCAAACGCATGAAGAAAGCACCGTTTATCGTCCTCCTTGTGCTCACCTTTCTACTGGAAGCCATCCTCTGCTACACCTTGTATCACAAAATATCCTTCGTTGAGCAAGACCCGGTCGAGATCAACCGTTGCCGGATGAGCGTAACGGATAACTTCGGAAACGAAGCTGCCTATGACAGAACACTCGACTACGTTGTCCTTGACGCAGACGGGCAAGTGCTTTTCCGGACGAAAGAAGGATTAGCCGAGAATATCAGTGCCGCAGTCCGAAACAGCGATACGATCCTGCCCATCGAGAAAAACGGCGCAAAGCTCGGTACGATCTTGTTCCGTAACACTGTTACCGACAAGATAAACGCGTATAAGAAGCAGATCATCGGCGTGCTCATTGTGTGTTCTTTCGTGCAGATCGCGCTTGTCGTCAGTTATTTCATTTACCTGAAGAAACGCATTACTGATCCTTTCCAGCGCCTTTCGGAGTTTGCCGTGCGCGTGGCGGGAGGCAATCTCGATGTGCCGCTCGAACTCGACCGGAAACACGTGTTCGGAGATTTCACCGAGGCTTTTGACCTGATGAGAAGCGAGCTGAAGAAGGCACGGGCTGCCGAGAAGAAAGCAATCGACGATAAAAAAGAACTGGTCGCGAAGCTTTCGCACGATATTAAGACGCCGGTCGCATCGATCAAGTCGACGTCGGAGATCGGCTACGAAGTGACGAAGGAAGATAAGACGAAAGAGTTCTTCAACCTCATCAACGTCAAGTCCGACCAGATCACCGTGCTCGTTGAAAACCTCTTCAACTCAAGCGTTCAGGACATCACGGAGATTTCCGTGAATCCCGTGGAGTATGACAGCGCGGTGGTAGAAGAATTGATCCGGAATTCTGACTACCTGAAGAAAGCCGGAGACTTCAAGATTCCCTCCTGCCGTGTCTTCATTGACAAGCTCCGTCTTCAGCAGGTTTTCGACAATCTTTTTATGAACTCTTATAAATATGCAGATACGGAAATCACTGTTGAAGCAGATATACAATCGGAATACCTTGTCATCACGATCACGGACAAGGGTTCGGGTGTCCCAGAGCAGGAACTTCCTCTTCTTAAAGAGAAATATAAGCGTGGCTCCAACACTTCGGATAAGGACGGCGCGGGTCTTGGGCTGTTTCTTACCGATTATTTCATCAGTAACATGGATGGAAAAATGGTGATGGAAAACGCGCAGCCTGGCTTCTCTGTAAGCCTTTACATCCGCCTGCTCTGAACCGGAAATACGATTTAAGAAAGATTTAAGACTTCCTTAAAGGCACTTAAGGGTTGAAATCGTATGATAATGCCATAAGGAGGCGACAAGCTATGAGAAACATTATTGAAACCAAGAAACTTTGCAAAACTTTTTCCAACGGTGGCGTACAGCAGCACGTTCTTAGAAATATCGATCTGGAGATCCGTGAAGGTGATTTCACGGTCATCATGGGCGCATCAGGAGCAGGTAAATCCACACTGCTTTATGCACTCTCCGGAATGGACAAGCCGACACTCGGCGACATTACTTTCAACGACAAGCTCATCACGAAGATGAACACAGACCAACTCGCTCTCTTCCGTAGAAGCAACTGCGGATTCGTCTTCCAGCAGACCTACCTGGTAGATTCCATGAGTGTTCTGGATAACGTCCTCTCTGCTGCACTTCTGGTTGAAAAGAATAAAAAGACCGCTGTGAAGAAGGCAAAAGAACTGCTGACGGCAGTGGATATCGATGAGCCGCTTTGGAACAAGTTCCCGTCCCAGATTTCCGGTGGTGAAGCGCAGCGTGTAGGTATTGCAAGAGCACTGGTTAACTCCCCGAAGCTTGTCTTCGCCGATGAGCCGACAGGCGCACTGAACTCCAAAACCGGTAAAGACGTCCTCGATGTACTCACCCGTTTCAACCAGAAAGGCCAGTCCATCGTCATGGTCACCCACGATATCAACAGCGCCCGCCGCGCAAACCGCATCCTTTACGTAAAAGATGGTGAGATCGCCGGCGAACTCGAGCTCGGTGCCTACGTTTCCGGCGACAAGGACCGCCACCAGAATCTTCGCGATTTCTTAAGCGGAATGGGGTGGTAATATGAACAAGATCACGCTTCTTACCAAGTCCCACTTCAAGAAAAACCGCGGCACATCGATCGGTCTTTTTATCCTGATGCTGATTGCCGCCACGATGGTCACCCTCGCCATGCTTCTCTTCACCGATGTCTACCCGATCGGCGAAAAGACGGCAAAAGAACTGGATTCCGGCGATGGTATCTTCCGTATCAATGGTAACCTCGACGGCTTTACCGACGAAAAACTCAGAAGTATATTCGAAAACGATACTTCCCGTCTTTACATCAAGCATTCTCTTTCCTATGATGCTACAATTCCCTTCGGAAGCGGCGATGCATCCTGTACCGCTCTGGTTTCCGACCACAGTGCTTTTGCAAAAGAACTGGGCAAGACCAAGATCGTGGAGGAAGATGCTTCCATCTCCGGAAAGCATGTGTACCTTCCGTACCAGATCCATACCAGTGGTGGTTACAATATCGGCGACACATACACATTCACTTTAGGTGGTGCGACCTACTCTCTTCCGGTAAAGGGATTCACTATCTCCACATACGGCAACAACAATTCCTATGGTTGTTTTGAACTCGTAGTAGATGACGCAACTTATGAAGAAATGTATGCAAAAGATGCAGCGCAGTTTTCCGCGATCCAGATCCACTATGAATTGAAAGACGGCGTCAAGCAGTCTCCGTTCATCATCCGTATGAGCAATGAGATCCTGAAAGCAAACCAGAATACCATTATCGATTCCACGATCACACGCGGCTCCGCGATTACAGATGCCACTTTCATGCCTTTGATCATTGCGGTATCTTTCTTCTCGATCACATTGATCGTGATCCTGGTCATCGTACTGATGCTTGGTAATTCAATCACAAATTATGTCCGTGAGAACATGAAGACTCTCGGTGCGCTCAAAGCAATCGGCTACACAAGCAAAAACATCAGAAGATCTCTTCTTCTTCAGTTCCTGATCCTTGCCGTGATCGGATCGGTCATCGGATCGGTACTCGGTTTCTTCCTGATGCCGGTAATCGCTTCTTTCTGCGTATCTCCGGTAGGCCTTCCGTACTCCGTATCTTTCAATGCACTTCCGATCATCGTTGCCATCTCGTCTGTAGTGCTTTTCACGATCCTGATCTCAAGACTCTCTCTTCGTAAGATCAAGAAGATCGAGCCGATCGTAGCACTCCGTGACGGTGTGGAAAGCCACAACTTCAAGAAGAACCATGCCCGCCTGGACAAGTCTCCGTTCAGCCTGAATGTGAACCTTGCCCTGAAGACAATGATCTTCAACAAGAAGCAGAACATCATTACTTTCTTCGTGACAGGACTGATCATGTTCCTCTGCATCATCGCTCTTCTCATGTTTGAAAACTTCAGCAGAAACCCGAACCTCAATATTCTTACTGTGGATCAATCCCAGGGTGTCGTCTTTGTAGATGCACAGGCAAAGAAAGAAGCGCAGGAGTATCTTGAATCAAGAGACGATGTAGGAAATATCAGACGTGTAACCAACATTTTCATCTACTATAAGGACGAAGATTCTCTGAACGGTATCTTCTACGATGATCTTACCAAGATGAACAACAAGGATTTCTGCTACAAAGGCAGCCTTCCTGAATATGACAACGAAGTCGCACTCGCAGGAAAATTCGCGAAGGATTACGGCCTCAAGATCGGTGACGAAATCGAGCTCACATTTGCTGACAAGACTTTCTCTTATGTGATCTCTGGTCTTGTCCAGAGCGCCAACAATAACGGCAAGCAGTTCCTGATGTCTGAAACAGCCGGAGCCCACCTGATCAATTGGGAAGAGATGCCTACCCAGCTGTGGTTTGATTGTGACAAAGAACTGACAAACGGAATCATGGACGAGTTCAAGGCAAAATTCGGTGAGCACTGCGTATCTACAACAAACTTCGATGAATCCGTGGAAGGCTCCATGACAACTTTCCGCTCCATTTCCGGACTGATGCTCACAGCAGTAAGTTTCATCTCCGTGATCATCATCCTTCTGACCCTCTTCCTCCTGATCAAGTCCTTGGTCTACTCGAAGAGAAAAGACTATGGTATCTACAAGGCAATCGGCTACACTAGCAACAACCTGGTCTTCCAGACTGCACTGAGTTTCATGCCATCGATCATCCTCTCTGTTGTGATCTACTCCTTTGTCTCGTACTACCTCTCTAATCCATACATCAGCTTGATGATGAGTTCCTTCGGCATCGTAAAGGGCAAGTTCCCGATCCCGATCCCGGGCATCATCCTGATCGCGGCATGCGTCATCCTTCTCTCCTTCTTCTTCGCAGTATTTGAAGCAAGGAAGATTAAGAAGATTGAAGCATATAACATGCTTGTTGCTGAGTAACCAGAATCACCTGAATCTTCAACACATAAAAATGGAATAATCCTTTCCTTGCTGGTCCTCGGGCTTCGCCCTGCGGAATCGCTCGGAAAGGATTATTCTCATTTTGATCGTGTAGTGTTTATTGTGATTCTGGTTTCTCAGCAGCCGCGCATGTCCGTGGGGGATTATCCTAATTGGACTTCATAATACTCGCCGATATAGTCATCCGTTCCGTAATTGTCTACTCGTTCGACACTTGTCGAGATATATTCCCCGGTTGTTTCGTTGTCCGATATTCCTATTTCAATTTCTGCGGCTTCGTCTCCGGTTTTATACCCATCTGAATTCACAGAATCAAGTATCGCTTTACGTGCCTCGGGATCCTTAAGCAGTCTGTTGAATGCTTCTATGTACATTGAAACGAGTTTTTGATCATCGAGATTCCTTTCATCAACCATTGCTTGTTCTTCTTCGTTATATACAAGATGAGGCGAATATACGAAAGTTACCTCCACACGAGCTTTGGGACGGTCCAACAACCGGTAGGTTGAGGAATTGAAATACTTCTGGTAACCGTATCCATCAATATCATCAAAATACTCTTTGACGAAACTCTTGTACGATACATCTTGATATTCACGATAATCAACATGCGTGCCTCGCGGCTCGCCTTCTTTGTACTCATAATTGGTCTGCGTCGCTGCTCTTTCGTCATAATATCCTTTCACTCGGGAAAAGTGCGTCTCCGTCATGTGGTACTCATGTTTGAGCAGCTAGAGATTGTCATAATCTTCTTCCGTATAGATGGTGTATGAACCATCATCACAGAGCACGAGAGAGGCTTTCCCCCTTTCATCAAGCGCTGATAAAAGAAGTTTTTCATCGGGCGCGTAGATCTCCTTGACCCGTACTTGATTTTTCTTTCCACAAGCTGCAGTCAGGATTCCAAAAAGTCCCACACTTACGAGAAGGAGAAATACGAGCGGTGAGAGCGTTCTTTGATAATGAGCCAAGCTATGCTGGCTTGAGAGTTTTACCTGTTTGGTGGGTTGGTTCGCCGTTTTTTTCATGACTATTACCTCGCTTTATTTCATTTTATGTGTACATAGGGTCGAGTTTATCTTCATAAGTAAAATCAGGATAATCTTTCTGGGTTTTTTCCAAATCTCCATCTGCAATGACCATCTCTCTGATTTCTTCGATCGTCTGAGCGCCACGTGTTTCCGGGTATGGATAATGCGTAGAATAATAAGACCTGATATCATTTTCTAATTTCGACCTTTCTAAATCCCGCCAAGTTTCGTGCAAGCACATATTTTCCAGTTCGATAAAGAAATAGAATTCTGTGGAAGCCGATCCCTCTTCTTTATATTTGTGTTCCCGGATTTTGTACACTACAGCTAAATCTTGGCGATTCGGACTGTAATGATTAAAAATGCATCCGACATATTGCATCTCTTCCAGTTCTTGGTCGCAATCGTAAGGATACAGCTTGACTTTGATCCGTTTTTCGCTGAATTCCTTTATCTGATTTAGATCAATCTCATTGAGTTGATCAAACGAATTGATATACGGTGGGGGTTCGTGAGTATAACCCGGGACCCACATGTCAAGCGGAGGAGTCGTTTCACCGATCCATTTCATTGAAACTTCTGTATTCTTATCTGAATAATAAAGGATCGTTTCTTTTTCAGTTGCATGCTTGTCACAACCCACAAGCAGGAAGCTGAAATGTCCCACGCACACCAGAAGGAGGAGCGCAAGCAGAGGGATAGTTTTTCTAAAGGAAGCAAAGCGTCTCGGGTGCAAGAGCTTTTCAGGCATTGTGATCCGGTTTTCATTCTTATTTGTCTTCATGGTGATTTCTCTCCTTTTTTCAAGTTGTGAAGTTCCCTTTGCTTCTATTAACAACTTCGGATGATGAATCTTACATAGGACAGAGAATATTTTTCACAAAAGGTAAATTCGTTGGAATTGCATTCACCATTTACATATAATCAAAATCGAAAACGGTTAAGGAGACATTTTATGCGTTGTTGACACTTTCAATTTCAAAAAGTAAAATACTCTTATCTTTATTATCTAAAGGAGTGTGTCATTATGAAGAAAATTATTGGTTCCATCGCATTAGTTGCAACACTTGTAGCTCTGATGTCAACATCAGTCCTTGCTGGAAAAACCTGGACAAAGAATTCGGGAGGATTTAAGATGACTTCCCAATTCCAAAGCCACAGAGAGCAAGCAACTGTGAGCCCGAAAAATGATTGTCTGATTTACGCAAGTTTTTCAGTTAAGACAAACATGGGCGGCCAGAAAACTGTTAATTCCAGAATTCAGAACACCTATACGGCTAAGAGCTACTGGACGATCTTAACAGACTTCTCGAAAGAGGGTTATGTAAAAGGAATGGTTGATAAGGTAGATGTTACACATACTGACAAGTAATACTTCCATTCTATGTGATTTGATGAATTATTTGGGGTAAATGTGAGGACCGCCGAAGATTTCTCTTCGTCGGTCTTCATGGTTTTGTATATGAGACTGATCTTCAGGATAATTAAAGATAACATAATCAGGCTGCTTTTTGCTTTGATCGGGATGTCTGTTGTTTCAACGATATGCTTGTTGAGCTTTGTTGATCTGGAAAGAAAGACAGCTGTGTATGATTCGCTTTATAGCTTTCTTCCCTCTGACAGCATTATCATCAAATTCAACAACAACTCCATGTCAGATGTAGACGAAAAGCGAATTGAATTGCTTACTTCTGAAGTGGCTTTGTTTCCGGAAGTGGACAGTCTGGTTCCCTTTTGTCCACAAACCGTATATCTGAAAGATGATGCTTCACAGGATATCTATTGTTTTCAAATGTACAATTCGGAAATCAGCAGTGCTTTTCGTTTTGATATTAAGGAAGGACGAGCACCTGCAAAAGGGACGAACGAAGTTCTTGTTTCTCAGGATGCTGCCAGAAGATACCGCATCGGCGACGAAATACATACAAAAGTCGTGGACTGGAGCATGAATGATGCCCGGGGCCATATCATAGAAGAATATTTCCAATCCGTAGATCTCACTGTCGTAGGGATAGTGGAGGATACATCAAGATTCATATCTTTGGATTCAAGTGACGCAACACCTTTAGGGCTGATTGAGGCACGTGTCTTCGAGTATTCAGAGGCAGGCACACCGCTCGTTTTTTCATACGGAAGCAAAGATATTGAAGGAAACCCTATCGACCACAAATACGAGTCTGATCTGGTATATACCCTGGTAGTAAAATTGAAAGAGGGTGTACCTTCTTCTGAAGCAATATCACACATCTATGAGCATATCCAAGGCTATGGCTTCATCAAGACCGGACGTGAGTTTGTCGAAGAAGCAATTGAATCTCAGTGGAAGGATTACAGACCCATTATCGGAGTCGGCCTTGCAGCTCTTTTCATTATGACGATCACCTTGATTTCGATCTATCTGTTTCAAATCAAAAAAGGTATGAAGGCACTGATCAGCTACTATATCTGTGGATGTTCCTGGAATCGGATCATACTCAGTTTGTGCCTGATCAACGTTCCCACCACTATTCTTGGACTACTTTTCGGAATAATCTATTTCCGAAATTCAACCGCACTTTTCGAAGACGTAGTATTAACAAAGACTGCATTAATTTCCACAGTACTTCTGATTGTTCTCATACAAGCAGTGATTTCCATTCTGTTTTTCCTTTCACTTCACCGGGTCTCCCCCGTAGACATCAGGAGGAAGGAAAATGAATAATACATTGAAACACCTGGTAAATAACAAGAAACAAAGCTTAGGGATAATCATTATACTCGCCATTATTCTTTTCGTTCAGTTGTATCTGACATCTGAATTATGGGTCGCTTTTTATCCTTCCGGAAAAGAGAAATTAAGTGAATCCTGCTACAGTTTTGTTGTCTCCGATCCTACTCCAAAAGCGCTTGAGACCATGGTGAAAAGCGTTCCGGCCGACATCACCGGAATCCTGGACATTCAACTTGTGGGAACAGGATTAGAGTATCACGACCAGCTCATCACCGCGGAAGTTTTCGATGAACAGCAGTATAAAGAATGGTTTCCCGAAGAATATGGAGAAACATATCAGGAAATTCGACTCATTGCCCCCCTGACGCCATTATCCAGCAAAAGGATAAACAACTACGGAAGTTACGATCCTTCCAGAATAAATGACAGCACGATCATACTTTTGGATAATTGGCGTACATACTCGGACTCTCAGTTATTCATAGGAAAATATGTGTACATTTCAGGAGAGCCCTATGAAATAGTCGGTGCAGCAGATATCTATGAGGTCGAATGGGATAATGAGATCTACAATAAATATATCGGAAGCATAGGAACAGTACTAAAAACCACTTCACGTTACGAGGTGGTATTCCAATTTGGCAAACCACTAAAAAACTCGATGTACAAGAAATTACTTGCCTTTGTCGAAGAATCATTTGAAGTAACTGATGCTGAGATGCCATACGTCCTGAACGAAGAAGAAAGCAATGATGTAACAAGGTTTTCTGCGGAGATCCTGATTTGTATTGCAGTATGCCTATTCCTGACAATGGATTTCATAGAGTATGTTATTGAAAACAGGAAAAAGGAATTCCGAGTATATCTGATTTGCGGTGCTTCAAGTTTTTATAACGTGAAGCTGATATTCTATCACGTCTCTCTATTGTGTCTCTTTGCTGAAATCACAGGCTGGACCACATTTATCCTGCTGATGCGGCTTACACGGTTAGTGGCCTTCGACAAGATTCCGCTTGCATTCGCCCTGATCAATATTTTCTCCTTTTGGATACTTCTCATGATCGTCATGATCATCTACCTGATAAAAGATCACATTCAAAAACGCAAATTGGGATTGTCGAGAATAGCGAGGTAATATATGGAAAACATGATTGAAATCCAAAATCTGAATAAAACGTATAAGTTGAAAGATGCTGAACCGACAGTGGCTGTCGACAATATGTGCCTGACTATCGGAAAAGGTGAATTCCTTGCTATCGAAGGTGTGTCTGGTTCCGGGAAGTCCACGTTGCTGAACATGATCGGTACACTGGATGTCCCCACCGCAGGAAGCATCAGAATTGCAGACAACGAGATCACAAAAATGAGTGCCAGAAAGCTGGCGATTTTCCGAAACGAGTTTATCGGGTTCGTCCTGCAGGATTTCGCTCTCATCCCTTACAATACCGGATATGAGAACATAGAAGTGCCTCTGCTCTTTACGAAGAAAAAACTGAACCGCAGAGAGGCTATATATGAAGCAGCCGAGAAGGTGGGAATCACCAAACTTCTCAAGCAACGGGTGAATACTATGTCCGGAGGACAGAAGCAAAGAGTCGCAATTGCCAGAGCGCTGGTAAACCAGCCGCAGATCATTCTGGCAGACGAACCAACTGGTGCTCTGGACAGCAAGACAAAGAAAGATATTGTAGATTTGCTTCGACATATCGCCGATGAAGGAAAAACCGTAGTCATGGTCACACACGATGAGAAAGCCGCTTCGGTAGCTGACCGGATCATTACCATATCAGATGGAAGGATCGTTGCAGAGAAATAGTCTCTTTATTCTCACATATAGGATACTTGTGGGCACTGTGATAGAATCAGATATTATATGCAGTCAGAAGATCGGAGATACAAATGAAAGAGAAAAAAGGAATCATATTCGATATGGACGGCACGGTATGGGACAGCTCCGAGAACGTGGCCGCGGCATGGACAGTCAAGATCAAGGAAGCGGGATTCGACCATTTTGTCACCCGTGAAGATATTCAGAGCGTGATGGGAAAACCGATGGATGTCATCGCGGACACACTCTTTACATATACGAGGAAGGGCAAGCAGCGCAATGCCCTTCGTGAAGCTTGTGAGAATTACGAAAACGAGTTCTTGAGAGAGCATGGTGGCATTCTTTATCCGGATGTTGTCGAAACATGGGAGCGCTTGAAGAAAGAGGGCTATCACCTCTACATCGTCAGTAATTGCCAGGCCGGCTATATCGAAGCTTTTCTGGAATACTATAAGATTCCATGGGGTAAGCCGTCCCGCCTGATCGAAGATATCGAGTGCTACGGAAATAATTTTCTCCAGAAGGATGAGAACATCCGGCTTCTTGCCGAGCGGAACCACCTTACGGCCGCTTGTTATGTCGGCGATATCCAGAGTGATTACGATGCCACGGCCAAAGCCGGCTTTCCGTTTATCCATGCGTCTTACGGGTTTGGAAAGATCAATGTACCTGTACCCGTGATCACAAAATTCAGCGACCTTCCGGCCGTTGTGAAGGAGGTCCTCCAATGAACAAGAATCACATTAATATCCCCTCTATTCTGAAGATCGAAAAGGGCGTCACCGCCAGGATCGGCACATACCTCAAAGATGCGGATCTGACTTCCGTCACCATTCTTTTCGGTAACGGCCTGATCTCCATGTTCGGCGAAACCGTCTTCCGCTCCTGTGAGGAGGCCGGCGTAACGGTATTACATCATCAGGAGATGGATACGGTAGATTTTAATGACATCACTGACCTGGCTTTTCAGATCCCGAACAAGACCCAGGCCATTATCGGCATGGGCGGCGGAAAGGTAATCGATGCCGCCAAGTACATCGGCTTTATTCTGCACATTCCTTTCATCAGTGTGCCAACCAGTTCCTCGTCAGATGGGTTCTCAAGTTCGAGTGCTTCCCTTACGATCGGCGGGCACAGAAGATCTCTTCCTGCCAAGCTTGCTTTCGGAATTCTCGTAGACACGGATGTGATCAAGAGTGCGCCGGTACGTTTCCTTTATTCAGGAATCGGTGACATGGTCGCGAAGATCTCCTCTACATACGACTGGCAGCACGAGGAAGATTTAGGCTACACAGAAGTAAACGACTTTGCCTTCATGATCGCCAAGAAAGCTGTGAATTCATTCGTACGGACACCTTTTGAATCGATTCAGGAAGAGCTTTTTCTTAAAGAACTTCTCGACTCACTGGCAATGAGCGGTATCGCCAACGAAATCGCCGGCTCCTCCGAGCCGACTTCCGGCAGCGAGCACTTGATCTCCCATGCACTCGACCAGCTTCTGGAACATCCTCAGCTGCACGGTGTCCAGGTAGGTATCGCCACCTATATCATGTGTAAGATCTGTAATCACCGTTTCCAGCGGATCGACACCGTCTTCACCAAGACCGGCTTCTGGGATTACTGCGCGACGCTCGATCTGAAAGCTTCAGATTATTGCGACGCGATCGACATGGCTCCGCAGATCAAACCGCACAGACACACGTATCTCCATGAAGAAAAGTACCGTGAACTGGCAAAAGAACTGATCTCGGAAGACCCAAAGCTCAAAGCGATCTTGAAGTAAAAACGATCATTTCTGTCCGGTCAGGTAATACACCGCGAGCTGTGTGCGGTGGGACAATCCTTCTTTACTCAGGATCGATGTGATGTAATTCTTGACCGTGCCTTCGGTGATGAAAAGTTTTGCTGCGATCTCTTTATTGGAAAGTCCCTCGGCGACCGCTGTAATAATGTCGAGTTCACGCTCCGAATACCCGCTCGGGTCAAAGCCGGAAGCGGCGTTTCCGCTTGCCAGGCCGGGACCGTTCTTCTCCCCTGCAAGCGTTCCAAGAAGATTCTCTTCCATAACACCCATGCCGTGATAGACGCTCTTGATCATCTGCTTAAGGTGGTCCGGTGTGTGGTTCTTGATCAGGTAGCCCTTGGCGCCATTTTGGAGTGCACGGCGCACGAGATCATCGTCATCGAAAGTCGTCAGAATCAGGACCTTTCCGAGGTTTTCCTCCACGATGATCTTCGTTGCCTCAATTCCATCCATCTCCGGCATCTGGATATCCATCAGAAAGACATCCGGCTTGGTGACCCGCGCAAGTGCGACCGCCTCGCGTCCATTGGACGCACTTCCGACTACCTCGAATCCGTCGTCCGCTTCCAGGATGATCTTCATGCCGTCCCGGACAAAATCACTGTCGTCTGCAATAATGACTTTGATCTTCTCGCTCATATAATCTCTCCTTCACCTGACGTCCCGCGTCCTGGTTTACTGTGCCGTCTTTTCCTGGTCATGGTCTTCTTTATCCAGAGGGAAAAGCATCGTGACCGTAAACCCGGGATGATTCTCAAAACTCAGCATGCCGCCGACTTCGCGCATTCTCTTTCTCATGCCGGAAATACCCATTCCATCCGTGATGGTCTCACATCCGATACCATCGTCCGAGATGCTCGCGCGGACAAACTTTTTCACGGCAACGATATTCACGTTAATATGTTTGCACTTACTGTATTTCATGGAATTGGATACTGCTTCAAAAGCATTGTCCAATATGATCTCCCATTGTTTGTCAGAGATCACCGACAGTTCGCCTTCCGTCGTCAGTTCCGCCTCGACGCCCTTGCTGTTACAGTCATCAAGGAGGTGGTAGAGCTGGATCATGGCAAGCTGCTTCTTCTCCGGCCGCTCTTTCCGAAGGATCACACGGATCTCATCCATACCGCCGCGGAGCTGGTCGATCACGCCCTGCACCATCTGCTGTGCCTTATCCGGGTCCTTTTGCATAAGAAGTTTGACTGCCTCGAGCTGATACACGGAACCGTTGATATTATGCCCCAGTTTGTCGTGCAGTGTCTGGGAAAGTGACGCACGTTCCTCAAGTATCCGGTTCTCAGAAAGAAGAATATTCTTACGGAGTTCTTCCTTCGCTTCATTCTCTTTTCTGTGGATATCCTGTTTCAGGCTCTGCTCTGTGATCACGTCCTCCGACATCTGTTTTTTATAGGACAGTACGATATAGTTATGCTGGATATATAAAAGCGCGATCAGAATGATCAGGAAGATCTGGTTTGCCGCTTCGATAGAATTCTGGTAACAAAGTGCTACGCAAAAAGGACCAGCGAGGAGATACCATTGCGGGGCCAGATGATAGTGGGAAATGATCTCGAAGACCAGAAGCGGACCTAGCATGAGGAAATGCTTCGGCTCCAGATACAAGATCAATGCATAGATCATCACACAAAGAAGCAGAAACCACTTCCGGTATGGTCCCGGAAAAACTTCGCGCACGGTCAGGACACTGATGAAAAAAGCAACGAGCAGGAGCATCCCGACGGATACTCCTGCCTGAAGAAACAGATTCATCGTGCCATATGCGGCAAGCCCGAAAATCAAGGCGATCCGCACCAGTATGAAGAAGTTTTCCTTAGTTCTTTCTTTCATAGAAGATCGAAGTGTTTACTCCTCTTTCTTTCTCATTTTCAGTCCGACACTGCCTAAACTTAATATTACCATGAGGTACGAGGCTGTGACACACAAAAGGAGAAAATAAACTGTCTTATCCTGGATGTAGAACAGCTCCGCTGCGTTGCTGAACCACTTCTGCGGCATAAGATACGACATTCCCCGGATGGCTCCGCTGGCATTGTCGAGAGAGAAGTACATCCCGGACAGTGCTGAGCTCATCGACCAGAGTACAAAAGCCGCATATGTTGCCGGGGCAACCTCGCCTGCCATGATTCCGATAAACAGACTCAATGTACTGAAGATAATGCCCATGAGGAATACCAGAAGGATCAGTTTCCCGTGACTCATGCCAAGTTTTGTTTCGTCTACAATGAGAAGTGACACGGCCATGATTGCTGTCATCAGTACACTTGTAAAAACCGATACCACAAACTTGGAAACAAAGTACAGTGCTTCTGCATTTCCTGTCAGGCGGATCCTGGTCAGTACACCATTCTTCTGTTCTTCGATTGCCGTGTGGGCGACGAAAATGCCGCAGAATACAAATCCCAGAGTAAGGAACGAGAAAGAATAACCCAGCTGCACTTTCATAGATTTTTGCTCTTTGGTAAGTTTATTTCCGGATGAGGAAGCCACCTCGATCAACTGTTTACTTGAAGAAGAGTCTTTCAGTGACTGCAGGATCCCGATATCCGGCTGGCAGCACATCTGCGTCAGCGTCCGTCTCACTTCCTCTGCCAGAAGTTCTGCTCTTTCATCGTCGGAAGTGATGCTAACGATGACCGCTTCTGCGGATTGGCCTGCACGGATCCGCTCGTCAAAATCAGAAGGCAGGAAGACCGATGCACCCATGCGGTCATTCTCCACATCTTCTTTCACCTGATCGAGATACTCTTCTTTCGTCATGCCGGAACTCTTAAGGTTCAGGACCGAAAACATACCCGTCTCCGAAAGGTCCTGCATGAAGTATCTGCTCATATCGCTTTCTGCTGCATCGTAGACTTTGACTCCGAAAGTCTGTCCTGAAGTGATATATGCTACTTTATCTGAAGCCGTGATCTCCAGGACCTCACCCGTCTTCGGCGGATCTTTTGCCACGGAATACTCGATATTCATGGCCAGAAGTCCGACTGCCAAGATCGGCGTAAAGAAGAGGAAAAACCAGAACCCCTTATTTCGGAACAATATTTTTAATGTAGACCGGATCAATGTAATCATGCTCTGCCTCTCTTTCTGAGCTTGGAAAATGCGATTGCCAATGCCGAGCAAACTACGGCGATGGCCGCGGAATACAGGAGTGAACTGATGACATAATTGCTCTTTCCTGTCATCGAGAGCTCAACCAATGCACGGTTTCCGTGATAGATCGGGGATAGAACTTTGCATATATACGGATGCGAAGCGAAAAGGTATGACTCGAAACTTCCGCCGAAGAAACCCATGAACCATACAACAGCGAATGAGATCGCGATCGTCAGAACGAGATTGTCGGTGATGGACAGGAACATGAATTCCATCGAGAGCGCCGCGATGACCATAAGGAAGACGATCAGGGCGGAGAGGATCGGGTTTCCCCACTTGACCCCGAAAAGAAGGATCGAACCAATCGTTGCCAGTAACGAGGCCACACTGACTACCAGTGTGCTGGAACTCAACTTGGAGAAATAGATCTGCGACTCGGACAGTCCCGCCATACGGAGACGTTCAAGGATGTGGTATTTTTTCTCCGAACTGATGATGCCTGATGCGCAGATGATCGCGCACCACAGGAAGTAAGCGATCTCGATGATTCCATAGTAATCGGTCGAATCGATCGCCGGCTGGTGTTCCGGATAAAGAGTGGTCGGAGAAGCTTCGGCAAGTTCTTTGCCGGTCATGCCGGAAAGTTTCATTGTGGTCATATTTCTCGAATACGATGAAAGAATATACTCCAGTACTTTTGCCTCGGAAGCTTCATCCTCACGCTGATAGATGCTGTAGCTTTCTTTGCCGAAATCTACGAAGGCGGAAAGCTCGCCGTGGTCTTCTATGATCTTCTTCGGATCCGAACCGGAGAACTCCTCCATTGTGATCCCCCGTTCTTGACACACCTCGCGCAAAGTCTTCATGCCGTATGAAAAATCACTTTCCGCGTTCATTGTGTAGCCTACCATGAATTTCTCTTTGCATTCGTAGCTCTTCATTAACGAGGAAAAAGCACTGGACAGCAACGCGATCATGAGAATGGGAAAAACGATGAAAAGAAGGACATTCACCGCACTCCGGCACATCAGTTTCAGATAGTTTTTTATCACATAGCGTGTCATATCAGTAATCCCTCAACTTCTTTCCTGTCAGTGTCAGGAAGACTTCTTCAAGTGTGATGGAAGAGGTGTCTTCAACTAGCATTTTCTTGAGTTCTTCACTTGTGCCACAAGCGATGATCTTTCCGTTGTCCATGATCGCGATCCTGGTGCAGACCGCTTCAACTTCTTCCATGTAGTGGCTCGTATAGATAATGGTTGCCCCGTTCTTATTGGATTCCTTGATCTTATCGAGGATGAAGTTTCTTGACTGTGCATCGATACCGACTGTCGGTTCGTCGAAGATCAGAAGGTCCGGCTTGTGCCCGATTGCGCAGGCGATGTTAAGACGGCGCTTCATGCCTCCGGAGAAGTTTTTGGCATATTCATTTTTCTTCTCAAGAAGACCTACATATTCAAGTGATTCGTTGATCGTCTTTTTCAGTTCCGCTCCTTTGATCCCATAAAGAGAAGTAAAGAGCTCAACATTCTCCCAGGCTTTCAGTTTTCCGTGGATCGCAAGATCCTGCGGAATGTAACCTACTTTTTTCAAAAGTTTCTTCGAATTTTTTCTGATATCTTCTCCTTGAAACTCGACGGTACCAAGTGTCGGACGGACGATATTGCAGATCATGTTCATCGTCGTGCTTTTTCCCGCTCCATTTGGACCGAGAAGGCCGAAGATCTCTCCCTTCCTGATCTCAATATTCAGGTTATCCACTACGGTCTTGCTTCCATATTTCTTTGTCAGGTCTTTCGTTCTCAGTATGGTTTCCATTGTGAAATCTCCTTTTTTGTGTTTACACCTGTATCATATCTTTTCATCAGGAAATCCCGTAGTGAAAAAAGGCAGGTCCTTCGTATGACAAAAGTCATATGTTGGATCCTGCCTGTCTGACTGGTCTTTTTCTGTCGTATATTACTTGATCTCGCAGCCGCCCCACTCCACAACCGTAAATCCATCTCTTTCCGTTTTCTCCGGTGCCTGCATATGACACTCGACCGGAATATCCAGAGCCTTGTAGCACATGAATACACGAAGCACACTATCCGGCTCCGGAGTCACGTGGAGCAGTGCTTTTTCCGAATACGCAGCGGACGGGAATGATATAAGATTGAATTTATTGTACTGCATCTGTGGCAGCCAGTAAGAGATAAAATCGTCGATCTCGCTCTCTGTAAGCCCAACGTCCGTCAGGTATTTCTCGAGGAACATCTCAGTCTCGCATCCCGGAATACATGCCGCCTCTTCGAAAGTCGCGAAGTCCGGATCCATATTTCCTTCCCAGAAGAGATAGTCATAGTGGCGTCCATTCGCATAATTGAATAGCGTTCCGTCCGGCGTGGCCCTGACTCTCCAGCCCTGATCCAGATCATATCTTGGGTACGTGCAGCGAAGATCTCCTTCCACGTCCAGTTTCACTTTCACATCCATCTCCTGCTCCGGATAAAGATAGATGACCGGCTTTTTCACCAGAGTTTCATCATAGTCAGGATTTGCGGATGCTTTCGTCAATTCGAAACTGCAGAATCCCTGCACATTGCTATCTTCTGTCGTGAATACGAGCACATATTTGCCTGGGGTCTGAGTATTCGTTGCAAGAAGAAAACTCGCCGTAGCATCGTCCCCTGCGGGAAGAGTCTTCTCGAATTTCTGTTTCGCCATTCCTTTGTCCCAGTCCTCAATATCGCGCTCTTTTACGACATACGTAAGGATCTTCACATCCTGACTTGCAGAATACTTCAGTTTTACCTGTACATCGTTGCTGGGATCAACTTCCGGGATATAAGTAAGGAAGTTTAACTGCTCTTCGATCTCGATCCTGTCGATATGGAAGGTCTCCTCGGTGCTTTTGCGGCTCCAGAAATAAAAGTCCTCTTCTCCACAGCTGCTCGTGATCTTATATTTTGAAAACTTCCCGTCAAAGTATTTCGCCATGTCGTTTTTCTTTCCGCAGGCAGAGAGAAGGATCATGCCGGAAAGAAGGATCGCCATCAGTTTTTTCATGTTCATGCCTCCTGAGAGTTTTTTGCTTCAAATATAAGACGAGGCAAAAATACAAAATGTTGCAATTCTTTTCAAGAAGCAAACTCAACATGGTTTACTTTCCCACGCCGTCCACGTATTCCACCAGCATCTCCGGAATGTACTGATAGTGATGGCTCTTATACATTTTGACTTCGCAGGTTTTGCAGCCGTGCGACGTGATTCGCTCGTTCAGATGGGATATCACTTCTGTCGTAGAATCGTTGTCCCCGAAATACTCTTTATAATCTTCGTCCTCATCTGTTCCGCCTGTGATCCAGATTTTCTTCTTGATCGTTTCATTGCGGTCGAAGAAACCATAGTCCCGGATCTGCTCTGAATAATCACTCATCTCAGTCGAATAGGGAGACCAGAACGCAGGACTGCCCACGATATATGCTCCAAAAGGCTGGTTCTCATACCTATCTGAATTGGTCAGCGCGTAGTGGGCAAAAACTCCGCCGAGTGAGTGTCCGAACAGTGTCGTGTTTTCATAATCGAAGTGATATATCTCACTTAGGTACGGCATGAGGTTATCGGTAATAAAGTCGAGAAACTTTTCTTTCCCTTCACAGAACACTGCAGAGCGTTCAACATTATCGGAATTACAGATCGAATAATCCTGACCGATACTGATCACGATATGAGGTACCGCACGTCCTTCGTCAATTTCTTTCATGATCTTAGCCGTATCATTAAAGCGCCAGACGGCATCCGTCAGAACGATTGCCGGGTATGTTTTTGTGCTGTCGTAATTCTTCGGAAGCGTGACGTGTACCACAAAATCTCTGTCCAGTTCATCATCGTGCAGGTGGTATTCGATGACTTGATCTTTGATCGCCGCAACGGCATCCTTGTCGAGTTCCCAGGAATAATCCATATCCTGACTTTGTCTTCGATTCAGCTCTTTTTCCCAGAACTGAGACTCTGCCTCAGCATATGTGTTTTGGGGCAGAAGCTTGTAATTCCCACTCATCATCGCTTCAAACATCCGGATGATATCCTTCTTCATCAGTTCTTTGTCCGAAGTGGAAAGGGAAACTGTGATATATTTATACTTCTCGCTATCATACATATCCAAAAGGTCCGGAAGTATCTTCAGCAGTTCGTCATAATCCTTATACTCTTCCACATATCCTTCATTTTTATCATCTAACGCGAAATAATAACCCGGACCTTTATCGTATTTAAAAGAAGGCATGACTATGTCATTATAGTACCTTCCATCCACGATCGCTCCAGGTATGTAATGCACGTCATATTGGATATTTGCTGCCATGATCTCGTCCGGATCCTGGCCACTCTCGATATACTCTTCGCGGTGTTCTTCAATATCCTTATTCAGGGTTTCCGGTTCCCATATTTCGAAGTAAACTCCATCGTTGTATTCATCGGAAGTGATATATGAAGGTTCCGTTGTGGCCTTTACCCATGGCTCATCGAGAACCTGAAGCGGCCCCGATACAACCGACGCCCTCTCCTTCTCTGACATGTGATTCACAAGTGCTTTTCCAGAAGGAGAAGTAATGATCGCACTCTTCTTTTCTTCTACGTCTTCAGTAAATGAACTCTCCTCTTCTTGTGAAGCCAGGCTTGTGCCTAGAACAGATCCTCCCTCTGCTTTCTTCGAACACGCAGAAATACCTGAAGCAAGAAGCACCATCGCGCATACCAGAGCTGCTTTGTTTCTTATCTTTTTCATTGATGTCATCCATCCCTTCTTTAATGCTGCCTACATACTACGCCGCAAACAAGGAGCACAAAGGGAGGCTTTATGGATTTTATGTGGAGAGGTTTAGTTAATGATCGCAGCATCCTCCGGACTGTATTTCTTTGAATACAGTGATTCGCCATTAACTGCATTTACCATAGCATAATTGAATCCGCAGTTATGTACCTGATCTTCCTCGTAAAAGTAGATGACCCAGACAGGCATTAAGACTGCTTCATTCGGAGAAGGAAATGATCGTGTCTCTTCATCATATTCGGTCACGCATATATAAGCTAGTTCCATGGCAAAAACATACGCTCGTGAAGACTGTTGATAAACGACATAGCCCACTGCGTCCTTTACCGAGTCTAATGCTTTTTCAGCACTGATTATAGGGACATTCTTCATTATTGTCTCAATAATCGTATATTTTGGAAAAGGTTCAATATGCACGATAGCATCATCACTAACAAAATCTACCATGCTATTCTCGCTGCCTGAAAAAAATGTTTCCATAGTTTCCAGGCATGTTCCAGGAGTATCGGAAAACACTCCACTCCATTCAAGGATTCTCCAACTCACGGTCCGGTCAGTAAATCCCGTACCACCTACTGGTATCCCATCAATGCGATATGGCGTTTCAATATACTTCACCTTATTACTAACAAAACTATGCCCATCAACAATTTGCACGCCTTGAGGATAACCGTCAAAATCGAAAGTGACACTAAATACATTTCCACGTCTATTCGCCACGTCCGGTAGTGAAATACTTTCTTCAAATTCATCGACAGATACAATTTCCCAACTTTCCATCGTTTTTTTCCATATATCCTCTGGCGGTTCAAATCGCTTTGGAAGATCGTGATCTATGGGCATTCCTGAAAACCACTGTGTATACTGCGAAAGGAGCAATGCTTTTTCCCATTTCCCATTTTCGTGCAGTTGCTCTGCCTTATCTTCATATCGGATACGATACACGCTTGCCTTTCCCGAAGAATCATTCAAAACAAGCAAATCATCCCTTATTTCCAGATCAAAAAACCAGGATTCAAGATCTAATCTATCCTGTCTTGCCGGATCAATACTGCTCGTATCAGGTATTGATGTTTCTGATTGCATTAACGTAGTAGAAATCTTACGGACTTCATCACGAGGATCATATTGATTCTTCTCATCAGACTTGCATCCACAAAGAAATCCCAGGCTGATAATCAATGCAACGATACGTCTCCTTTTTATCACTGATAATTCTCCTCATAATATAGATTTAGTCTCTCGATAAGAGTATCCGAAATTTGATCAATAGAACGACCCTGTGAGTAATACGTTCCAATCTCATCGCGAATAATATCTGAAACTCCCCAATCATACGTTATAATAGTGTCAACAGAATAGACTGCCTTCAAATAGTCTTCAACTATCCATTCATCTATCAGGGGTTCATTTATAAATGCATTTTTGATTAGTTCATCTTCGACCTTTTCATGATTCACAGCACATACACACATTTCCTGAAGAACACTATCATTTACCGGAATTGCACCATAGGCAGCTACCAATTCCTGCGTTTCCCTGTCAAACATCCGACGGATAATATCCCAACAAACATCCGGATGTTTCGTGGTATTTGAGATTGCAAGCAAATCTTCGGGATTGATCAGATGCACGGATCCATCCAAAGATGGATATCCGATAAAAACACTACTAAAACTATCACCGCCCATTTGTTTCACATACATGGGAAGACCAGATATAATCCTAGGTTGAAGCAATGCTATCTCGTTAAAGAGTTCTTCCATAGTGGATCCTTTTACTGTCTCTTCCCCCAAGGAAAAAGCAATAGCAAGCAATCTGTGTATGTCATCTCTGAGTTCTTCCGGCCTGCTTTTATAAGATGACCACAGCGTCTGAAAGTTATACTCGAGGGCTTCGATAACTATTTCATCGGCGCGGCTATGATAAGGCAAAGCACCACGGGCAGAAGCAACATCGTATAAATCGAATATACTTATATCTGTATTATCTTTCCAAACTCTGCTCAGTCCTATATGGCCATTAAGCCAATAACTAGGGAACAACTGATAGATATGATCTTTCTTATCCATTAGTTTCCGAATAGATGGTGACAAGTCGTCAAATGAAAACGATTTGTCTTTTTGAATGAACGGAAGCATATCCAGAATCATCCCGTTTCTTCCCATGTACTCAAAATCAAAGAAATAGTATCCAAAATATATGTCTGGAGCATTTCCCTCTTTAAAGTATTTCATCAATGAAAGTTTTTGTTTTTGTGCATCTTCAGGATTCTCAAAACCAAACTGTTCATTATAATCTACAAGCACAGCCCGATATTCGGAATTCGAAATATTAAAGTTATAAATTGCCCATTGTAAAGCAGCACTTTCGCTTAAATTGTATCCACCAATCACGATTTTTTCATATTCCGAGTAATCAATAGAGCTATCATAAGTAAAAAACAGGATTTCTGCTGTTCCATCCAAATAGTAGTATTCTTTTGCAAAATGTTTGTCATCCAAAGGAGTATACTTCTCCGAACGGAAGCCTTTCTTGGGAGGACGTATATCTATATCTGCAAACTTCGCTAAAGTGCGCACTTGAAGATTGCTTAGATCAATTCTGTATTCACCCTTCTCATCGAACATAAACGGACCAATGTATGTATTCATCATTCCTATTTCCCGTTCACCGGCAATTCTTCGTAACACTCCTGTACTCAGATCTACTTCATGGTATACCGTTTCAAAACCGTCTATCTTTTCTTGAACATAATACTTTCCCGATTCAGAAAAAAACGAAAAACTATCTGTATCACGAGAAATCCCCACTCGTCCAGTATCAATAAGTGTTTTCTGTTCTTTCCGTTCATCATAAAATGCAATCGTATTAGAACCGATAAGTGCAAATCTATCCTCTAGTGAAACAAATTCAAAAACATCAAGTTCAGGCAATATTGTATCTTTCATTTCTCCAGTCTGCTTATCGAAGAAGACAACCAATGGATTAACATTAGAATCTGATTTATCTCCTTTCCCTACGGCATTGACATCATCAGAGGAATACCCAACATAAACATAGCAATCCTGAAAAACGCCTTGAGGAATATGCATTCCCTGCATTTCTAATGTATAAGTTATCGTTCCTTTTGCATTAATAGTGAATATATCCGTAATCTGTGTCCATCCTTCTTCTGATGGATTATGCTTTACATAGCCAATCGCTACACAGTAGTTCTCGCCATCCATGAAAACTGAAGTTTGAAATACGTCATAATTGTACTTTTCAGGAATGGAAAAAAACTGACACGAATACCCGTATCCCATAGAAAAACTCGCTTCATCATGTTTTAAACTGCATGAAGAAGCGAGCAAAAATGAACTATTCAGCAACAGCACCAACGAAATCAGAAAAAGTCTTGGATTCCTCATATAGCGACACCAAAGAGACTATGAAAGGCTCCAAGAAAACTGAACTGTGTACCCGTATGAAGAATTATTGCTATTTGATTTAACGTGGATTTTGTCCCCAACTTGTCCACAATTGTTTATTAGAGGAACACTTTCAATCCAAGTATATGGTGAAGCTGAACACGGAAATCCAACTTGAACATAAATCGTACTCGTTGTAGCGCTCGATGAAAAAGAAAAACTTGCAATGGCAGCCATTGTAGTAGCCATTATTACCAAGCGACCGAATCGTCTTTTCACGTTGTTTCACCTCGTAAGAATCCTAAAAATCAATATTATTATACAATGGGATGAAGAATAAAAACAACAGTCAAGTGTCCTATTTCATTTGTCTGAATATGGTGTCAATCAGACACTTATTCTGACACATGCGGGAGGTGGATCGTGGCCACCACATCTTCGCCATCATTCTTCAGCGAGCATGATCCGCCTTGTTTTTCCACGATCAGTTTTGCCAGATAAAGGCCGAGGCCGGAACCGCCTGAACGACGGCTTCTGGATTTGTCCGCGCGATAAAAAGGCTCGAAAAGATGCACGAGATCATCTTCATCGATATGGCCGTTGTTCCGGATCGTGACCGCGACCATCGCGTTGGAAGCATCTGTTCTTTTCTCCCCATCCACATAGACGATGGACCCTTCTTCTGAATAAAAAGCCGCATTACTCAAAAACGCGCCGATCGCCATCGATGTAAGATCTCTGTTTCCGACAAAGATCAGGTCCTGCTCAAACTGAAGCTGCATCTTCAGCCCGCGCGACTGGAAAAGCTCTTCGTACTCTTCCATTTTCTCTTCCAAAAGCTGGACCATATCCACCCTGGTGGTGGCGATCTCATTTCCGGACTGCATGCGCGAGACAGTAAGGATCTCGTTGATCAGACTCTCCATCCTCTTGACTGTACCCAATGTCCGCGGCAGATATGCATCATGGTCTGCATATGGACCGACGCCCTCGATCATGCCACGGATCTGGCCTTCAAGGACCGTGACCGGCGTCTTAAGTTCGTGAGATGCCGCCGCAAAAAACACATCCTTCTGCGCCTCGAGTTCATTGACTCTACGGATCTCCTCCTCAAGTTCGCTTGTCCTCTGCTCGAGTTTCCCAAACGTATCACTGAGCTTCGAAGACATCTCATCCAGATCATTGGCCAATGCACCGATTTCATCTTTCCTTCCGGATGAGCATTTCCTGGAAAAATCCATCTTCGACATCGAACGCGAGACATCACTCAGTTTTTTTACCGGCCGTGCAAAAAGGAACGTATAAATACATGCACAAATCAGCGAGACAAATAGCACGATCAGGAGGATCAAAGGGATACACTTTTCGACCGCTGTTTTCACCGGATTGGAACGCCCTACATAAAGCGCATATTCCAAGGAATAGTAGGTCGTTTTCTTATCCGCAAAAGAAAATGCACGGATGTCTGTGTAACAATAGTCATCCACATGCTTCTCCTTCATTTCTTCCAGCTTGTCATTACTATCGACAGCCAGTTTCGAATGCATCGGGCAGATCGTCAGACCATCCCAGAATCCGTCGCCTTTGTAGAGGATCACCTCTGCTCCGTTCTCGCGTGCAAAATCGTCGATAAGGCTTACACCGTAAAACGTAGTAGTCTTTTCAAGCTTCCCGATCAATTCTTCAAAAGCACTTTGCACTTCGTCTTTGCGGGCATCGCTGTAGCTCTGCGGCGTCGCCTTATACAGCAGACCTATGATCAGGCTGCCAAACACGATCTGCACAAAAAACGTGATCAGAAATACTTTTACGGATAACCGGCTTCGGATCTTACTTATCAATCTTGTACCCCCGACCGCGCACGGTCTCAATATAGTCGCCACCCAGTTTGTGACGGATGTTTTTGATATGGCTGTCCACGATACGTTCATCCACGATCGAATCGAAATCCCACAGAAGCTCGAGCAGCATCTCCCGCGTATACACACGGCCAGGGTGTTTCGCCAAAGTCAGAAGGATATCGAATTCCCGCGAAGTCACCTCGATTCTTTTCTCTCCGACACGCACCTCCATCTTATCCGGAAGGAGCGTCAGTTCACCGCAGCTGATGATCTGCCCATCACTTTTCTCCGAAGATGCATTCTCCCGGCGGAGGATCGCACTGATTTTCCGAAGCAGCACCGGCATCGAGAAAGGCTTGGTCACGTAGTCGTCCGCCAGAGAATCGTATCCCTTGATCAGCGAATTCTCATCGCCCAGTGCCGAAAGCATCAGCACCGGCACATCCGACTGCTTTTTGATGACCTCGCACACGCCGTACCCGTCGATCTTCGGGATCATGATATCCAGCAGCACCAGATCAAATTTGTCCTTTGCAAAAAGCGCGATCGCCGCAACGCCGTCTTCTGCCCATGCGACATCGTACCCCTCATTCCGAAGGTAAGTGCACAAAAGCTCTCGAATATCCGGTTCATCTTCTACAACTAAAATCTTTTTCATACGACCATTATATTCCATGTTTTTGAATTTAATGTGGATTTTGAAGAGAAGACTTATAATAAAACTGTCGAATATCAAAACATAGATTGGAGAATCATCATGGGCTATATCATGGATCTTCGAAAAGAACTTGGCCATCAGCCATTGATCATGACGTGTGCAGGGGTCCTGGTCATCAACGAGAAAGACGAGCTGCTTCTTCAGAAGCGCGCGGATAATCATCACTGGGGATATCCCGGCGGTTCGATGGAACTCGGTGAGACCTTTGAAGAATGTGCCGTTCGAGAAACGCAGGAAGAGACCGGCCTGATCTGTGATGAATTGAAATACTTTACCCATATCTCCGGTGCGCATTTTTACCACGTCTACCCAAATGGCGATCAGATCTACCCGGCCGAGATCATCTTCGTGTGCAGAAAATACCACGGGGAACTGAAAGCGCAGGAAGAAGAGGTCCTCGAACTTCGTTTCTTCCCTCTGGATCAACTCCCGGAAGAACTCTCTGATACAAACCGCGATATCATCCTGAAACTCCGCGATGAATTCCTGAGCTGACTTAGGCGCGCCGCAAAACACGCCCCTCCCGAGGCGAATCCCCGCGCGCCGCAAGCCGCGCTTCGAGGTCCTGCGCACGCGCCATCGAATCTATGCTATAATCGAAACAGCGTTCACGCCGATTTTGGAATAGGTTCAGGGGGCAGTAAACAAACATGGATAATCAGAAACCAGGAAAAACACTCAAGCCGGAAAAGACATACGTCTATCCGCTGATCATTTGCATACTCCTATTTATCCTTTCCTTCTTCCTGTCACCATACTCCCCTTTCTACCGCTACGTTTTCGCTCCGGATGAGGTGTGCTATAAGACGATGGGTATCGGTCTTCTCGAGGGAAAAGCACCTTACCGTGACCTTTTCGATCACAAGGGACCGCTTTCCTATTTCATCTACGCAATTGGGTTTCTCCTCTCCCAGAAAGCAAACTGGGGCGCATGGATTGTGACTCTCATTTGTAACTGCGTCGCCTACATCTACACCTACAAAGCCGTGTGTGTATTCCGCGACAAAGAGCACGCCCTCCTTACCACAATCCTGACAATGGTAGTTACCGGTTTCTGTCTGGAGAACGTCTTCTCCGACCTTTCCAAGCCGGAAAACATGCTCCTTGCTCCGCTTATGGTTTCGACCTACTATCTTCTGAAAGAGATGCACAAGAAAGACGAAGCCGGATTCAAGTCCTTTTCGAACAAGACAATGTTCATCCACGGCCTGATGTGCGGCGCGGTCTTCATGATTAAGCTCAACGTATGCCTCTTCTACTTCGCATTTATCGGCTGCTATTTCCTCTGGCTCCTGATCCGAAAGAACTTCAGCACATTCCTGAAAAACACCGGCGTTTTCCTTGGCGGTATTGCCGCGGTCTGCGCCCCGATCGTTCTGATCCTCGCGTGCATGAAGTGTCTCCGTGAATTTATCGAAGTATACTTTATTTTCAACCTAAAATATTCTCAGAAAGGCGACGGCATCTTCTACCTCAACAAGGTCGTACTGACCGTACCCGGCAAGATCTCCGTCACACTCATCATCCTTCTCACGATCCTTGCGATCGTACGCGATCATCTCCAAAAGAAACTGGACAAGCAGCGTGTCATCATGATCGTTCTGGGCATCCTGGTCACGTTTGTGCTCACGGCTCCTTTGATCTGCACATATTTCTACATCGTATTCCTGCCATTTATCCTGTACGGCGCCGATTGCCTTGCTTCGATCCTGATGCTGTTCGCCAAAGACGAAGTAAGCCGCAAGCAGATCCCGATCATGGTCGTGGTCATCTTCGCAATCTCCACGGTTTTCCAGACCTTTATCGCTCCATATATCCCTTGGCAGAAATCAGAACATGAACTCAAGATCGAAGAATATGCAGAAGCACACCCCCAGGCACAAGTGCTTTATCTGGACAGGATATGTACCGCGATCTTCAGCGACTACATGCCAACGATCCCGGAATTCCGCATGTTCTACGTACCACCGGCCAGCAACACCGATCTTGTCGCGGAGCAGAAAAAAACGATCGCCGATCACAAGACCGACGTCGTCGTTTTCTCGGGTGGATTTGTAGAGTCACGCGATCAGTATTGGAGAGATTACCTGGAAAGCAACGGCTATTCGTCCTATGTTGTTTTCCATGAGATTCCTGAGGACGAGAGTTCCCAGATCTTCTTTATGTATGTGTTGAACCCGGCGTGACTGACGTGACCTGTGTGGCCACTGTTTCCAGGAATCACTCACGCGATCACTTCCCGGATCTTCCACTTGGAATTATCCACTTGCAGGCTGTAACCACAATAGGAACAGTTGCCTTTTTCATCTGGTAAAAAAGGTACGCCGCAGGATGGACAGGACTTGTTCTGGAACATCTCCACTTTGGCCTTCATTCGCTGCGGATAGCGTGCACGTGCCATGAGAAGCTTCGTCTTTTTCTCCGAATATCCGATATTCCCGTTGTCATCGACCGTACGCGTCCCGACCAGCACTGAAGCCTCGATCAGGCTCTCCTCTTCGGTATTTGTAACTTTGTTATACTTGATATCCCCCAGCCACAGATCGAGCGTATGCTCCCGATCAGAGCGGTTCCAGAGTTCTTCCAGGATCGAGCTCCGGAAAAGATTTTCATAGAAGCGGACGACCTTCTTCATCGTTTTCTTTTTGCCGAAGAAGGACTCCCACGCGATGATGAGCGCCATCGTGATCACTATGCCGGCTACCAGCCCAAAAGCAACGAGAATCAGACTGAAGACCGGATCTTCATCGATGCTCGACCCAAAAGGAAGCATCAGAAGAAACGTCGTCAGAAAGGTCATCACCAAAAACGGGATCACCGATGTCAGCGATCTCGATACCTTCACTTTTTCAAACACGAAATCCTGAGTCTGCCAGTCAAAGTAGTTTGCAAAAACAGGACGCCCGCAGAATGGGCAGACTTCTTCGGCACCATGGATCTCGATCTCTGCTCCGCACGAAAAGCACTTCTGTACGCTTTCTTCTTTGTAGAATTCTGTTTTGCCTTTCTTTCCCTGCTTCCTGCGTTCTTTCTCGCGGATCAGGTCACTGCTCTTGATATTGCGGCTCTGGCGTATGGCCAGTCGTGCATTGCGGTAGTAATTGCGATGCACGACCTGACCTTGCGCGTTGATATACTGTTCAAGTGCCGTTGCGGTCGCGGAGCCTTCGCGCCATTGGCGGCCTCCATCATTCCAGCTGATGAAATTATTCGGTTTTCCCTGGTTCTCCATGGTCACGGCGGATACCCGGATCATTCTTCGAAGACCGTACTTCTGAAGGATCCGGATCGTATTCTCCTGCATGGCACGGAATGTTTTGTCCGTACGCGCAGGAAGATAGGAAGCATCCGCGTTTTCCCAGGAAAGCAGGATCGGTTCGACTCCTTCTTTCATGTCTTTCGTCATCTTCTGGCCGCTGAAGATCGATCCTTCCAAAGGCTTGTTCAGCCTTGCGATCGTTGCTTCTTTTCCACCTCCGAAAAGGAGATCGATAATCGTGTCATAGCAAAGAAAAAGTGCACCCAGACAGAAAGCAATGAAAGCAGTCAATACCGAATAAAACCAGATCATACGTTATGCTTTTGCCTCTTTAGCCTTTTCTTTCTTCTCTTCGGCTTCCTCTTCTTCGGATTTGAAATCCTTTCTTGCTCCAAGATAGTCTTTCTCTTCAAGCGGTAGAATAGCATTCAGGATAATACCTACGAGTGCTCCGACAGCCAGTCCGGAGAGAGAGATGTTCAAGGAACCGAGCGAGAAACTGACAGCACCTGCGTCATTGTGATACTTGATACCGATAGCAAGACCCAGGATCAAAGCCGCGATGATGATGTTGCGGCTCTTGCTGAAGTCAACCTGATTCTCTACGATGTTTCTTACACCGACTGCAGAGATCATGCCGTAGAGCACGATGGAAACACCACCGACAGTGGCTGCCGGCATGGATGCAATCAGGGCTGCAAATTTCGGGGAGAAAGAGAACACGATTGCGCATACCGCTGCGATACGGATAACTGCCGGATCGTATACTTTTGTCAACGAAAGAACGCCGGTATTCTCACCATAAGTTGTGTTTGCCGGTGCACCGAAAAGCGATGCCAAGATGGTTGCAAGTCCATCACCGATGAGTGTCCGATGAAGACCCGGATCTTCAATGAAATTTCTGTTTGTCGTAGATGAGATCGCGGAGATATCTCCGATATGTTCAACCATGGTCGCCAGCGCGATCGGCATGATGGTAATGATCGAAGTTGCGATCAAAGAGGAATCCGGAGACTTGAAAATCGAAAATACCGTGTTGTCGATCGTGAAAGGAAGACCGATCCACGCCGCATCCTGTACTTTAGAAAAATCGACCAGTCCGAACGGAAGTGCCGCGATGTAGGAAACGATGACACCGAGAATGATCGGTACGATCTTGATCATGCCTTTTCCGTATACATTACAGATGACCACTACGAGGATCGCCAGCACAGCTACGATCCAGTTTGTCTGACAATTTTTGATTGCATCAGAAGACAAGGTAAGACCGATAGCAATGATAATCGGACCGGTAACGATCGGCGGGAAGAAACGCATGACTTTCTTCTGGCCGAAAGCCTTGATCAAAGCCGCCAGAACCAGATACAAACATCCGGCTGCCGCTACACCCAGGCAGGCGTACGGAAGCAGTGATGGATCTGTTTTTCCATCCACCTTTGCTATTGCCGCATATCCACCGATGAAAGCAAAAGAAGAACCGAGGAACGCAGGTACTTTTCCCTTTGTGAGAAAATGGAACAGAAGAGTACCCAGTCCTGCAAATAAAAGCGTCGCCGAAACAGACAGACCTGTCAGCGCCGGAACGAGAACTGTAGCTCCGAACATAGCAAACATATGCTGAAGTCCGAGCACGAACATTTTAGGATATCCGAGTGTTCTCGCATCGTATATCCCACCGTTTTTGTCACCCATAACTACCTCCTGAAAGTTTTTTTCACTAATCTAAATATAGCACAACAGTTTCATTTGGAAGCGACGATGTCCCTGAAAGTGAATATTTTTTCACTAGCCGCTAACGGCATTTTGTGCAGAATATTGGAAGTTGAATTCTCGATTAGACCGTCGTTGAAGTCATTACCGCCCAGACGCAAAAAACAGCTGAAAAGGCGGTAATTTCAGCTGTTTTTGAAGTTATTTCTTTGACATTTACCGCCCCAAAAGCACTTTTCCTCGGCTTTGGTGGTAATGGGCTTTGAATTGTCAAAGATTTTACCGCCATATAGCTGGATTTCTGTCACTTTGGCGGTAATGCAGTTTTGCGGGACTTCCTGCATGCTTTTGTCGTCGCAGATGATTCAGAAACCGGAATAATGTTTTCACAATCCCTTATTCTTCAATCCCGCGACGAGCTGGACAAAGAACTCGCGCACATCAAAACCGTCAATGTTTTCGCGGTTCAGATCGATCATGTCGCCGTGCGAAATACCGCGTCTTCCCTTTACTGTGAGGAACTGGTAGTCCTGTCCCCAGCAGAAGGATTTTGCACCGACAAGACCGTCGTTCGGTCCGTCAAAATGGCCGACTAAAAATGTGGAGAAATTCAGTGGGAAACGACCCGAATAGGCATGGTTCAATTTTGATCCGACACTCTGGCAATAGATGCCCTCCGGATCCGGCATTTCTTCGTTTAATCTCGCGCAGGAAGAGGACGTCAGATCATTTACGGCAGCGAGGAAATTCGGCGTCGGATCACCGAGTTTACGAAGTGCCGCTTCATACATGCCCGCCACGCGGAGCTGATGCTTCTCCCCGATCTTACTCAATAGATAATCTGCAAATTCGCATCCACGATGCGGTGTATTGATGGTGGAAACACTCGCCACATACGGACCAGCACCATACTTTGCGATGGCCATTCTCGTATCGAGTCCGCCCTTTGAATGCGCAATGATATTTACTTTCCCGCAACCGGTCTGCTCGCATATTTCCTTGATACGCATCGCCAGTTCCCGTCCACAGTTTTCGACGGATGCTGCCGACTGCTGTTTTCCGTAAAAAACCCGTGCACCATTCAGCTCCAGCTGCTCCGGAATACGCCCCCAGTAATTGAGGTAGCGGAAGTCACGGAAGAATACGCCGTGCACCATCAGGATCGGATATTTACACGCACAGATCTGCTGATTTTTTCTGGATTCATTCAGCAGGATCTTCTCATTTTCAACACGCACTTCCTTATCGGCAATGTGGATCAGGATGCCGAGCACGACAAGATGCACGACCGGGATCATGCCACAGAGCGCACCAAGCAGACGGTAGCGGAAACCAAGCTGCGAAGCCGTCACATAGATACGGATGATGCCGTTCCAGAAAAGGATATTCTCCAGGATGATGATGACAATGATCGTTCGGATCCAGGTTCCTCTCTCATCGGAAAAAGAAGGGATCCCGTACTCGGTGAGTTTTCCCCACATGCCTAATACTGCAAAAACACTTTCGATCGTAACGGATACGAGGAAGATCTTGAGAAGTGTCGTGCCGCACGCGGTATTCCTGATCTTCGGGGAACGCAGTTTCAGGAAGCTTCCCGGGAACATCGGGATGCCGTTGATATACATGAAAACGAAGATCATCGGAAGAAGAAGCATCGTCGGAAGATCCAGCACCATGAAAAATCCTGTCACGCTCACGATGACGGAATAAATGAGTATGAATAAAATGTCCAGTATGATCATGTCTTCTCTCCTTTTTCCTCTGGTTTCTGCTGTTCATCGATTCCCTTCTTCATCAGATCCAGCATTTCGGCAACACACAAAACGATATTTTTCTTATCCTCTTTTTTCGGCTTGTACTGCAGATATGGACGCTTTGAAGCATATGCCATGATCGATCCTTTGAAGCGCTTGTCATCCTGCGTAAAAATGAGCGCCGCCGCGGCATTGGAAACGCTTGGGCGATAGTACAGCCGCGCCGCATCCTGATCGATCTCACAAGTCTCAAACCCAAGCTCGGAAGAAAGATGCCGGATGATCGATATATTCGAAAGGATCTCCACTTCACGCGGAATATCTCCGTAACGGTCGGTCAGTTCGTCCTCCAGATCCATACGTTCCTTCACATCCGCAATCTTCTGGATACGACGGTATACGTCCATACGCTGTCCTTCATCCGGAATATATACAGACGGGATATATGCATCTTCGTGGAACTTCACGACTGCATCTTCCACCTTCGGCGTCCATGTACCGGAGAGTTTCTTGACTTCCTCATCCAGCATACGGCAGTAAAGTTCGTAACCGATCACGTCCATCTGGCCATGCTGCTCGGCACCGAGAAGATTTCCCGCACCACGCACCTCGAGGTCTTTCAAAGCGATCTTGATACCCGAACCAAGTTCCGTGAAATCACGGATCGCCGCCAGTCTTTTTTCCGCATCTTCTTTCAAAACCTTATCCGGCTGATATGTGATATATGCGTACGCCTGACGGTCCGAACGGCCGACTCGTCCCTTCAGCTGATACAGCTGTGAAAGACCAAAACGGTCACTGTTTTCCACGATGATCGTATTTACATTCGGCATGTCCACGCCCGACTCGATGATCGTCGTGCATACCAGGATATCCGCTTCTCTGTGGATAAAGGACTCGATGATGTTCTCGAGTTCTCTTTCGCTCATCTGACCGTGTGCATACACAACTCTCGCACCAGGAAGAAGATCCTGGAGCTTCTCCGCTTTTTCCGCGATCTTATGCGTATCGTTAAACAGATAGAAGACCTGTCCGCCGCGGCCGATCTCACGAAGGCACGCTTCCGCGACGATCTGCTCGTCATACTCGATTACATACGTCTGCACCGGTCGGCGGTCCTGCGGCGGTTCTTCCAGAACGGAGATATCGCGGATGCCCGACAGGGACATATGCAGCGTTCTTGGGATCGGCGTCGCCGTCAGCGTCAGCACGTCGACGTTATTTCTCAGCGTCTTCATTTTCTCCTTATGGTTCACGCCGAAACGCTGCTCCTCGTCGATAACCAGCAATCCCAGATTCTTCGGCTTCACATCCTGACTCAACACACGATGCGTTCCGACGACGATATCGATCTCCCCACTGTTGATGCCATTCACCGCACGCTTCAGTTCTTTTGGCGTACAAAAACGGCTCAGGAGCGCCACTCTCACGGCCGGATAATTACGGAGACGCTCCTTCAGATTTTCATAATGCTGCTGCACCAGTACCGTGGTCGGTGCAAGAAGGATCGCCTGTTTACTGTCCTGGACACACTTGAAGATAGCACGGAAAGCGACTTCCGTCTTGCCGAAACCAACGTCTCCGCAAAGAAGTCTGTCCATGACTTTCTTCGACTCCATGTCCTTTTTAATGTCCTTGATTGCCTGGAGCTGATCGTCTGTTTCCTGGAACGGAAAATCATCTTCGAACTGTGTCTGCCACACTGAATCCGGTGAGAACGGGAAGCCCTCCACGGCCTGTCTTTTTGCATACAATTCAACAAGATCGAAAGCCAGTTTCTTGATGGCCGCCGTCGCACGCGAGACGGACTTTTTCCATTCGTTGCTGCCCAGCTTGGCCAGCTTCGGCGTACGTCCATCCGACGCCACATATTTCTGGATGTGGTCGAGCCGGTCGAGCGGAATATAAACATGGTCATCGTTCGCATAGGTCAGCTGCAGGTAGTCGCGCTTCACGCCATCCGTGACAAGGTTCACGAGACCATCGTAGCGGCCGACACCATTTTCATCGTCTACGACAAGTTCACCCGGCACCAGGTCCGAAAACAAGTCGATGGTCATGCCGCCTTTTTTCTTTCGCTTCAGGCCGCGGTCAATACCGAACACGTCCTGCGTGCCGATCACCATCAAGGATACCGCAGGATAGATAAATCCGTTTGGAAGCGGCTTCGGAAGCAGGACTGCCACGCTGTTCCGCTCGAAAAGGAACGTCTTCAGCTTTTCACCGCGCTGTCCGCCTCCGCTCATGATGTAGGTCGGATGACCTTCTGTATTTCTCTTCTTGATCAGATCCGCCAGTTCTTCTTCATGGCCGCGGAAACTGTTACACGCCGAACCCATAATGTCGATCTGCACACCGCCCGGAAGACCATTGCTCGAACTCGGAAGCATCGCCATCGCGATGACCTGCTTCTGGTCCAGTTCGATAAAAAGATCGGTTCTTTTTGCTACGGCCCCGCCGCACTCAGCCGGAATCTGGCCCGCTTCGAGCGCGCTTCGGAAACGCGTTTCAAAATCCGCATTCACGCCATCCATGCGCGAGCGGACCTGGTTGATCTCATCGATATAGATTGGGTCTCCGAAACTTCTGACATAAGACAGGATCGAGACCGTCTCTTTGTAAAGAACGGATACCCATTTTTCCCATCCGCTAAAAGCACCGCCGACGAGAAGCGATTCGGCTTCTTTCGTGATCATTCTCGTCATGGAATCGATGCTGTTTCTGGACGCACCGACTGAAGCCGCGCTCTTCGCTGCTTTTTCCCCGATCCGGAGAAGCTCATCGCTTAAGGATTCCCATTTCTTTTCCGGGATAAGAAGTTCACTTGCCGGGAGGATCGTGATCTCTTTCAGGACTTCATCCGATCGCTGGCTGTCGAGGTCAAAACGTTTGATCTGGTCGATCTCGTCATCAAAATAACTGATGCGGATTCCTTTTTCTTCTCCACTGGGGAAGATATCGAATATCTCACCACGTCTTGCAAATTCACCGACGGCCGCCACTTCACGTGTGCGGTAGTAGCCCATCGAAGAAAGCGTTAAAGCAAGGTCCTCCGGCGGGATCCTTTTTCCTAACTTGAGACGGATCTTTGCGCCATAGAACATATCCATCGGCATCATCTTCGTGAGAAGACCGCCGCCCGTCACGATCATGGCGCCGCACTGGCGCATGCCATATTTCACCAGAGCCTGGACTCTTCCCCTCTCGATCTCACGGCTCGATGCCGATACTGCCGAGAGCTGTGTCTCACGGCCTCGCAGGATCACCGTTTCTTTTTCGAAAAAAGCATCCAGATGCGCTTTCATCTGTCTTGCCGAAAGCTCGTCGGATACGATGATCACCGGGATCGGTACTTTCTCGGAAGCAGTTTCTCCATCTGAAGACTTTGTGCGGTTCATGGACGCAAGTACACTGGCGGCAATCAGGTACGCCTTCTGCGTCTGCGTCATGCCGGTCAGATTGATGTGTCCTAACTTATTGGAGATCGTATCCTGAAGCTTCTGGAATTTCGGATCCTGCTCCGCTTCGGCTAGGAGTTTCTTGATGGAGGGAAGAAAGATCATCTTTTGCCTCCTACCGTACCTTTCCCACCCGGGAATCCTTTACCGGCCACGATGTTTTCCACCGCCTTGGCCCCTTCCACGAATGCTTCGTACATAGTATCCTGTTCTTCTTTCGGAATCGTCGAGAGAACAAAATCCACCAGTTCCCATTTCTCCGGAACCGGTCCGCATCCGATGCGGACACGTGGGAAATCCTGTGACCCGAGATGATAGATCACCGATTTCATTCCGTTATGCGTCCCCGCACTTCCCGATGGACGCACGCGGATCGTCCCTCTCTTGATATCGATGTCATCGTAAACTATGACGACATGATCCATAGGGATCTTGAAAAACTTGACCACTTCCGACACCGACTCGCCGGAAAGATTCATATATGTATGCGGACGAAGAAGGATGACATCCTCGCCGGCGATCGTGCCCCGGCCGTACTCGCCCTTCCACTTCAGTTTGTCGATCTTGATATTGTTTCTCTCTGCCAGTACATGCAGTGTCATAAAGCCACAGTTATGCCATGTACAGTCATATTGCTTGCCCGGATTGCCCAGGCCTACCAGAAGCCACATCGTTCCGTTTCCTGTTCTTTCTAAGGATTCCTCATTCTTGTCTGATTTCTTGAAAAAGCGCGCAAACATAACTTCTTACATACCGCTGGTACGCTTCTTATCCGGCTGGATGACCTGAGATGCACGAGAGCGGTTCTTCTTCGCAACCCAGTTTTCCTTCACGACCTGCTGGGATCTGGCAATCGCCAGACCGAGTTCCGGTACATCTTCCGTGATCGTCGAACCTGCGGCGATATAGGAATTCTCTTTCAGCGTGACCGGAGAAATCAGGTTGCTGTTACCACCGATAAAGACGTTGTCTCCGATGACGCACCAAGTCTTGTCCATACCATCGTAGTTACAGGTTACGGTTCCGCAACCGAAGTTTACGTTCTTTCCGACCTTCGCATCACCGACATAGGTCAGGTGGCGGGCACGGGAATAATCGTCGATCGTGGCATTCTTGACTTCAACATACGCACCAATCGTAACATTATCTTTCAGGACCGTATCCGGACGCAGATGCGAATAGGGTCCGATACGGCAGTTCTTGCCAACTTCGCAATTCGATGCGATCGAGTTATCGATCGTCGTACCATCGCCGACGATAACATTTTCCAGACGGCTGTTCTCACCGATCACACACTCATCTCCGACAACCGTATTTCCAAGAAGGATGCTGCCCGGAAGAATGAGCGTATCCTTACCGATCTTGACCGAATCGGCGATCCACGTTGTCTCGGAATCCACGATCTGCACGCCCTCACGCATCAGCTTCATGCAGACTCTTCTGTTCAGCATCTTGCCTACCTGCTGAAGTTCCACACGGTCATTCACGCCACGTGTCTCGTCAAAGTCCGCGACAAAAGCACCTACCTTGTGGCCGTCGTTGATGATGATCTCAATGGTATCCGTGAGGTAGTATTCTTTCTGCGCATTCTTGGAATCAATGCGTCCCAGCGCGGAAAGAAGAAGCGGCGTCTTGAAGCAGTAAATGGAAGAATTGATCTCGCAGACCTTTCTCTCCTCATCGTTACAATCGCGGTCTTCCACGATCTTGATCACGTTGCCGTCGCTGTTACGGATGACACGTCCATATCCCTTCGGATCCGGTGCATTACCTGTGATGATCACAGCACCATAGTCACCCTCCTCGAACATCGCCAGTGCTTTTGAAATCGTATCGGATGTGATCAGCGGAGCATCGCCCGGAAGAACGATCGTGCATCCATTTCTTCCTTCGAGAAAAGGGGCGGCCTGCATGACGGCATGTCCGGTTCCTAACTGTTGTTCCTGAAACACGAACGCGACGTCCTCTCCCAGGACCTCACGTACTTCTTCCTGACAATGGCCTACGATATAGACCTGTTCAGTTGCGCCTACTCCTTCGAGTGCCTCGGCAACCCAGCGGATCAAGGGTTTTCCTGCTGCAAGCTGCACCACCTTCGAGTGGTTCGAATGCATACGTTTTCCTTCACCGGCTGCCATTACTACTGCACAAAGCTCCATGTCTCTGATTCTCCTTCAAATTTGGTTATTCTTTATTTCATGCACAAAGAAGCCCCGGATCTTGTCTTTCACAGGGGGTATCGAGTCCTTCGTTCCGACTCTCTTTCTGCTCTTCCCTGATGATCCGGTGTTCCTTATATCATCTTTTTTTGTCACTTCACATTATAGCCTTTCCCGACCCAACGTTCCACACCTTTGGAGAACTTTTCATAGAAAAGAAACAAAATGATACCAACATGTCATGGAAAGACGAGTGCTTTTCTGATACTATGTAGAGGGAAAGTATAAAAATACGTTGATATTGGAAAGGATTTTACATGATCGCATTATTACTCGTTGCCGGCTACGCAACCCGCTTATATCCACTTACCATCGACACACCTAAGCCGCTTCTTCCGGTCGGACCGAAGAAGATGCTTGACTATATCACAGATGAGATCGACACGCTTCCGGATATTTCCAGGATCCTTCTCGTCACTAACCACCGTTTCGCCGACCATTTCCAGAAGTGGGCCGACGACCGTATGCAGGCGCAGAAGGAAGCTTCGGGCGACAGCTCGAAAGCGATCACTCCGATCGAGGTCATCGATGACGGCACGACCGATAACTCCAACCGTCTTGGCGCCATCGGCGACATCCAGTTCGTTATTGATAAGTGCGGCGTGAATGAAGACATGGTCATCATTGCCGGTGACAACCTCTTCACCTACAAGCTCCGCGACATGTACGACTTCTTCATGGAGAAGAGAAAAGATACTTTGATCGCAATCCATGTTGAGGAAGTGGAACAGCTAAGAAAGCTTGCTGTTGCTACTCTCGACAAGGACGGAAAAGTCCTTGACCTTGCTGAGAAGCCGCAGATCCCGAAGTCCACGACAGCGATCTACGCGACCTATTTCTACCTGAAGGAAACTCTCCCGCGTATCCGCGAATACCTCGACGAAGGAAACACTCCGGATGCTCCGGGTAACTTCCCGTCCTGGCTCTACAAGCGTCAGGATGTCTATGCCTACCGTGCCAACGGAAACTGCATCGACATCGGCACCCCTGAGAATTACCAGGAAGTCTGCGACAACTACCAGGAAATCCTCGGCGTAAAATAAGGCGTTTCCGGGTCTGAACGATCACAGGATCCGGGAGTATCGGCATATTTATTCTCTAAACAGAGCATTACCGCCCAAAATGCTGAAAAGGCAAAAAAAGGCGGTAATGACCATCTGAGCAATTTGAAAGCAAAGGATTCCGTCTTAACTTAACGTCATTGCTCATTTGTTTTGAGATAACGCCTTTTTACTTAAGAAACTATGCAGCGGCAGGTAGCACAGGAACGCAACGATAGAAACAGTGATACCCTTGAAGATGTTGAATGGTACGAATGTCATCAGGATGACGTCCATCTTTGTCTTGATGGTGACTGCCGTGTTGGCCTTGTCACACATGTCAATGATCGCCGGCATCGGGAAACCCATGACCTTCTCGTAAAGCGGGAGACTGAAGAAATAATTGACGAAGCAGGTCGCAACGGTCAGTGCAATCGTTCCGAAAATAAGTGACATCACCACGCCCTTTTTGCTTCTCATCTTCCAGTAGATCAAAGCGCCGGTCAGTACGAAGATGCTGCCGGAAATGAAGTTTGCCGCTTCACCGATATACTGCGTGCCGGTAAACGGCATATGGATCAGGTTCTTAAGGAATTCCACGATCACACCGGCCAGAGGTCCGCAGGCAAAACCTGCGAAAAGCGCCGGAATATCACTGAAATCGTACTTCAGAAATCCCGGCATGAGCGGCAGCGGGATCTCAAGCATCATGAGTACTTCCGCGAGCGCGGTCATGATACCTGTGAGTGCGACCTTGTAGATCATCGACTTTCTCTTCTCGTTCTGTTGTTTGAGATCTTTCGTTTCTGTCATTTTCATTAACCTCTTCTTTCTTCCTGACAGGACCGATTCTCCGAAAGCATCAAAAAAGCGACTCTCCTCTTCGGAGAATCGCTTTAAGAAAATTCATCATTTGCCGGATGTCCGGGATTCCGGTACATCGCAGCTATCGACTCTTCTTCCATCCGGACTATGACCGTCGGCACTGGATTCTCACCAGTTCTGCAAAAGCTCGCGGGCTCGCCTCCTGCCTTCTATTCAGGTCCTAACGGAAGCATCACCGCCGGTGGGGAATTACGCCCCGCCCCGAAGTTACGACGAGATTATACGACACCGTTTACTCTGCGTCAATACACTTTTTCAACCTTTTTTAGTCTTATCCTTCCGTTACTTCACTCTGCTCTTTGCCATCTCCAAGATTTAACTCCAGACTGGCCGGCTCGCCTCCGAGATTCATATGCAACACGGCTTGCTCCAGGCCTTCTGCTTCGAAAGCATTCTTCATCCATTCCGATTTAAAATCCGCTTTCCCGATACTTAAAACTGCTTCCTGACCAGCTTCGCCATCAACGATCGTCGTTTCCCACCAGCCAAAGTCATCAGCGGTTCCTCCGACAAAGATCACTGTTCTGGATCCGTCAGGATTCTTGATCTCGTGGCGGTAAAAATCGGTCGCGCTGCACTTGTCAGTCACATCCGTCCGTTCCCCGTTAAGGACGAAATAGAGACGTCCATCCTCAGCTTCTGCCAGATCTACCAGTCCGCCATTTGCATCCGAGGCTTCAATCAACATAGCATCGTCACTTATTGAGACAGTGTACTCCAGATTCGACGGCGTCCGAAATACCGAGAGGATCTCCTCTGCAGCACGCACGATGGCTTTTCTTGTGTAAGGCACCGCTATCAGGATCGCCGCCGCGGCAGCAAGACCTGCTACGACCGGAATCCATCTTCTGCTCTTTACCGTCTTTTTCTCTTGGAGCATCTGAAGTATCTCCTCTTTTTTCCCTTCATCCATAACTATTTTATCGAAAGTATCTTTCATGTATCTTCCTCCAATCTGAACCGTAACTGTTCTTTGCCTCTCTTGATCCGCATGGCCACAGCCGAACCGGAAATCTTCAGGATCCGGCTGATCTCCTTGTACGAGAAACCTTCGTAGTAATAAAGAAAGATCGGAGCCCGGTACGTGTCTTCCAGTTTTAAAAGCTCGTCGAAGACATCCTTGTTTCTTTCCGAAAATCCATCAACGCTGGCCAGCAGCCATTCCGAGGATTCAAGATCAACGCTTGTTTTCCTTGCTGAAGATTTCAGCAGATCTTTGCACTGATTCGCTGTCATTGTCATCAGATATGCTTTCCCGATTTTCTTCTCGAAAAGAACTTGCTTATTGAGCAGTTTCAGAAATACTTCCTGAACGATATCTTCCGCGTCGTGCTTTGAGCCGACGTACGAGACAGCGAAGCGGTAAAGATCATCTGAAAATTCGTCAAACAATCTGACAACTTCCTCGTTTCTCAAGATTCTAACCTCCTGTGTGATTTGAGATCTCAAACATAAAACGATCCAGAACCGCATTTTCTCACATAAAGTTAAACGATTGCAACATTCCTGTCCTTTAAGTGCGCTATACTGTACGTGATAAAAAGAAGAAAAGGAAGAAACATGGGTATTTCAAGAAGAGGAAAACTGGTACTGCTGGTCCTGTCCATCTCGTTGATGCTTGGGTCCGCCTGTGGAAGAACAAACAAAGACGTCTCTTCCTCAGCAACATCGGCGCAGTTGCAGTCACAAAATGAGCTTTCCGCCTCTGCCGCGGATTCCGGCAAGGAGATCTCTTCGGAGACGGCATCGGAAGAAACGCCAACACCTACGTCTTCACCGACACCCACTTCTTCCCCTACGCCCTCTCCAACAGACACACCTTCACCTACTCCGACAAAAGTTCCGGAGTACATCGAACCGATCATTACGGGTGGTGCGGTCTGGTATGACGGGTATGTGGATCCACGTACCGTCCGTGCGGAAATCGTTTCCAATCCATCAGATGTAGCCGTTCTCGTTAACAAGTATTACGCCTCTCCAGAGAGCTACGTACCGGAACTGGTCTACGCCAAATACTCGGCCGGCCAGCAGCTCCGTCCGGAAGCCGCAGACGCCTGGATCAAGCTCCACGATGCCTGCATGGCAGAAACTGGTGAAGACCTTTACCTCATTTCCGGATATCGGAGCTGGGAGACCCAGACATACAGTTTCAATAACGCCATCACGAGAAGAGGTCTGGACAAGACCTGCTGTAAGAACGCCTATCCCGGACGTTCCGAGCATCCGCTCGGCCTGGCTCTCGATATCAACACCAGCGATGATCCGCAGATCCGGGACAATTTCATTTACACCAAAGCCGGGCAGTGGGTCGCAGAAAACGGATATAAATTCGGGTTCATCTGGCGGTACCCGCAAGACTATGGACATATCACCGGATATGGAGTCGAAGGTTGGCATTTCCGTTTTGTAGGTGTAGACGTAGCCACCGATATGCATGATAATAACATCATGACCTTGGAGGAATACTATGGAAAACCTCAGGTCTTACCTAACAACGAATAAGAAAGGTTACCAGTACCATGAACATAACCCGCGATGCCGAGTACCAGTTCTTTAATGTCGGAACGAAGATCTATCAATGCTATTGTGTCACTTATAAGGACAAAGCCGTCCTGATCGACACCGGCGCCATGGCAGACCGCGCCACGATCGAGGCGAATCTGCAGAAAGACTTCATATTCGATATCGATGCGATCTTTTTGACCCACTCACACGGCGACAGTGCCGGCAATGCCGAGTATTTCTCGATGCTTTTCAACTGCCCGGTCTATTGCATCAAGACCGCTGTGGCACTCGTTAAGCGGGGCCTTGCCATCATCCCGCCGAAGGATCATCCGTACATGAAAAAAGTCGGCAACGCAGCCGGCCTCATGCTGAAGCTTCCTTCTTTCATTCCATACGAAGGTTGTCAGGACGTAAAACCTCTTACCAAAGATATCGTTCAGGAACTGCTGGGAAACGATGCCCAGCTCCTTATGACCCCGGGCCATACCCAGGATTCCATCTCGATCGCTATCCGCGACGTTGCTTTTATCGGCGACTGCGCGCAATTCAAAAAGCGCGTCCTCGCTCCGGTTTTTGTAGACAGCGAATCGCAGCTTGCGACTACATGGGAAAGCCTTCTCCGCCTCAAGTCCAAGTACTACTTAAGCGGACACGGACGTCCGTGGAATGCAGATGAATGGCTGAACGAGACAGAAGATAAAGACGACGAAGACGAAGAATGATCCCCAATCTTACAGATCCTGTGTCTCAGAGATTACACAACCGGCCGCATCGACGGCCATTTTCATGATTTCGGAAGCAGGATACCCGTTGGAAAGACCGACTGCAATCGCTGCGGCCATCGCATCACCCGCACCAACCGTAGATACTACATTGACATCCGGAGCCGGTGCAAAGAGCACATTCTCCCGTTCTACCAGTACCGCGCCCTGCGGTCCCAGAGTCAGGAAAATCATGCGCATATCATCCGAGAGGATCGCACGTACACTCTGGATCACATCATCATTAACGATCTCCACTTTTTTACCAAGCAGCGTACTCAGCTCATCCCGGTTCGGCTTGACCACTGTCGGACCACCCTTGACACCTTCACGGAGAAGGTCTCCATCGGCATCGAGTACACTCATACCGCCCAGATCCCGCACCAGCCGGATCCATCGGGCATAGACATCAGAAGGTGTATTCTTCGGCGCACTTCCGGAAAAGACGACTACATCACCATACTTCACGTTCTCCCGGATTTTCTGCTCCAGCGCTAGAAGATCGGCTTGCTGAAGTTCTGGTGAGGACTCATTGATCTCCGTGCACTTTCCGGTTTTTCTGTCAATGATCTTACTGTTCGTTCTCGTCTCCCCGGGGACTTCGATAAAGTCACAGGGCACGCCCTTTTCAAGAAGCATTCTCGTGATCTTCTTCCCGGTCTGACCGGAAATGAATCCCATCGCAGTGGTTTTGCCGCCCATACGGCGCACTTCACGCGACACGTTGATTCCTTTTCCGCCTGCACGGAACACAACTTTATCCGTGCGGTTCAGACCACCAACAACAAAGTCGTCAACAAATATCAGCTTATCCATCGCAGGATGCAAAGTTACTGTGTAGATCATACTCACCCTCCCCTTATACTATCAATAATACTCCTTCCGAACCCCTTCGATAACATTTTCTGTCAAGACATGCCGTAAACCAAACGCCGTTGTACTTGTGATCATCAGGAAATGCGCAAATACCGTGACTGCCAGGAAGAGAATATTTCTCTTACTGATGACCGACAGGTCGAATAACATTGTTACAAGAATCAGCAAGGAACCCGCAAAGAGAGCCAGCAGCAGGAGGCTCTCAAAGAAGCAGATGATCGACTCCAGGATAACCGTGTGGAACAACGTCCTTCTCGACATACCAATCGACATCAGAAGGATATACTCCTTTCTCCGGAAAAGCACATTGGATATGATCGTCATGATCACGTTCAGGAAACAGATCAGGCAAAGAAGCGCGGCATAGCCATAGATCAGGATCTTCGCCATCGTTGTCACCGCCTCATACGCACGCGCATATGCACCGGAATCATGGAGATCCTCACTACTGTGCAAGTTCTTTTCGAGAATCTTCTTCATCTGCGTAAACGTCTCATCCGGCTCCGAAACGTGGAACTGGAAGAATTCAAATACATCCTTGTAGGACACGCCATAATAACTCATGCGGCTGAGCGGCATGTAGATCTGCATCGTCGAAGCGGTATCGCCTGTGATGGAGAAAGGCTCGCTGATTGCCTTCGTCAGCTGGATATCCACCTTCGGAGTAGTCTCGCTCTCCTCTTCCGAGAAACGAAGCACCACATTCCTCGGATTATCGATCGATGAGAAGACCTTCACGGTGTTCAGATTCTCATCCGTATTCGAATAGAAAGTGTTATTCGTCAGACAGAGCTTCGATCCATAGGTGAAGTACGGATCCGGCGCGATCCCGTTTTCGATGCATATCTTGCGAAAAGCACTGTCCTCGATAAACATCAGTGTCACATTCGTAACACGTCTTCCGGAATCTTCATAAACTGGATATTCGCCGTTCTGCGAATCATAAACGATATTCGGGTCTGCGTAATCGTTCCGGTACCTCTCCGTCAGATCTTCCGCTTCTACTTCGATTTCTTTCTTGGACTGCAGGATGATCAGGCTGTCCTTCACACTGGAAAGGTCCGCCAGCTGGTAGTAAAGAGACAGATCTGATGCATCGAAGGAATTGTTGCCGAAATAGTACGAGTAAGTCAGAAGATTGGAATCGACACCTTCTGAACTGGAAAACATGCTGATGATCGTGCGGACCAGCGCATGCGTGAACAGGATCATCATGATCGAGAGGAAAACCGAGAGGATCGTCGCACGGTATCTTTTTCTGTACCGGAAGAAATTCTTGATAGCCAGCGCGCTGTTAAAACCGAGGAAACGGACAGCAAGTCCACGTGACTTTTTGCGCTTGACTTTGGTCGTAAACACGTTGTTTACGCGTACGGCCTCGATTGGTGTAATCTGGGATGCACGGTACATCGGAACAAAGATCGCAACCGCGATCGTAATGATCGACAGTGCAACCGGCATCAAGGTATTTGAAAGTCCGAGACGGTACTGCAGGTCGACCTCCTGGGAAAGAAGGTAGAAGCCCGCTTCTTTTGCAAGGTCGTTGAGCGCGCCAAAGAGGATATACGCACTGATATTGCCGATCACAAGTCCGATCGGCACCGCGATGATGACGTAGTAGAAAGCCTCGCCCAGCATGAGATCCCGTATCTGCCGCCTCGTCGCGCCAACAGATTTCAGAAGTCCGATCGCGCGGATACGGTCTGTCGAAGAGGTCGAGAAAGAATTGTAGATCAGCATGACGGCCAAAAGCGCAATGATCGTCACCGCACTGAAAGTCAGGATATCGATCCAGCGGATCGTATCGGAATCGTCTGCGGAGTTCTTCATGCGGATGTAATCTTTGTTGAAGAGGCAGTCGTCCGTGGATTCGAAATATTCATCTGAAAAAGCAACGTAGGACGCCGGATCTTCCAGTTCAAAGTAGGCATTGACCGCGTTGCCCGCCGTCATTTCCGAAGGTCCGAGAAGGACGGTATAGAAGCTGAGGTTTTTCCACTTCGCATAATCTGGAACAACAAAACAGCCGACTACACGGAATTCTTTCTTATCGAGTGGAGAAAGATATTCTTCGCCATAACCGAATTCGTCACGAGAGATCTCTTTCAGATTGTTGACTTTGTGTCCGTTGGAATAGCGGCTGTATACCATCGTGAACTCATATGAAGTCGCATCTTCTTCATCGATCATGTCACGGTTGTCCGCATACATCTCCAGCGAGATGATGGCCTCGTTCTCGTTCTGCGGCATACGTCCTTTGACCAGATTGATCTGGCAGAGATCCGTAAATCCCGGGCTCATCGACGCCACCATAACATCGTAGTTCTGATAGGAAAGTTTATTCTTCAGTTCCGCTTCATCCATGGATGTATTGGCCGCCATGACATATCCGTATTCCTGCACATACGCCGACCGCTTGATGCGCGTATCTTTGAGGATCTGCTGGTACTCTCTTGAAGTCATGGAATAGGCCTGCACGTGCCAGGTACCATAATCGTCGTCCTGGAAGCTCTTGAGGATATCCACACAGCTGCTTCTGGCCGAAACCACCACACAGAACATCGCCGTGGCGATAATGATCCCGAAAAGAGTCAGGATCGTTCGGCCACGGTTCTTAAATACCGTTCTTTTGGCATATTTGCTGACGATATTCGGCTGGCTCATCGGCGGCTCCTGTTCCTCATTTACGGATCACCTCATCATGCTGGATCTTTCCGTCCTTGATCGTAATGATCCTCTTGGCCTGAAGAGCCACGTTCTCGTCGTGCGTGATCAGGATCGTGGTCTGGTTGTACTTCGTATTCGAATACTTCAGAAGTTCCACCACTTCCTGGCTGTTCTTCGAGTCCAGGTTACCTGTCGGCTCATCCGCCAGAAGGATCGTCGGCGCATTGATCAGCGCACGGCCGATCGCCACACGCTGCTGCTGTCCGCCGGAGATCTGGTTCGGGAAAAAATCCCTTCTCTCTGAAAGCGACAGGATATTCAGAAGTTCATTGAGACGCTCCTGGTTGACTTTTCTATGATCGAGCAGTACCGGCATCGTGATATTCTCCACGACCGTCAGAACCGGGATCAGATTAAAGAACTGGTACACCAGTCCGATCTCTCTTCTTCGGAATATCGAAAGCTGCTCGTCCGTCTGCTTGAAAATGTCTTTTCCATCGATAAAAACACTGCCGGATGTTGGCCGGTCCACGCCGCCCAGAAGATGAAGGAGCGTCGACTTTCCGGAACCGGATGCACCGATGATCGCTACAAATTCACCCTTTTCGATACTCAGGGAAACGTCATCGAGTGCCGCAACGATATTTTCGTCTTTACCATATGTCTTCGTAAGATGTTCCGCTCGTAGGATCTCCATATCTCACCTCTTCGTCTTATAGAAACGCACGACGAACTTCGCGCCATGCTCCGGCTCTTCGCGGTTTGCCGCACGGATCGTACCGCTCTGTCTTTCCACGATCATCTTGCTCAGCGCCAGACCGATACCGATACTCGTCGTAATCGCGACTTTTCCTCGGTAAAAGCGCTCGAACACGTGGGGCAGGTCCTCCGGATCGAATCCGCATCCGGTATCCGTGATCGTGATCTCCGCAAAGATCGGCGTATCCTTCACATTGATCTCGATCGTTCCATTCTCCGGCGTATGCTCCATGCAGTTTTTAAGGATATTCGCGATCGACTCGCATGTCCACATCATGTCGCCACGCACCACTGCATCTTCCGGAACATTTAATTTCAACGCGATGTTATGGATATCGAGCGGCACGGCCAGCATATCCGAAGCCCGGCGCAGCATATCCGCCAGTTTATATTCTTTCTCCTCGAAAAATACCGTATCAGCATCGATCTTGCTCATCTTCAGCAGCGTGTTTATCAGCCACTCAATACGGTTCAGTCCCTGCATCATTTCGGAAAGAAGATTGAATCTCTTATCATCCGAAAGCTCTTCGACCGAAAACATATCGACCACGATATTCATGGACGTCAACGGCGTTCTGAGCTGATGGGCGATATCTGCGATCGAGTCAGAAAGGAAACGCTTGTCTGCCAGAAGCTGTGAAGCCTGCTCACGAAGACGGATGACCATCTTATGCACTTCACTGCTCAATATCGCGACCTCGCCCTCCTGATACTCTTCAAAGGACACATCTTCCACACCATGCAGGATCTGGTCGATACTGTTGGAAAGGTCGGCAATGCGCGCATACCGCTTTCTGTCCGCGACAAAACGCACCAGAAGCAGCAGAAGTCCCATCGCGACGACAAGCGCGCCGCTCAGGACGTTCAGAAAAAAGCACGGCACCGCAATCAATATGATGATTACGATGCTGATTAAATACTCTTTGCGAAGCTCACTGTTGTAGCGGATCATATCATTCTCCCGCCTTGTAGCCGAAGCCGCGGATCGTGCGGATCAAAGTCGGTTCCGCCGGATCATCCTCGATCTTCTCACGAAGACGCTTGATATACACGGTCAGCGTATTGTCGTTTACGTACTCACCGCCCACATCCCAGAGATCCTGCAGGAGCTTGGCACGGGTCAGGACTACGCCCTGGTTGTTGGCAAACAGAAGAAGCAACCGGTACTCCAGCGCTGACAGGATGATCTCCTGTCCGTTCTTACTGACATTCGCTCTTGCCGTATCGATCTTGATACTTCCGAACTCCACCACATCAGGAGACTTATGTGTTCTTCTCATGACGCTCTTGATACGGGACAGCATCTCTCTCGGACGGAAAGGTTTGCTGATGTAATCGTCCGCGCCCATATCCAGGCCTGTAACGACACTGTACTCATCGCCCGACGCCGTAACAAAGATGACCGGCAGGTCCGGCTTCTGTGCTTTTACCGCGGCACAGACCGCATATCCATTTCCATCGGTAAGTGAAATATCGATCAAAGCAATCTCGAAATTCTCCGTCTCGATCTTCGTCAGTGCCGTAGTCTGGCCTGGCGCCCAAATGACTTCGAAACCCTCGGATTTCAAAAATGCCGATAACGTAGTAACGATACTGGAATCGTCTTCAACTAGCAGTATTCTTCCCATTTTCATACCCCTGTATCACGCGTCTGTCTTTTCGGAATCGCTGCCTCCTTAGTCCTGAAAGTGGACACGGAGCAACTCTAACAAGTACATTCTACCTTACTTTTCCCGATCTGAACGTGACAAATCTTACACATTCGCGGATTTTTTTGACTTTTTCCTCTTTTCTGCCAAGAATAATACGCCAAAAGCTGCGGCCATGACGATCGTGACGCAGAGTCCTCCTTCTGGTCCAAAAGCGCCGCCGGAGAGGATATCGCTTGCTCGATCGGTAGCAGAGGAGGAGAGGATCGACGCTGATCCTGGATTACCGCTGACCTCCAATCCGAACAGGTTACCCTGGCAGAAGTTCCAGACCGTATGCATCGCGCACACCGTGTAGATATGTCCGCTCTTGTACGCAAAGACGGCAAAGAATGTGGCGATCAGGGCGAGGTTAATGAGCGCCAGGATCGAGAACCCGGCATTGAAAGCATGCATCAGGCTGAAGCACATTGAGGAGAAGAAAATGGCGAAAGGAAGTCCGAATCTGGACGCCACACGAGGCATCATGTAACCACGCATCATGATTTCCTCCGTTGCACCCTGCGGGATCCACATCAGGATATAAAGGATAAAAAGTCCGATGGAATCAGTCTCCAGTGAGAACCCGTCACAGGTCACCTGGCCGGTAAGAAGCAGAAGCAGATAGACCGACGAGATCAATATCAAGCCCAGACCCAGGCCGCGGACATATGCTTTCCACGCCGGGCCTTGTGGATCAGAAGAAGTCAACCGCGGGAAACCCAAAGTCGAAAGCGGGTTCTTTTCGCGAAGACGTACGATGCCGATATAGATTGCGATGACCAGCCAGTAGCCAAGGCCCATGCAGAGGATAAAGTATTTGTCCTGCATGAAACCGGAGAACACTTTGACCGAGGCGTCAAAGACTTCGGAGATCCTCGATACCGAGGTGATGTCTTTGAACATGCTGATGAACTTCGTCGATTCCGGACTCTTCATGTAGGAGACGAGCGCCGGGATCATGGCGACCGGCTGGAAAAGCGACAGTAACGCCAGCGGAAGGAGCGCATGGCCGACCAGGAACGAGAGCAGGGATTTTCTTCTCTGGGAAGTATAGCCAAACACCTTCGCACGCGAAACCGAAACATAATCCCTCTGCTGCTTCGCCAGTGCTTTTGCCGCCTTACGAAGCTGCTTCTCGGACTTCGTTTCCACTGCCACGGTGAATTGTTCTTTGTGAAGGACCCGTTCGGAAACAAAGAGGCAGATCCCGGTCAAAAGGAGCGTGCCCAGGATACATACCAGGACGGACCCCCAGGCGACTGTACCCATCATGCCGTCGCCGATGCCGTAGAAATGTCCGTAGATCGGAAGGAACGGGTTGATCGGGTTTTTCGTTGAATCCTGCATGCAGGTCACACACACGACAAGTATGATCAGGAAGATCGGCAGGAACGTCGTCTGCGCCGACACGATCGAGCTGTTGAGACAGGAGATCAGTATCGTAATGGCCGCGATAAAGAGCGACAGCGAAATGACCAGGAGCAGTATGCTCAGAAGGCCGGACGCGCGTGCAAAGAACACGGTGGGAACGAGAAGAACGCATGTGGGTATCATCGCGTGCAGGAAGACTCCGATGAAGTTTCCAAGCACGATCGTCCCTCGCGAAAGCGGCGTCATGAGAAGGGAAGAAAATGTTCCCCGCTCCTTTTCGCCGGCGATGGCATTCATGCCGCTCAACATGCAGACGTAGAGGATGCCGATGAAGAAAAGTAACGGCATGACCATACGGCTCGAGCGTTCTTTCACGATCTTTCCCCAGCTCGCCCAGTTGCCGCTCGGCCTCGTGGACGTATTATAAAAATCACCCCACTCAAAAGGCACGCCGCTCATGATCTGGACATACCTCAGGTAGTCGATCGAGAGTGTGGTTTCGCAGAAATCATTTCTCGTCGTCGCATATTCCGGGTGGTCTGACGGGAAATACGTCAGGATCTCCGGCAGTTCATCGATCTCCTTCTCTAAGACGATCTCATCGAAATCTTCCGGGAAAACGATTGTCAGAAAAGCATCGTTTTCTTCCATCCAGGTATCAAAGGTAAAAATGTCATAGACCGCATCCCATTCTCGGTAGATGAGCATGCCCTTCTCCCCTGCCACGCTTTCCTGATAGTCCGAAAGGAAACGGTCCGAGAACTTCCGCCACGTTTCCGGCGGGTTGACCACAATAATGTTTTCCGCGTAGTTAACAGGTCGTTCTCTCCTCATCCAGTAGAGGGCCAGGCTCGAAAGATACGCAAGGACAGCAATGACAAAACCCACGCAGCACAAAAGCGTGATGACCGACGCCTGTGTCTTCATGCTGTGGTTCTTGCCGAATGTTTTCCTTACGAGTGCCCGGATCGCACGACGCATGTTCAACCCTCCTTATGGTATTTCGTATACAGTTTGAAGAACGCCTCTTCGAAGTTCTTGCTTTCTGTCTTTTGTGTCAGTTCTTCCGCCGACCCCTGATCCACGATCGTACCGTCGACCAGAATCGCGATCTCATCGCAGAGCTGCTCCGCCACGCTGAAAATATGCGTCGACAGAAGGACGCTGCGGCCAAGTGCTTTTAGCTCGAGAAGATAATCCATGACCTGCCGCGACGTCAGGATATCCAGGCCATTCGTCGGCTCGTCGAAAATGATCACGTGCGGGTCGTGGATCAGCGAAATCACGATCGAGATCTTCTGCTTCATGCCCGTCGACAGCTCCATGATTCTTTTGTCGGCAAAAGGACTGATGCCGAATCTTTCGAAGCTTTCTTTTTTCTTTACGGGTATCATTTCGCGCGGTATGTCATAAAGCTCACCGAAGAAGTCGAAGAGCTGGTTCGGCGTGGAAAGCGGATCGAGCTTGATCTCCGTCGTCAGGAATCCGATGCTTCTTCGGATCGCCTGCGTACTGGTCTTCGTGTCCAGACCCGTGATCCGGATCGTTCCTTCGGTCGGTTTCAGGAGCGTACTGATCATCTGCATCAGCGTCGTCTTGCCCGCGCCATTCGGTCCGAGAAGGCCGAAGATCTGGCCCTGCCCGACATGAAAGCTGACATCTTTCACGACCAGCGCGCTTTTGTTGTATCGTTTACTTACGTGATCTACCTGTATCATCGGGTCCTCCTTGCGAAATGTGGATCATGCCATCCGTATTCTTGATGCAAAGCGCAATCAGGATCACGGTCAGAAGTCCATTGATCAGGACCGTGAGGACGAAGTTCTGGAGCTGGAAACGCCCGAGGAACACGTCCCGGATCATCATGATCGCATTATGTATCGGGATCATAAACTCTAATTGCAGGCTCTGTGACGGGCGGAACATCTGCCCGAAAAACTCGAACACGAGAAGAACCAGCGGAATCTGCAGATTAAGAAGCACGTCCTCCATGCGTCTGATCTTGAACACGATGCCGAAGCAAAGTCCGCACATGAGAAACGATGTGACCAGGATCGTGATCAGAAGAATCAGAAGCTGTGTCGGTGTCAGGAACATGCCGAATGGTAATAATGAAAAAGCACTGTTGCTGTGGTTCAGCCAGGAGCTGAAGAACAGTAGAAGGTACGAGAGCATCGCGCTGATTGAGCTGACCGTTACGACCGTCAGCATCTTGCCCGTAAGAAGCGACACTTCCGGAATCGGCGTCAGGTAGACTTTCGTCAGGAATCCGCTTTCTCTCGATGACGCAAGGATCTCTCCAACCAGTGAATATACGCAGTAATACATCAGCAGAACCATAACGCCCGGGATCGTTCTCGCCGCACCCAGGTTCGCGTTTGCACGGTTCCTCATCACAAAGGTAAACGGATTAAATCCGTCAGTATCCCATCTGTATCCTCCGCCGGCTTCCGCGTATTCTTCGCCCAAAACCGAGAATAGGTAGTCCTTGTACTCCTTCTTGATATTCAGGAGGAATTGTTCGGCCTGTGTGTAATTGGTAAAAGAACCGGAGTCAAAAGAAACGACAATATTGCATTTGAGTTTCTCCAACTGTTCATATCTGGCTATATGCCCGTAGTATCTTTCCACGCATGTGTCAAAATCTGCGCTCTTTCCGTCCTCATCTTTCGCGCTGAAGCGGATCAGGAGGACGCCTTTCTTCTGCTGGTTCAGAAAGTATTCTTCATCTTCCTCCAGTTTGTTTTTGTACTCCTTACTCGAGTAGAAAGTGTAATCGTAGTAAGTGCTTTTCGCGCTTTGGGCGGCATATTCCTGAAAAGAATCGGGGGCATTGATCGCGATGATCGGGTGGCTCTGAAGATGGCCTGTAGAGAGGTAATTGATCAGGAGGGGAAATACATTGAGTGCGACAAGAAGGAGCACGGCCGGCATAAGAAATACAACCAGCGTCCGTCTCCAGTTACTGATGATCTTTCGCATTTCCCATTTGAAGATCGTCATTGTGTGCCGCATAATCCAACCTCGCTAAACCGCAATCAGAAATATTCTATTCTATACGTTCACCTCTTGCAAATACTCTGTTTTTATTATACTGAGGCAGCATCTAATTAGAGGTTAAGCAAACCTAAAGAAAAGATGGGCATTTTATGAATATTCTGAAAACAGGGGTATCTCACTTTTTCCGATTTCTTATATAATAAAGTGGAATCAAGAATAGGAACGGGTTGAATCATGAGCAAGAAAGAACAACTTCGACATCCGATCGTAATGGTTTCTCTGGATGCCGTATCTGACAGCAATATCGACTATCTTCTAAGCTGCCCGAACTTTTCGCGGCTTGCTTCAATGGGAATACTCCACCGCGATGTGGATTCTATTCTTGTGACCAGTACCTATCCTGTACATGCCAGTATCTCTACCGGTCTTGTTCCTGGCGAGCATGGTATTTTCGACAATACCGTCCAGGATCCTGTAACCGGGAAAGAAGTCTGGCGCATCTATAAAAAGCAGATCAAAGGAAAGACTCTTCCTGAGCGTGCTTACGAACATGGACTGCGAACCTGTGCCATGATGTTTCCGATGACCTCCGGTGAGAAGATCCGGTACCATCTGGTCGAAATACCCGGAAAAACCCCCATGGTCTTCCGTGCCCTCCAGTCTGCCCACTATGGTTCAGCACGCTTTATGCTCCACTACTTCGCCAAGTACGGCAAATATGTTATTTCGCAGGGCGGGCGCGGCATGGATACGCTTATCGCCAAGACCGGTGCCGACCTGATCCGCAAAAACAAAGCAGATCTCTACATGCTTCATCTTCTCGACGTAGACACCAAGAAGCACAATCACGGTGCCACTTCTCCTGAAGCGACCGAAGCGCTGCGGCGTATCGATGAATGCCTCGGTGACATTCTTGCCGCGATGGAATCAGTAGGTATGCTCAACTTTGAAGTGCTCATCTTCAGCGACCATTCCTGCCTGGATATGAAGCACGCACTGGATCCGAACCAGCTTCTTCAGGAATACGGCCTCACGCCCCGTGAAGCGTACTTTCACACCACGCATGGCTGTGCCTTCCTCTATATCGCCGAAACCGCGTCCGAGCAGGCCAGAACCGCCGCCACCGCTTTTGCAGATTCGTTCGTCAATGTCGAAGGCGTCAAGCGTGAACTCACCGAGCAGGAGATGCAGGATTGCGGCGCGAAAAACGAAGGTTTCGTGCGCGGCTACTCCGCCGTCGCCGGCTACGATTTCGGCAACTTCCGCAAAGGCCAGCACGGCTATCCGCTCGACAATGAAGACTACAAGATCTTCTACCTCGAGATCGGTCCCCGCCTGACCTCAGGTTCCGCAGCGGCCATCAGCCAGCAGACTGCGACTCCGCCCGCCACCGAAAACGGCTTCACCCAGACCCACGGCGGCTCCATCCTCGAAGTCGGCAAGAAAGCCATCGACCTCATCGAGAATTCCCCTTCCAAATAACTCTTTGGCAGGGCGATCCTTGGTTTTGGGATACCCTTGGTGTGCTTTTGTGCGCCCTTTGGGTGCGCCTGGCGTGTTCTTCGTTCGTTCTTTTGGTGTTCTATGATTTGTTCTATTTTTCAGTTGTCTACATAGAACACATATAGAACACTTGTAAAACACTCGCAAATATCAAAAGTGTTCTATGATTTGTTCTATTTTTCGGCTGTCTACATAGAACACATATAGAACACTCGCGCAAATCAAAAATGTTCTATGATCTGTTCTATTTTTCGCCCGTTTACATAGAACACACATAGAACACTCCTGTTTATACTCCAATCTTTTATCCCTCCCCGCCACACAGATGCAAAAAAGCCGCTCCCTTTCGGGAAGCGGCTTTTCTGGCATTAAACATCCACAAGTTTTAAATCATTAACCCTTGTATGCCTTGTTGTAAAGCTCAACGAGTTTTGCACAATCCTTGCCTTCGCAAGCCTTAACAAAGTTGTCCCACTCAGCATCGATATCCTTCTGTCCAATTACGAAAGACAAAGACCAGGAGTTAACTTCGTCGAGAAGAGGTGTAGCCAAGAGGTTGATCTGCTCGTTCTGATCTTCAGTCGGAGCAACACCCGGAGCCAACGGAGGTGTCTCACGGTTCTTAGCATTGGATGCTGTGAAACCAGCTACCTGAGCAGTAAAAGCATCGGACATTTCTGCTACAGTATGACCATAGAAGAAGTTACCTCCGCCGTAACCCCACTTGAGACGTACGTCTGTAAGTGTTCCTTCTGGATTGTTACCGAAGCCAAGACCGCCGTTGCAATAACCGTCCTTGAGGACTTTCTTGCCGTCTTTGATCTCGTATGTTTCGCCTTCGATACCCCACTTATGGAAAGTATAACCTTCCTCGGAATACCAGAGCCAGTCAACAAAACGGAGCATCTTAATGAAGTTCTCTTCGCCCAGCTCATCAAGAGCCTTCTTGGAGATCATAACGCCGTTCTCGAGACGAGCGTTACCAGCTGTAGAATAGTTGTACAGCTTGCTTCTCGGCGGGATGGTGTAGTACAGTTCGTACTTGCCTTCGCCAAGGTTCTCGATCATCTTGCTCTCTGTGCCGGCAACAGTACCCTGGTTAACACTCATGATAACTGTCTTACCTGTGTAGAACTTATCCTGAGCAACGTCATCTTCCTGAGTAAATGTTTCAGGATCAAGGATACCTTCCTTAACAAATGCATTAGCCATCTTCAGATACTCTTTGTAGTTTTCTGTGATTGGGTTGAAGTAGAATTCATCCTTAGCCTGGTCATAACGGAGACCATAGTTGTTCTCAAAGCCCCAACCAGCGCTGCAGTCATAAGTTGTAGCAATAACGTTCAGCAGGTTACCGCCGTTACCATGACCGGATGTACCACCACACCACAGGTCAGACCAGATGTAATCGGACTCTTTGCAAAGACCGTTCTTAACCATGTAAGCCTTAACTGTCTTAAGGTCTTCCAGGAGATCTTCCCATGTCCATGTTGCTTCCTGAGATGCAACATCAACACCAGCTGCCTTAAAGATATCCTCACGGATAACGAATGTGTAGTTAAGAAGTACGTCTTCCTTCATGCCAGGGAGCTTATAGTACTTACCGTTAGCTCTTGTGATCGTCTTAACGTCAGGAGCCATGTTGTACTTGTTGTAGAAGTCTACATAGTTCGGCATGTACTGAACATAGTCAGAAATCGGAACGATAGCGCCGCCGTCTACAAAAGCACTGTCATCGTAGATCTTCGGAATGATGTAAGCGGACTCACCGGCATTGATGTCGAGAGTAACGTTATTCATGTAGTCATTGGAGTCATAGGAGATGATATCCAGATGAACATTCGTCAGATCCTCGAGTTTCTTGAAGATACCTTCTGTCTTCCATGTGTCCTGCATTGCATACCAGGATGCATCACTGAAGAACATGCTGTAGGTTACCTTCTCATCAGAGTGGAACGTTTTGTTCAGACCATAAGTATAGTCTTCTTTCTTTTCAGTCGTCTCACCCGCTGATGTCGTCGCTTCTGTTGTTGTCTCGATCTTATCAGGAGCCATTGTTGTCGCAGCAGTAGTAGTTGTCTCATCTTTCGAACAACCGGCTACACCACAAACCATGGAAGCAACAAGAGCAACACTCAAAATTTTCTTTGTCTTCATAGTTTTCCTCCTCATTTAAAGTGGATGTTTATTTCTGCTCCGCCCAGACACGCAAATTATCTGGACGGCAACATACAAATTGATTATTCTTTTACGCCGCCGAGCATCATGCCCTGCACGTAATACTTCTGGATGAACGGATATACGAGAATGATCGGAAGTACGGTAAGTACCATACTGCAGGAACGGACGTTAGAAGCAACCTTCTGCGCATCCTGATCGCCTGTCGCTGTAGAACCACGGATGATGGTCTGCAGGTAATAAGCTACCGGCCACTTCTCTTTTCTCAAGTACAAGAAAGCCTGATACCAGTTGTTCCAGTACATAACTGCGTAGAACAATGTCATGGTCGCCATGATCGGCTTGGAAAGAGGAAGTGCGATCCTCCAGAAAACACCAAACTTACTCAGTCCATCGAGCTCACCAGCTTCTTCGAGATCCTTAGGTGTACCTGCGAAGAAGGACTTCATCAACAGTACGTAGTAGGTGCTGATCATCATCGGAAGAATAAATGCGCCCATCGTGTTTTTCAGACCAAGACGGATAACCAGAACGTAGTTCGGGATCAATCCGCCGCCGAAGTACATCGTGAAGATGATGAACGGTGTCAGGATCCTAGTTGCCTTCAGATTGGTCTTACTGAGCGGGTATGCCAGGATCGAAGATGTGATCAAAGAGGAAAGTGTACCTACTATTGCGTAAATGATCGTGTTCTTGTAGTAACCCAGAAAGTCGCCCTGTGTTAATACAGACTTATATGTGTCAATATTGAATCCCTTCGGAATGATTCCGGTGTGTCCTGCTGCCAAGGCTGTACTTGACGAAAAGGACTGTGAAACGAGATACAGGAAAGGATACAGTGTGGCTACAGACACGATTACCATGATAATCGTATTAAAAACCAGGAATACCTTATAGCCTGTGTTCTCTCTTACTTTCAGAGGAACTGCTTTAGATCCTCCAAGTGCTCCCCGGCGTTCTCTAAGACGTGAAATAAATCTTTTCTTATCCATTTTTTCACCTCCTTAGAACAAGCTGCTGTCTGTTAGTCGCTTGGAAGCAAAGTTTGCAATCGACAATAACGTGAGATTGATCAAACCTTCGAAGAGACCAACGGCTGTCGCGTAACTGTAGTTACCTGATCCGATACCCATTCTGTATACGTATGTCGATACGATATCTGCAGAATCATAGATCATCGGATTGTAAAGAAGAAATACCTTTTCAAAAGCACCGCCGGATCCGACGAGACCACCGATATCCAGGATCAACAATGTTGTGATCGTAGGAAGGATGGACGGGATCGTGATGTGCCATACTCTCTGGAAATGACCGGCACCGTCAACGGCAGCCGCTTCATAAAGAGATGGGTTGATATTCGCCATAGCAGCAAGGTAAAGGATCGTGCCCCAGCCCATGCTCTGCCATACACCCGAAATCGTGAAGATTGCCGGGAACCACTTCGGTACAGAAAGGAATGTAACCTTAGAAGCACCAAAGCTTGCGAGCAAAGAGTTGATCGGACCGCTTGCGGAAACCAGTTCTTTGATCATACCGCAGACAATAACCATGGAGATAAAGTGCGGAAGATAAGAAACGGTTTGTACGAATTTTTTCCAGTGAAGGTTTCTGATTTCGTTGATCAACAGAGCGAAGATCAATGTCAGAGGGAATCGGAAAAGCAAATACGTAATATTCAGTGTAAGAGTATTTCGGAATGCTCTCCAGAAAGATTTATCGCCAATAAACTGCTTGAAATACTTTAATCCGCTCCATTCAGATCCGAAGATGCTGGCACCGGCTCTGTAACGGCGGAAAGCAATGATGTTACCAAACATCGGGATGTAACGGAAGATAACATAGTAAACAACCGGGACAAGAAGCATCAGGTAGATCTGCCAGTACTGGCTGAAGTGACGCTTGAAATTCGATTTTTTAGCCGGTTGCCATTCTCGTCTATTTAAACTCATAAATAACAACTCCCCATAAACTCTTCTCTTTCATACCAACACACCCGCGTTTTCGCTTCTGCTTCCAAACTGCTTTGCAGTGGTTTTCGACTGCTTCCACACTTGTATGCTAGTTGTCTACGAGGACAGAATACCACCATGCTAGTTACATGTCAATGCTGATCAAGAGATTTTGCGCGGATTTTTTAGCTAACTTGCACAAAAAAACCGGCCCCAAACTCGGCTAAACCGATTCAGCTCTTCTCTGCCCTGATTCCCAAAAATACTGGTAACTCGATATTTTCCCTCTTTGGTACAGTGCTTTTGCCGCCGTATCGGTCTGACAAATTCAGTTTCACTTTTCACGAAAATGAATCCAAGACTTTTGTTTAACAGTGCTCTTTGGGCAGGGCAGGGCAAGTAGCGGTCCAGTGCTTTTCGGGCAGGACAGGCAAGGCAGATAAGTCGGAAATCGCCAAATCGGCAATCACGACTTATATTCTGAGGCGTTTGGCAATTCTTTTTTTGAGAAAGTAAGTCGCAGATCAGCATTTCCCATTCTCCGACTTAAAAGCACTGTAAAACAGGCAAAAAAGTAAGTCGGGGACCAGCTTTTTCTGGTTCCCGACTTATGTGGTCTCAGAATCGTAAGTCGCAAACGGGCAAATCCGGTTTTCCGACTTATCTGCACGGTTTCCGGATTGTCCTTAGTACTTCACGAGTTCCAGCTTCATCTCGATCTTTGTCGAGCTGCCCGTGGAGAGGCTGTGTGTAAATACCACTTCGAGTTCGTCCACATAGCTTTCAACGCTGAGCTTCACCTTCTGTTCAGAGCCGAGAGTGATCTGCTGCTGGGCATAAACCTTACCTGTGCTCTTCTCTTTCAGTGTTACCGTAATCGTCTTACCGGAGTATGTCGATGCAGCAGGAACAGCCAGTTCTGCATAAGATACATATCCGTATGGTCTTGCAGAGTATGCTTTGCCGGATACCACATAGTTGCCGGCATCGAGTTTCACGGCCTGGCGGCAGTAATTGAGGCCGCCTACGGTATGTCTGTACGGCAATCCGGAGTCGTTCTTTTTCATAAAGAAATCGTATTCATTACCTACTGTGACACGGATGTTGTTGAAATCCTTCTTGGCATTTGTGACATCCGAATCGTTTACGAGAGTATCCAGATCCAGATCGTTACATCCCCAGAACTGGATACGCGGTCTGACACCCATTTCCGATCCGATGTAACCCGAGAAACGGAGCTTTCCACAGCCGGTGCAATCGGTAAACCTGATTTCTGCAGCGCCATTGATCATCAGGAACTGTCTGGAAGAATAAGAGGTCGTTCCGAGATTGCAGCCGTCAAACCGGATGACAGGCGCACCCTGTGACATAGAAGTTGTTTTCACGCAGGAGCTGTTGGCATTGATGCCGAACTTAACACTTTTACAGATCAGTTGCGGCGAGTTACCCGGACCTGCAGAATCTCTTCTTGCCTGGTTGTTGAAGTCGAAGAAGAAAGCATTACCGGCCTTTGGAATGATGGAACCACCGGTTATGGCAATGCTTGTACCCCTAATGTAGTAGAAAGCATCTCCTGTGAAGTTCGTGATGTCTGTGTTGAGGAATCTCCAGTTTACCGCCTGCGCATCATCCAGTGTAAACAACTGGCAAGGCACGGAATCAGTTCCACAATCATCGATCTTGCAATCCGAGAATGTGAATTCAGAAAGCATAACGGTCGATTCGATCGAGTACAAAACTCTTTTCCAATTCTTGAAGGAGCAGGAGAAAAATTGCATTCTCTGTGTTCCGTCCGTGTTTTTACCTTCTTTGTTCTTGTTATTCATCTTGAGCGTCATGAAGGTGTTGTTATTATTTCCGATAAAAGTAATGTTACGGAATGTCGTGAACGCGAATGGGACAGTAGTGTTGGACTGGTCCTTGACCTCACTGTCAAACATGATGCCATTGTTTACGAATTCGATGATCGTGTTGTCACTGCCGGCTCCACTGACTTCGAATTTGCAGTACTTTAATCCCAGAGACTCGTCGATGACGGGACCTTCAATTCTGTATACCCCACTTGGAATGTAGATAGCTTGTGAGCTCTTCCAGGAATTGGAATTTTTATCGAAATCAGCAGCTGCTTTAAACATTGCCCGAAAAGCACTTGTGCAGTCCGTCTTACCATCAGCAACGGCGCCGAAATCCTGTGGCTTCAAAGAACCGGTTCTGCTGGTCTCTTCGCCGGCATCCACTTCCACGGATGTATATCCGTCGGACGGCGAACTGACTACCGGTACAGGAGCTGTATCAGCAACAGGGTTCCTGGACTTTAGGATCTGAAGATTCATCTTGATGTTCACAGGAGCAGATGTCAAGAAACTCTGCTTGACAGTAACTTCTAATTCCTCCACATCTCTGTTGATGTCGATCTTATAAGTCCTACCGGCGCCAAGTGTGACGTTCTGTTCACCCAGTTTCTGGCCCGTGATCTTATCCTTGAAAGTCACGTTGACCGTTTTTCCCTTGTAAGTAGTATTCTCCGGTACTGTCAATTCTGCATATCGGATATATCCATACGGGTATGTCGAATAAGAATGTGCTTCCGGATAAACGTAATCGAAATCATCCAGGTTTACCAGCTGACGGCAGTCTTTCAATCCGGATGCGTTATGCAGGAAGCGCTTCATGCTTCCCGAATTGTTCTTCAGATAAAAATCAAAAGAATCATCTATGGTGACACGAACGCAGTTCGCATCCGTCGCCGGATTGGTGATATTTGCTTTTTTTGCCAGAGAATCGGGCTTAATATCCGCGCAGCCATAGAATCTGACTCTCGGCTTCAGAGTGCTTCCGGAAGTGATTTTGCTATAGATACTTAAACTGGCACTATCCATACAGTCCTGGAAAATAAAATCTCCTCCACCGTTAATGATAAGTCCGTTCGGAGTTTCATTGGCAATCGTACCCATTCCTGTATTCTTGAAGTATGCGATCGGATAGTCTTGAGAAATACTTGTTGTTTTTACGCAGCAAGTCGTACCTCTCAATTCGAATCTGGCATTTTCACAGATCAGATGCGGTGTTGTTTTCGATCCAGCACTGAGATTTCTTGAGGAATCCGAAAAATCGAAGAAGAATACACATCCGGTACTCGGAATAATAGAACCACCGGTTACGCGAACGATAGCTCCGCTTTTATAGTAGAAGCAGTCTCCGTTGAAACTTTCGATATCTGTATACCAGCTATTCAATTTCAATACTTTCTTATCGTCCAGCACGAACATCTTGCTCATGTTGGATTCCGTTCCGCAGGATGTGATCTTACAGTAAGCAAGCTCGATCTCGGAGATCATGCCGGAAGATCTCTCAGTGTAAAGGATGTGCTTGAAGCCCTTGAATGAGCAAGAAACAAAGCGGATCCTCTGCAATTCTGGCTTCTTGATCTGACTTGTCAGATCCGTCTTCGGAAGACTCAGCAACGTATTGTTCTGATTTCCGAAAAATCCGATGTTACTGAAGGTCGTAAATACAAAAGGTGAGCAGGCGCTGGCATCAAATAGTGTTCCGTCTCTGTCGAAGGTGATGCGTGTGCTTTCTCTTCCGGATCCATAGACCTCGAATACACAGTTATCGATATTCATGGACGAATCGATAATGCTGCCATGGATCACATAGTGTCCGCTCGGAATATAGATCGGCTTCGCCCGACGGATTCCATCGGATACGGTTCCGCCATCGTAAGCGTCCTTAAACAGCTTTCTGAAAGCCTGGGTGCAATCTGTGTTTCCTTTACCGATTTCTGCGTATTTGTCAGGAGTCAGCGCTCCGGATATGCTGGATCCGTTGTTGATCTGCGATTTAACTGCTACAGATATGGTTTCGGTCTTACCGCCATAGGTTACCGTGATCTTGGTGTTGCCTTCTTTCAAGCCCGCGACAGAGCCATCTGCATATACAGTGGCAATGCTCGCATCTGCGGATTTAAAAGTTGCGCCGTTTACTGTAACTTCTTTACCATTATCCACGAAGCGGATATCTCCAAACGTCCCCTTCATGATCTCAAGCGTGGTAGATTTCAGCTTAGCCGTTACCGGGGGCGGGGTAGGTGTATCCGTTGCTTTCTTGGTAGGAGTCAGTGTTGTTGTCAGATTTGTTGGCTTCACCGTCGGTTTCTTTATCGGTGTTGCGGTCAGCTTAGAAGCAGATGTCACCGTTGGTTTTGCAGAAGACGTCGGCTTACCGGAAGTTGTTGGCTTGGCTATAGGAGAAACTGCTGCCGTCGGCTGCTTCGTACCAGTTGGCTTCACCGTCGGTTTCTTTATCGGTGTTACGGTCAGCTTAGAAGCAGATGTCACCGTTGGTTTTGCAGAAGACGTCGGCTTACCGGAAGTTGTTGGCTTGGCTATAGGAGAAACTGCTGCCGTCGGCTGCTTCGTACCAGTTGGCTTCACCGTCGGTTTTGCCGCCGATGTAGCCGTAGGTTTGGTCGTCGCTTTCGCTACAGTCGTATTTGTAGGCTTCGGATTCTCAACATCAGGGCGGAGCGTATACGTCGTGTCTCTTTCTTCCGATACCGGATTGCCACGAAGGATCCCGTATTCAGAACAAATCATTCCAAACTCCTCGGATGTCGCGAAGTTGTTGAAGATGCGCTCTTTAGTGCTTCCGTTCTTCATTTCTTTCATCCAGAAATTGAAACCGTCTTCTTCTGCTTCTCGTCCCATCATCGCGTTATACAAGTCATGGATATATTCCGAATAGAACTTATTACTGTTCTCATATTCCTTCGAGAAGAAGAAACCATACGCTGCCTGTGTGCCGGAGATATTTCCGCTCAGAAGCTGTGTCGTCCAATACATCATGCCGTCTTTGTCACACTTTCGGCCGAGTACAACATTGTAGAGTCTCTCAACAAAGAAGTTCGTCCGGATAACGTTATTGAAATCGTATTCCGGATTATGCGTTCCCGCTACGACGTCAAAAGAACTGCAGAGGTTGAAGAACTCAAGTGAATTGGCAAATCCTGAAAACACCTGGGCACGGGTCATGCCGTCGTCCATGCTCTTGACCCAGAACTTCAGGCCTTCACTGTCCGCCTCTCTTCCAAAGAAAGCGTCGTACATGACCTCCACATATTCCGTATTGGTATAACTCTTATTCTGAAGTTCAGGACTGAAGATAAATCCGGATGCCACGGCAACACCGGTCTCCTTCTTATTCTGGAGTTCATCAGTCCAGTAGTTCAATCCGTCGTAATCGGGATCCCTTTTCAGGCAGACCCGGTAGAGTCTGCTCACAAACTCGCAGATCTCCGCATCCTCGCCAGCTTCTTCACTGGTCTGTGCATCCACGTCAGCCGCTTTTGCCATTGCTGTGAAAAATGGGACGCTCGCGAATGCTAAAACAGCTGCCAATAATATTGACGCAGCCTTAAGCCATCTCTTTTTCATTTTTCTCTAATCTCCTTCTTCGCTTTGCGAATAACCCTCTAACGCCCTTATAAATCAGAACGACCACTTCGCACTGATCGTTCTGATTGAAAAAAAGATCTCACAGTCCGCAACAGAAACACCTCGAATCTTGATATGTCTCTCCAAAACATATCAAGAGCCAATAATGATTCACTGATATCCGATCCCGTTTTTCATTTCATAAGGATAATTTATTTTAGCATCCTCGTTCACAATTTGTACATAGTTTTATCAAATTTACGCCATAATTTGAATAATAACGCAGAAAAAAGACACATCGCAAGCCATGCATCGCCTGGCTATTGGTATGTCTTTCAAGTTAAAGTCTGAAAATGTGATGTATATTAGTAGAAAAGTTTTTCTGCAATCCTGGCAAGGCGGGCACCGAGCTCGCTCTTTTTCTGCGGGTGCAGTTCAAGCGGTGCACCGAGGTCGCGCGCGGACACGACTGCGCAAAGTGGCACTTCTTTTTCTGCCGCGCGTTGCTGCTCCTGGATCGCTGCCCAGAATTCCGGCTGCTCGCCGCTGATTGGATCGGAATAGTCGCACATCTCGACGCAAATTATCGGGAGCTCCTCACCAAACCACTTCCGCCAGTAAGCAACCATACTGCTGAACTTCTCGTTATAGCGCGAAGGATCGCCACAGTTCGACTCACCCTGATACCACCAGATTCCCTTGAAAGTCAGATCTCTGAGCGGACGGACAGACGTCTCGAAAAGCGCTGTCGGAATGACCTGTCCGCGAAGTCCCGGGAGAGACGGCGTCGCGCTCTTTTGCCCATAGAAAAGGCGCCATGTTCCGGAAAGCTCGACAGTCTCGCTACCGCAGCGGATATAATACGGGTGCTCGGCGACGAAGCCGCCATCGCCCCACTCGATCAAAAGACGTACACAGATCAGGTTCCGGCCCTTTTTCAGAATACGGCCGTCGAATGGATATTTTCTCGGCGGGTAGCGGTACTCTGTCTTTCCAACAAGCTGCCCGTTCACGAAAGTCTGGTCTGCATCGATCAGGTCACCGAGGTAGAGGAACGCATCCTCGACCGGCTCCTGCTGAAGTTCGAATTCTTTGTAGCACCACACGATGCCCTGGTAGCCGCGGCCCTCCTTCTCAAGAAGGATCCCCGGGAACGTAATCTCCGTCGCACCCTCCGGTATAGCAGACGGATACTCCGCATCATCCCCCGACTCCAGTGCTTTTCGCCAGGACGCATTTTTCGCCTCCTGTTCCTGAAGGTACTTGGCAAGTACACCGTCACCAACAAAAGGCGCATAGATCTTCTCAAAATCGCCAAATTCAGAAAGCAGTCCGGCCGGCATCCAAGCCTCGATCGTGGATCCACCCTGTGCCGCCAAAACCAGTCCGATCGGCACCTGATGTGCATCATAGAGACGCTTAGCGCTGAAAAAACCGACTGCACTCATCTCTGCAAGTTTCTCGCCCGAAGCCCGCGTCCAGGAAAGCTTCGGAAGCTCCGGCGGATTTTCGGAACAGATCTGGAACTGCGGCGTCACGCGATACTGCCGGATATAAGGATAATCCGAAGCATCGATCTCCTCTGCCGAAATGTCGCGCGTGCGATAGACAGGAAGCTCCATATTTGACTGTCCCGATAGATAATACACATCACCGAAGCACACATCCTCGAGCACGATCTTTGTACTGCCCGACACCTCGATCCGGCAGTCTGTCACCGCTTCGTGCGCAGGAAGCTTCACCAGAAACTTCCCGTCGGTCACTTCCGCGTCGTACACTTTATTTTCAAAAAGCACTTGGACCGTGCTTTGCTGTGTTTCTTTGCCCCAGATGGCACACTCTTTGTCCCTTTGAAGGACCATGCCGCTACTGAAAATTCCTGCCAATTCTGTCATTTCTTTAGTACCTTCTTTTGCTTCCATGAATTGAATCTAACCCAAAAGCCTTCTACAAAAGCACTTGGACGCGGTATTCACGTAAAGAGTAACACAAAAGTTTTCGACTTTCCATATCTTTAATGCTAGTATGCAAGATTTTATTTTTCACTTGTTTTTTCCTCTGCTTCCGTCTAATATATTCACGAAAAGGAGTGACACTATGAGCGAAGATTTCAACGAAAAAATCTCTAAGGGTAAGTTCTACCGGTTAGGCGACAAGCTCGGCGACATTATGATCCTGAGTTTGCTGTGGCTTATCTGCTCGCTTCCGGTCATCACAATGGGCACCGCCTCAAGTGCACTTTACTATGCCGTACACAAGCGCTTTTACGACCGGTCCGAAACTCCGGCACGTGACTTCTGGCGCTCTTTCAAGCAGAACCTCAAGCAGGGCATCCCGCTTAACATCGTTCTTCTTCTCTACGGCGCGGTCGCCTCTTTTAACATTTATTTTGCCATTGCCGGATGGAACGGCTTGACACTTCCGACCTGGTATGCGCCGATCGCAGGCCTTCTCGCACTGCCTTTCCTCTGCACGGTGCCGTACACGTTCCCGTACCTGGCCCGCTTCAAAGGCACATTCAAAAACATCCTGTTCCACAGTTTCACTTTCGCGACCATGTATCCGAAGCACACATTCCTGGTGTGGTTATACATTCTCGTAAGTCTCGCGTTGATGATCGTTTTCTTCCCGAGTCTTCTGTTCATGCCGTTCACATGCTGCTATCTTTGCTGGCGTGCGCTCGAAAAGGACTTTGGCTACGCTTTGATCCTGAAGGATAAGCGTGAGCATCCGGAGAGATACGCCGAGGAGAACGCCGCGAAGTCCAAGGACGAGGATGAGCTGGATGAGGACGAAGACGAAGAGGATGAGGAGTCTGATGAATCCGATGAGGACGATTCCGACGATGATACTGAAGACGATGATGAAGAATCGGAAGAAGACAGTGAGATTGAAGACGAAGAAGACGAATCTGACGAGGAAAATACTTGATTTTCTCAGGTTGACGAGTGCTTTTCGAGGAATTAAAGTAAACGCGTACGCAAATCTTAAGGAGTAAGTAATGAACACATCTTTGGTAGTAAGTACATCTTTGGAAGTAAGTGCATCTTTGGCATTCCGTTCTGTTCTGGCCATTGGCGGTCTGATCGGAACAGTCGTGCTTCTTTTCATCGGCTTTGGCAAGACGATCAAGTTCATGAAGAAGGAAGAGCGTTCGACTCCTGTTCCGAAAAACACGATCCTCAAATCCACGCTTATTGTCGTGGCGGCTCTGGTCCTCATGATGATCAGCCTGATCGCAAGCAAATACGGCGATGTAATCGACGGAAACTGCACTTTTGCAGAGCTTATCAGATACTACATTGTTTATGTGGCAAGGACATACGGCTGGATTGCAGCGATCCCGTGGCTTCTCAATCTGATGCGCAGATCGAGCCGGCCATCATATGACGATACCGACAAAATGTGATCATCAACTTATTCCTGTATTTCAGGTCAGATTGGAAGGCGTTATCTTCCCGTTTTTCTCTGCTTGACATCATGCTAGCTTGCTAGTATACTAGTCACATACAGGGACATTTTGCAGTACTTTTCTGCAATAGGGAAGTTTGTTTCAGACAGTTTTACTCGCCTGAGTTTGCATACCTTGATCAATGTGGGAATGAGGCACGAGAGTATGAAGATGGTTTTCCGCTGGTGGCCAAACGGCGATGATACAGTTACTTTGGCTCAGATCCGTCAGATTCCGGGAGTTACCGGTGTTGCGACGATGCTTTCCGATGTTCCGGCCGGTGAGGTCTGGACGAAAAAAATGATTCAGTCCGTCAAGAATCAGGTCAATGACGCCGGCCTCGAGATGGAAGTCATCGAGAGCGTCAATATCCACGAAGACATCAAGAAAGGTCTTCCTACAAGAGACCAGTATATCAGCAACTATATCGAGACCATGAAGAACCTCAGTGAAGCAGGCGTAAAGTGCATCTGCTATAACTTCATGCCTGTCATGGACTGGTTCCGGAGCCAGCTCGACAAGCCTCTCCGCGATGGAAGCGGCGCCATGGCCTACGACCACAACTATGCATCCAATCTGACACTTCAGAACATTATCGATTCCATGATGAACGGTTCCAATAAGATGACCCTTCCGGGCTGGGAACCGGAGCGTTTTCCGGCGATGGCTAAGGACATCGAGTTCTATCAGGGCATCTCTCAGGAAGAATATTTCAAGAACATTTCCTATTTCCTGAACGCCGTCATGCCGTATGCGGAAGAGTATGACATCGACTTCGGCGTGCACCCGGACGATCCGCCGTGGCCGCTTTTCAAGCTGCCGAAGGTCGTCTGCAGCGCAGAATCCATCCGCACGTATTTGAGTCTTAACGACAGTAAGCGCAATGGCCTGACTCTCTGCACGGGAAGTCTGGGCGCCAATACCGAAAACGACATCCCTGCGATGGCCAAAGAGTTTGCCTCCATGGGACGCGTACCTTTCGTACATCTTAGAAATGTGAAACATACTAGCGAGAAGGATTTTCACGAGAGCTCCCACTTGAGCTCCGACGGAGACCTCGATATGTATGCCATAGTAAAAGCACTGCAGGACAGTGGTTTTGACGGATACATCCGTCCGGATCACGGCCGCCGTATCTGGGACGAGAAAGGTCGTCCGGGATATGGTCTTTATGACCGCGCACTCGGCGCCATGTACATCCAGGGCCTGTGGGAAGCAGTCAGTAAAAACAAATGACTCGCCCTGCTGGGCAAGTTCTTTTGCATATGAATAATTTAATGAGGTGAGCGACGAATGATCCCGATGAATCTTGATTCTCTTAAGGAAGCAGCACTTTGGCAGGAAAGGAGCATCAAGACACCGGAATTTGATGTCGCGTCTGTCGTTTCGAAGACCACAAAAGCACCGACGTGGCTGCATTTTGGTGCGGGCAATATCTTCCGCGGATTTGTGGCAAGACTCCAGCAGGATCTCTTAAACCAGGGACTCGTAGAAACAGGCGTAATCGCCGCAGATACTTTTGACTATGAAATCATCGACCGGATCTACAAGCCATACGACAACCTTACTCTGATGGTCGACTTAAAGCCGAGCGGCGATGTCGGATATGAGATCATCGGCAGCATTACAGAGGCGAGAAAAGCGGATCCGTCGCTTGCGGATGAGATGGCGCGGCTTCGTGAGATCGTTTCTTCCCCTTCCCTTCAGCTTATCAGTTTTACGATCACGGAAAAAGGCTATGCTCTCAGGAACATGAACGGTGACCGTCTTCCTGTCGTGGAAGCGGACCTTGAAAACGGACCGGAGCAGGCACATCACGCGATGAGTATCGTGTGTGCGCTTTTGTGGGAAAGATTCCAGAAAGGCGCGGCACCACTGGCACTGGCCAGCATGGACAACTGCAGCCACAACGGCGAGAAGCTTCGCTCCTCGATCCTGGAGATTGCGGAGGAGTGGAAGATCAGAAAGTTCGTCAGCGCTGAATTCATCGAATATATCAAAGACGAAAGCCGCGTTGCTTTTCCATGGAGCATGATCGACAAGATTACACCGCGTCCGGATGCTTCGGTGCAGAAGATGATCGAGGAGCTCGGTATTTCCGATATGGCTCCGATCACGACGGGCAAGGGTACTTTTATCGCACCTTTCGTCAACGCAGAGATCCCGCAGTACCTCGTTATGGAGGATACTTTCCCGAACGGACGTCCGCCTTTTGAGAAGGCCGGCGTGTATATGACGGACCGCGACACGGTCAACAAGTCCGAGCGCATGAAGGTCACGACATGCCTGAACCCGCTTCACACGGCACTCGCCGTATACGGCTGTCTGCTCGGTTACACACGTATTTCCGATGAGATGAATAATCCTCTTCTGGTTTCTCTGATCAAGAAGATCGGCTATGACGAGGGGCTGCCTGTCGTGACGGATCCGAAGATCCTGGACCCGAAGGAATTCATCCGCGAGGTCATCGAGGAGCGGCTTCCGAATCCGTATATTCCGGACGCACCGCAGCGTATCGCGACCGACACAAGCCTGAAAGTACCGATCCGTTTTGGCGAGACGATCAAGTCCTATATCGCTGATCCTTCGCTGAATGTAACATCGTTAACTTACATCCCACTCGCCATCGCGGGCTGGTTCCGCTATCTTCTGGGTGTAGATGATAACGGAGACGAGATGCCGATCAGTTCTGATCCGCTTCTTTCCTCGTTACAGGCCCAGCTTGCCAATGTGCATTTCGGTGATCCGGACAGTTGCGATGGGCAGCTCGACGGGCTGCTTTCAAACACTTCCTTGTTTGCTGCAGACCTCGTTGCTTGCGGCCTCGCGCCGAAGATCGAGAATATGCTCTCCGAGATGCTTGCCGGTCCGGGAGCAGTAAAGATAACGCTGAAAAAATACGTCGGCTGAAAGGCAAGTGCTTTTGGCGAAGAAGGCGGAGCAGAATTTGCGGAAAGTACATGTAAGAGTTTGTGAAATCGTGCTTTTCACAGACATTTACACTTGTATGCAAGTTAAATATCATGTATATTTAGTTTGTTTGTCAATGTATATAACTGTGGTATTCCGGGTTGCGACATATCGCGCGGGGCTGCAGAAAAAATATAAAGAGCAAAGGAGCCCTGTATATGGTCATTACACCTAAGAATCCTAGTGAGACGAACCGAGAATATGCTTTCCGCGTGATCAGCGATAACATCATCAGCCTGGATATTGAACCTGGTACAATGATCGGCGAACAGGAAGTGGCTTCTGAACTCGGTCTGTCGCGCACTCCGGTGCATGAAGCACTGCTGGAGCTTTCGAAGTCGAAGATCGTAGATATTCTTCCTCAAAAGGGCTGCCTCGTGTCCATGATTGACTCTGCCCTCATCCGGGAAGCACGTTTCCTGCGAATCACAGTTGAGACGGCGCTCGTTGAGGATGCCTGCGAGTTGGCAAAAGATACGGATCTGCAGGACCTCGAGGAGAATCTGCAGCTTCAGGAATTCTATCTCCAGAAGGATCCGCTCAAGCTCCTCACTCTCGATAATGACTTCCACAAGATCATCTACCGCATCTGCAACAAGATGCAGTGCCACTATATGGTCAGCCTGATGAGTATGCATTTCGACCGTGTGCGTAACCTCAGTCTTCACTCGGTAAAAGATCTCAAGATCGTTTCGGACCACCGCGCGATCTACGAGGCGATCAAGAAGAAGGATCCGGCTGCGGCGCGTGCGGCTTTCCAGAAGCATATGGCGAGATTTGAGCTCGACTGGAACATCATCAGCACCGAGTATAAGCAGTATATTTCGGAAGGAAAATGATCAGAGGGCGAGGATAGATCTTCATCCGCAATGGCCCAAAAGAGCAAGCGCGAAGAGCGCGGGGCGAGAGCATTGAGACTGAAGTTGCTCGAGGAGCCGGCGGGTGCAGAGCAGTGCGACAGTAGAAGCGGCAACGCGAATCGCGCGATATGAGAGCATATGATTGAAATGAATCGAGAACTTTGGACCTACTTAACGACCGTGCAGAAGCCGGTCGTTCTTTATGGTACCGGAAACGGGGCGGATAAGATCCTGGATCAGTTGATTGCAAGGAATATTCCCGTGTCCGGCGTTTTTGCAAGTTCCGGTTTTGTGAGAAACCGCACGTTCCGCAGCTTTCCCGTGGAGAGCTACGAGGGCCTGCGCGCCCGTCTCGGGCTGCGCGTGAGCGCAGCGGGCGGCGCGGGCCAGGAAAACGGCCAGTGCGGCGGAGCAGGCACGTCTGCTTGTGGCGGCGCTGACGGAAGCTCTGTGGGGAGCGGCGCCGCGGCGGACGTTTGCGGCGACCGCGGTGGCAGCGCGGACAAGAGCGCTCTTGCGAGCGGCGCAGCCGGTGAAGCCGGCGCGGGCCAGGAAAACGGCCAGTGCGGCGGAGCAGGCACGTCTGCTTGTGGCGGCGCTGACGGAAGCTCTGTGGGGAGCGGCGCCGCGTCGGGCATTTGCGGCGACCGCGATGGCAGCGCGGAAAATGGTGATTCAGCGGGCGGCGCGGGCCAGGAAAACGGCCAGTGCGGCGGAGCAGGCACGTCTGCTTGTGGCGGCGCTGACGGAAGCTCTGTGGGGAGCGGCGCCGCGCCTGAAAAGGACATGATTGTGCTGGTGTGTTTCGGCACGGCGCTTCCGGACGTTCTATCTAATATCGATCGGATCGCGCTGGATTGCGAAGTCTATGCCCCGGATGTCCCGGTCTATGGGGAAAACCTCTTTGACGAAAGTTTCTTCAGGGAGCACGAGGCGGAGCTCGCGCAGGTGCGCGGGCTTCTGGATGACGAGCTTTCGCGGGATACTTTTGACCGCCTCGTGGAGTATAAGCTAAGCGGAGACTACAGGGTGCTGCGGCGCTGCGCGTCGCCGATGCGGGAGATGAGCGGGCTTTTCCGTGTTCCGGATGGCGGGGTGTTTGTGGATCTGGGGGCGTATAACGGCGACACGGTGCGCCTTTTTTCGGAGATGTGTCCTGAGATTTCGTTTGTTCTGGCGGTGGAGCCCGACGCGCGGAATTACAGGAAGTTGTGCGAGAATACGCGGGATCTGCGCGTGGGGCGGGAGGTCGAGGTCTCTTGTGTTCGGGCACTGGTTTCGGACCATGACGGAGTCGCAGTGATCGATAAAAACAAAGGCCGTGGCGTACACGAAAACCGCGCGGAGAATACCCAAAAAGGAAAAGAAAAAGCCCAGGGCCAGTGCTTTTCGGGCGGAAAAGAACTGGAGCTCACCCTAGGCGAAAGCATTCCGGCGGCAACGATCACAACGCTTCTTCAGGGGCGCGTGCCACACCTGATCAAGATGGATGTCGAGGGAAATGAGCGCGTGGCGATCCTGGGCGGACGCGAGATGATCGAACGGGACAAGCCGACCCTGATCGTTTCCTGCTATCACCGGAGCGAGGATCTCTTCGACCTGCCTCTTCTCATTAAGCAGATCGTTCCGGAGTACCGTGTATATCTGCGTCATCATCCTCACCTTCTGTGCTGGGATACAGAATTCATTTTCACACTCTGATTTCCGTGTAAAAATCTATTTCTCAAAAATCACTATATTATTTCTCCTTTATGGATGCTAAAATTGAGTCGTTGGAGCGCGTCGCGTGAGTGCAGGCGTGAAATGGCGGTTATTTCGGGCATTGCCGACGGCGCTGGAGAAGAGGAAAATAAGAAGGAGAAAAAAGGAGAAAGAGTATGGCTAAGAATTGCCCAGGGTGTGGCGCTCCCATGGAGTACGACCCTAGTTTCGATTCGTTGGTCTGCCAGTCTTGCGGAAACATCATCGATCCACAGTCTTTACCGGATGCAGATGATTTCTATCTGAATATGGGCGAGGAGCCTGTAGATGTCAGAGAGATCTACGATGAAGATGAGCTGACGAACGAAATGTATGACTGCCACATTTACACATGCAGCCAGTGTGGTGGTGAAGTAATCGTTTCCGGTACGGAAGTTTCTACAAGATGTGTGTATTGCGGATCGACTGCAGTTGTTTTTAACCGGGTCGCGCGGGACTATCGTCCGGACTACATCATTCCATTCAAGATCACGAAAGAAGAAGCTGTCGAAAAAGTGAAGAAACAGCTGCGTTCCGGGTTCTTCGTCCCAGGATTCTTTAAGAAGGCCGAACCTACGGTAATCCGCGGTATCTATATCCCGTATTATCTTTACAACGGCACATATACCGATACACAGCGCTTCCAGATTGGAACGAATACAACGATTTTTGACGGAAGCTGCGAGTTTGTCGACCTACCTGTCGAATCGTGCAAAATGCTTTCGGATAGGACTTCGGATATGCTGGATCCTTACTACATGAATGAGAAGGTCGAATTCGACACTTCGTATCTCATGGGCTTCTACGCGAACGTCCGAGACCTGGAACCGCGTGCAGCGCAAGGAAATGCGAACATGAAAGCAAGAAGGGTCTTTGAAAAGGAGAGCCTGAAGCAGATCCCGAAATCAGTCTTCGGAAGGAAGCGTCTGACTTCTGTTCCGGTCTGCAAGCTCCAGCGTACTTCTTACGCGATGCTTCCAGCCTGGTTCGTAAGTTTCAATAAAAACGGCACACCATACACTTTCGTCGTCAATGGTCAGACCGGAAAAGTAGCCGGTGCCGTTCCGTGGAACCGTTTTCTTGCGACGCTCATGATCATCGGAACATTTGTCGGACTTGTCGCGCTCTCGACATTTCTCTTCTTTGGATTAGATGTGTTCAAGACCGTTGCAGAAGAAGAAATCGACCTTGCCGTAAATCACGGAAGGATCTCAAACGCACTTTCTTCCTCCCAGTACTATCTGTGCGGTGGTATCGGCACCGCGGCACTTGGTGTCCTGGGCTTCGGATTTGCCCGTTTCAAGCACGTGATCGATCACCTGAATCTTTCTCGTTCGATCGGTACATTTATCTTCTCTAAGAAGAGACAGGGGGATGTCAAATGATAGTCATGATCGTTCTTTATCTCGCATCTATAGTGGCCTCGCTGGGGCTGGCGTTTTTCTTTGTCGGCACGCTTCTGAAGCGCTCGAATATCTATGGTGACTCGAGCGACCTAACTTCAAACATGCGCAATTTTTCCGTTACGGAAGTCGGACCGACAAATCCGATGCGATAAGATTTTTATTCTAAGACAAGGGGCGTCTCAAAAGTGATGTGAATCACATTGAGACGCCTTATTTTTTTGCAACCTTTGAGAAGTTCATAAGTCGGTAATCCGAATTTGGCCATTTGCGGCTTACAATTCCGAGACCATTTTGATTTGAAAAGTTAGCACAAATCACCCTTTTGCGTGGATTGCGCTAACCCCAGAAGAGCCATGTTAGCGTCGCTGCTCACGTCCAAAACCTAGTGATGAACCTAATCGAAACACCCCCACACAAGTCGGAAAACAGGTTTTCGCAATTCCGACTGCTTTTTAAGTCGGAAATCCAATATTTCCAAAAAACGACTTACTTTTTTTGCGCCGCGTAAGTCGGAAAATGGAAAAAGCCGTTTTCCGACTGCTTTTTCGGCCTGTTTTTCAGTGATTTTAAGTCGGAAAA
>JAFWPB010000018.1 GCA_017545245.1 Clostridiales bacterium
ACGTTTACGACTTATCGCCCCTATCCCACTGCTCGAAAAGCACTAGCGCGTAGCCGACTCCCAAAGGGCTTCAGGCATTTGCCCACTTCTCTAATATACGGCCGAAATCCGGGCTTCAATGAAACAGAACATTTTGAGACAGCCCTTTCTTTGTCTTCTATCGCGTCTTCAGGTGTAATCCTTAAGAATAATCCTCCTCCAAAGGAGCATTCATAGCAGTCAAGGACAGGAACGTATGTTATAATCATATTTGTTGAAAAACAACGGATCTCTGTTTTCAGAACCGTTTTATATACTTATTTCGAGCCACGTGAGACATGTTTCGGAAGAATCTTTATGTGTGAAGGAGCGTATTATGGATAACATTGGTAATTCTTCAAATCAGGGTGCTTGGGCGAATGGAGATATTGCTGTTTCTTTCTCTGCGAATGTCCCGTTTATCGATCCGCGGGTCGGTAAAGTGGATATGGTCATCGGAGGAAACTTATCTGTAGTCATGCAGGATCCGGGAAAGCCGTTCCCTGGAACAAACGTGGTAAGCAAGCGTGCCGAGGAAGCAATCGTAAGTGCGATCACGAACATGAAAGATGTCTCTTATACGCAGATTGCTTCTCATGCATCGGATATCGTAAATGCTATGGCAACCGCGCTCCGTTCTGACGGATTTGTACTGACATCCGTATCCTTTGATTCTTCTGCGCCACAAGCGTCTGCTGCACCGGCTCCGGAAGTGCCGGCTGAACCAGCTCCAGCTCCAGTGGCAGCAGCACCTGTAGCACCAGCTCCGGCGGCACAGGTCGAGTATATGAAATTCTGCACGAATTGCGGAACGCCATCCAGTGGAACGAAGTTCTGTATCCAGTGCGGAAACTCTCTTATCAGAAAGTAATAACGGATACTGTTGCAAAAGTGTATTGGAGGAGATGAACTTGCTTCGGCCAAGTGTACATTTTACGCCTCAATATGGTTGGATGAATGACCCAAATGGGGCGGTGTATTTTCAGGGACAATACCACCTTTTCTATCAGCATAATCCACATGGACTGACATGGAATCATATGCACTGGGGTCATGCTGTGTCAGAAAATCTGGTCGACTGGAAACACCTTCCGATTGCTCTTTATCCTGACGACATGGGGGATATTTTTTCCGGAAGCTGCATTGTCGATAAAGAAAATATCAGCGGACTTGCCGCTCCGTCACAAGAGCTTTTGCTGGCGTATTATACTTCGCATAACATGGAGACGAAGCGTGAACAGCAGTGCCTCGCCTATAGCACGGATGGTGTGACATTCCAAAAATATGAAGGGAATCCGATCCTGCCCGGAAAAGATAATACACCGGCCAGAGACCCGCATGTTTCCCGAAACCCAGTGCTGGGCGGTTTTACCATGTGTATCACGACGGAAAAAGTGATTGAGTTTTATCACTCCCGGAATCTCTTGGACTGGGAGAAAACAGGTGAGTTTGCTCTCCCTGCATATGCTTTTCAAGGTATGATCGAGTGTCCGTGCCTTTTCCCTGTGAAAGTAGAAAACAGTGATGCACTCCTTGGCGGGGAGACGGAAGAAAAGTATGTCCTCATGATGAGTATGGATATTCCCGAGACGGAGTATTCCAAGTTCCCGGAAGAAGCGGTTCCCCATAACCGCCTGATGCAGTATTTTGTCGGATCATTCGACGGGAAGGTTTTCCTGGATGAGAATCCGAATGCGAGGCCGCATCTTGTGGACTATGGTGCGGATTATTATGCCGGAACGATCTTTGGCGGACTTGATGAACCGGTCCTGATCGCCTGGTTGGGAAATGCGGAAAAGAGCATGGAGATTCCGACAGAAAAAGAAGGCTTCCGGGGCATCCAGAGTTTTCCAAGAGTGCTTTCACTTGTGAAAAGGAACGGGGAGTATTGCCTGAAACACAGATTTGCCTTCGTTGATGAAAAGACGGGAAAGGTAGATGTTTCTAAGGAATGTAACATTGTTACAAGTAATGGGGAAGTTTTCCTGAAGCGCGAAAAGGAAAAAGTGATATTCACTGACCATTGTGTCAGGGAGGTGATCGAGAAAGACGGACTGATTGCCCGGACCGACCATATTTACCAGTAAAGACGTGCCTCTTCCGGGGCACTTTTTTATGGCATTTCCGAAAAGAAAGAAAAAAAGTATAATGTATTGAGATCGAAAAGCTCAGGGGGGACTTTTGTGAAGAAGAGTGACAGCACGAAAGCAATTTTGGCAGGAATGGCTGTTTGTGCCATTGCCATAACCGGTGTCGTGGTGGCCGTGATCAAGCCTTGGAAAACGAAGACTTCGGATGATACAGTGAATAGTTCTGAAAACACAACAGAACAGACGAGCTCAAAAGAGAGTACAAAATCTACAGAAACGGAAGTGACCACCGAAGAAACAACAGAGAAAAAGCCACTTCCGACAGAGCCAGAGGGTGTGCTTGCCAGATTTCTTGGTGTGGCCGACTATGGTGAAGAGCAAACGAAGAAAGAGAACGCGGAAAGCTTCCAGTACCGCTTTGACGTGGATGGTGAAGAAAAACTCTTCCGCATCGATAACTCTTTGAAAGACGCAGAAGGCAACAGTGCTTTTGCCGTACAAAACAAACTGAAAGAAAACTCCAGCTATGAACTGACCTTACGGGATGACGTGATCGTGGATGTGGAAGAGATTCCTTTTGAACCGCTCAATTACCAGCCACCCGTAAGTGGGAAAGCAGGAGAGAAGACGCTCACCAATTTCATAAAGACGTCGATGATGCCTGTCGGGACGACGCTGTATGTATTTGGCGGCGGCTGGGACTGGCAGGATACAGGATCGGCGATCCAGGCGAGAACGCTCGGTGTCTCTGACGACTGGGTGAGGTTTTTCAATCAGCAGGATGTGAACTATACGTTCCGCGATGTGGATAACGATCCGGACAAGCGTGACCCCAAGACCAGCTACTATCCTTTTGGTGGATTCAACGAATATTACTACGCCGGCCTGGATTGCTCCGGTTTTGTCGGCTGGGCGGTCTACAATACTTTTGAAACGGAAAACGGACGTGCGGGCTATGTGGGAAAAGCAACCAAGATGGCCAAGCGTTTCTCGGATTACGGCTGGGGTTCTTTTTCCCGGGATGTAAAAGCACCATCTGCAGAGAATCTGCAAATGTTCAAGCCGGGCGATATCATGAGCATGAAAGGACATGTCTATATTTCGCTCGGGACCTGTTCGGATGGAAGTATGCTGATCGTGCATTCTACAAATGGATTTGTCAGCAGGACCGGTCAGCCCGGAGGCGGCGTCGCGCTTGGTGTGGTTTCTTATACAAAAGAGTGCGAAGCCTACAGACTGGCCGATGAGTATATGTCGAAATTCTATCCCGCATGGTACGAAAGATACAGTATCCCGGTCAGCAACCCGGATACATTCTGCAGTCTCTCGGACAGCGAGGATACGGGCCTTTTCAGATGGGATACCACAAGTGGTGAGGGCCTTTCGGATCCGGATCATATGCAGGATATGACACCGGAACAGGTGCTGAAGTTCTGCTTTGGTGAGAAGTGAAACATGAGTGGATCGCATTCGATCTAGTGAGGTAGATTGCTTTGAAAAAAGACGGTTCGGCAAAAGTTATCTTTTCAGTTTTAGCGGTCATCGCGGTCGTTGCAGTTTGTGTTGTAGTTTTTATGGTCAAGCCTTGGAAAGAAAAGACTTCTGAGGAAACAAAGAATAACACGTCGGAAGTTTCGGAAACAGAGGTCACTTCGGAGAGTGAAACCTCGGAAAGTACTGATGAAAGCGGAGGACTACAGACCATCCAGGCTGTTTACCTCGGCGTTGCAGACTATGGTGAAGAGGAAACAAGAATTGAGAATGTGGAGAATTTCCAGTACCGTTTTGAAGTGAACGGAGAGGAGCAGCTTTTCCGGATCGATAACTCACAGAAAGACGAAACCGGGGAAAGTGCTTTTGCCATACAAAACAAACTCAAAGAGAATTACGGCTTCGAACTGCTCGTGAAAAACGGTATCATCTATAGTGTAGCGGAACTGCCGTCGGAGCCGACTGGTTACCAGCCACCGGTAGTCGGCAAGGCAGGAGAACGTACGCTTTCAAATTTCGTGAAAACGTCACTGATGCCAGTCGGCGTGACGCTTTATATTGCCGGTGGCGGATGGAACTGGCAGAATACGGCACCAGCGATCCAGGGAAGATCGATTGGTGTTGCGGACAGCTGGGTGCGCTTTTTTCTTGAACATGATGAGAGCTATTCTTTCCTCGATGTTGACAATAATCCCGCCAAACGCGATCCGAGGACGAGTTATTTTCCTTTCGGCGACTACAACGAATACTACTACGCTGGGCTCGACTGTTCGGGATTTGTGAACTGGGCGATCTATAATACATTTGAAACCGAGGACGGAAACCCCGGTTATACATGGAAGTCGACGACAATTGCAAAGCAGCTTCGCGATTATGGCTGGGGCACCTATACACAGGATGTGAAAGAACCGTCAAAGGGCAGCGAGTACGTCTTCAAGCCGGGCGACATCATGAGCTTGACCGGACATGTTTATATTTCGCTGGGAACTTGTTCGGACGGAAGCATCCTGATCGTGCATTCGACAAGCGAAGTGTACAGCCGGACCGGCCAGCCCGGAGGCGGCGTCGCGCTTGGTGTGGTTTCTTATACAAAAGAGTGCGAAGCCTACAGACTGGCCGATGAGTATATGTCGAAATACTATCCTGAATGGTATGAACGATACAGCATCCAGCTCAGTAATCCGGAAAGTTTTTGCTACGTGACAGGCTACGACGAGGCCGGCCTTTTCCGCTGGGATACGACCAGTGCATCCGGAATCTCTGACCCGGATCACATTCAGGAGATGACGCCGGAAGAAGTGCTGAAGTTCTGCTACGGGGAGTGAACTCAAGGGCAAGAGCTTTTCGAAAAGACTTCGAGCCCACCGCCCGAGTGTCCTATAAGATTCACTTTTCAGCGCATCTTATTAAACACCTGTTTTGCAATTCACCACATATAAGATGCATTCCACCACGGGTGGCGCGCACGGCGCATGACGGGGTGGTATTCTCCCATCAAGACACATGATGAGGAGAAAAACACAATGCGTAAAAGCGAATTACTCAGTTTGATCCTGGCAGGGACGATGACGGTTGCGGCGAGCGGATGTGCGAAGGTAGTAGAACCGAAGCGCGTGCCGACGGCAGCAACAGAAGCGGAAGCAAAAGAGATCCGCCCGCAGGACGACTACTACTATTACATCAACAAAGAACGCGTGGATAACGCCACATTTGAATACGGCGAAAGCACTGCCGCCAGTTCTTTTGAAGAAGCAGGCACGCAGGAAAAAGTCGAGAAGATCATCCGTAATGTGGCGGACGGTTCCGGCTACGAAAAGGGATCTGAAGAGGATGTGATCCAAAAGGCGTATCAGGCGTTCATGCGCTACGATTTCGAAAACGAAAAAGCGCCGCAGGATCTTGTCGAGCTTCTGGATAAAATTAATCAGGCTTCGTCAGTGCAGGAACTGATGGACATCGATGCGGTGCTGGTCCGCGACTATTATCTGGGTTCCATGCTGAACGTGTCGGTCAATAACGACGTTTTCCAATCCGGAAAGAAAACGATCGAGTTCGGGCAGACCACTACGGTGCTCAGTGCCGGATTTGCTGACATCCGTGAAGACGATGATGCACTCGATACCTTGCAGCAGTATGGCAAGCTGATCCGCCGAGCGATGGGTTATGACATGGAACATGCAGATGCGGATGCAAAAGCACTGGCCTATCTGACTCTCGATCTTTTTCAGACGACAAACCTCGAGCAGATGGACGAACTGTTCGGATACGACCACTATACAGTGCTTTCGGTAGATGAGGCATATGCAAACTTTGCAAGTTTTGATCTGAAGAAGTATTTCAGCAACCTTGGTCTGTCGATGGGCTCGGTCAAGACGATCAACATTATAGATAAGAAACAATTTGATGGCCTTTCGAAGATCTTTAAAGAAGAAAATCTTGAAGCACTCAAGACCTGGGAGATGGGTCGTCTCATGAATCAGTATTCACGATTCCTGACGGTAAGTTATCCGGAGCTAACAGGGTTGGTTAGTGCAGACTACTCTTCAAAAGATAAGCAGGCGGTTCTGGAGATCGGTCAGGAATTCATCAGAGAGACGGATCCGCTTTATGTGAAACAGTACTACACGGACGAGATGGATCAGGCGCTTCGTGCAATGTGCGATGATATTAAAGGCGGATATAGAAAACTGATCTCGCAGGCGACATGGCTTTCTGAGACAACGCGTAAAGAACTTCTTTCCAAACTCGACGGGATCACTTATGTTACAGGAAAAGATATGACCCGCCACGACAATACTTTGTTCGAAACCCTGGATGGCAGCAACTATTACGAACTGCTGAAAAACTACCATAAGATCTTCCGTCAGAAGACACTGTCCGGACTTTCCGGAACGCAGGAAAAATCGATCGATATGCCGATGCAGATCGTCAACGCCTGCTACAATCCTTACGAAAACACGATTACGATTTCAAGCGCGATCACCAACGCTCCTTTCTTCGATGAGAATGCGGACTATTTCACAAACCTCGGCGGACTTGGCATGACTATCGCACACGAGATGGGACATGCATTTGACAGCACCGGTATCCTCTTCCGGAAAGACGGCGTTTACGACCCAAACTGGCTCGATAAAGCCGACTTGCAAGTGCTTTTGGAACGGAATGAAAAAGCAGCGGAATACTTTGAGAAAAACTTCACGGTCTTTGGTCTTTACCACGTCGACGGCAAGAGAACGCTCGGCGAGAACTATGCGGACCTGGGCGCGATGGAGTGTGTGACGTTACTTGCGGATACGAAAGAGGAACGGAGGCTTTTGTTTGAAAACTATGCGGCGACATGGTGTGAGATGAAGACGGATACGGTCATCATAAACCAGCTTGCGTACGACGAGCATAGCCCGGAAGTCATCCGCGTCAATGCGATCCTTTCTACGCTCGAGACGTACTACGAAGTGTACGACGTCAAAGAAGGCGACGGCATGTATATTGCGCCGGAGAAACGCATCTCCAGATGGCATGAGTGAGGTGAGAAACATGAGAATCGTATTGAAAAATTCTTTGAAAAACATTTTCGGAAAACCTTTCCGCACATTGCTCATTTTCTTTTCTATCTTTGCGTGCTGCTTCTGCGGATGCCTTTGCTTCGATATCGGAAGCACGATTGAACAACTGGCTTCTTCCATCGTCGGTATGACTACCACGGCGGACCTCATGGTGACGGGCGGCGGAATGGATCTTTCGGATATCGAGACTGTCCTTCCGGAATCTGAGATCCTTACGATCAGTATGAAGCAGGAAACGGTCTATATGAAGATCGAAAACGAATACAACTATGTCACGACCAGAGACCTGGGCATTTGCGGACTTGATCCGGCGCAGGCGGTGAAACTCGGGATGACAGACATCACACCCATCAAAGATGGTGAGGTGCTGCTGGCAAGTGCTTTTGCAGAAAAAGCGGGATACAAGACCGGTGACAAAATCACGGTGCATGACCTGGCAGAAAATGAAGTGGAGCTGACCATCGCGGGGCTGATTTCGAAGAATACCAAAAACGTCCTTTTGATTGGTGATCGGGCCGTCGTAAATCCGGCAATCGCCGAGGTCCTTTCATGTGGCGTGAAGAAGACTGCGCTCGTACAGATCGATCTTAAAGACAATAGTCTGATCGAGAAGGCGGAGGCGGCGATTAAGGAAAAATACCCGGATGCAGCGGTGTCGAAGATGGTGCTTTCGGAGCAGGAGCAGGAGACGCTCGACGAGCTGAAAGCATTCCTGTATCTGATTTTTGCGATCATGTTCCTGCTGGTGATTTTTGTGACGGCGTCGATCAGTAACCGTATCGTCAGCGAGAGAATGTCTTTTGTCGGTACGCTTCGAAGCCTCGGTATGAGTTCAAGAAGAACCGGCCGCATCCTGATCCTGGAAAATGTTCTTTACGCGCTTCTTGGAAGCATCCCGGCAACGCTGCTGTACCTTGCGGTCCGTGAGATGCTCCTGAGTTCGATGTTCACATTGGAAACGAGCGGCGGGGAGACGATGCAGGTGACGATTCCAACAATGTCGCCAATGCTTCCTGTGGGCATCATCCTGGGCGCACTTCTGATCGAGTGCCTGATCCCGCTTCGTGCTATTCTAAAAGCACTGAAGACGTCCATTCGCGACATCATTTTCGATAACCGTGATACGGAATATCGTTTCAGCCGGGGACTTACGATTGCCGGTCTGGTCTGCCTGGGTATTTCCGTAGTGACATTCTTCCTGCGTTCCAATATTCTGGGCGCAACCGCATGCCTTCTGTTTACAGTGGTTGCATTGGCGCTTTTGTTCCCGATGATCCTGCGCTTTGTGACTTCTGTTGTTTCAGCCATCGCAGCAAAGATTGGAAGTGCGAGCTGGTCTTTAGCTTCGGCCGAAACCATCTCCCGCAAAAGCACTGTCGGAAGCGGCGTATTGCTTGCTACTGCAGCGGCGATGTGTGTGATCGTTTTCTCGATTGCAGGTGCGATGTCTGAATCCATGAGTGAAGTAAACTTCAACTGCGACGCAGTCATCACGTGCTCGAAAGCCGGGAAGTATTACTCCTACGTTGACCGCCTTGAAGGCGTAACAGAGACCGAGCGGGTCTATAGTCTTCTCGATGATGTATTGATTGAAAAGAACGGCGATGCGAAAAACGAAGAGACAGTGACAACACGAGCAACACTCTATGGTTTTCCGGAAGGTGGTTATCATCTCTATAAAGGCTACGAGATGCTTCCTTCCAAGATTGAGTCTGGTACGGTCGTGCTCGACAGCCGTTACGCGAAGGCGAACGGATATAAAGAAGGAGATTCGATTGAGATCACAATCCATCCGAACGGACTTGTCCCGGTTACAAGAACGTACAGTATTGCAAATATCGTTAAGACCTCACCACTGGAAGGTGGAGAAGCGGTGGTCTTCTTTTCTGAAGAAGAGTTCATCACTCTTTTCAAAGATAAGCCGTATTACATCCTGATCAACTGCGCGAATCCGGAAAAACTTGTCTGGACGATCCGGACATACGGCCAGGGCACATTCTCCTCTGTGAACACTTATCAGGAAGAAGTGGAGAGTGCGAAAGAATCGGCATCCCAGTTGACGCTCATTCTGGGCATCATCATCGTTGTGGCAATTACTATGACCTGTATCGGTACGATCAGCAACCAGCTCATCGGTTTCACTGGAAGAAAGAAGGAATGTGCCGTTATGCTTTCGACCGCAATGAGCAAAAAGAAACTGTCCGGCATCCTCTTTAAGGAGGTTCTGATTACCTCAATCGTATCGGCTGGTATCGGAGTATTCATCGGTCATCTTCTGACTCACGTCATCGGAGATGCGATCGACAACACGGCAAGCATCGGCCTCGTGATCAAGGCGGACGCAGGAAAGACATTGCTGTTCTTCCTGCTGCTGATGGTAGTCTTCACGGCGACAGTGCTTTTCCCTATTCGAAGCTTAAGAAAAATGAAGATCGCTGAGCAGATCAAGTACGAATAAAAAAGAAAACCTAAACGGAGGACAATCAAATGAATACGATCATCGAAGTCAATAATGTAAGCAAATATTTCGGTAAAGGCACGAACATCAACCAGGTGCTTGATCACACGTGCATGTATGTCGCAGAGGGGGAGTTCGTCTCGCTTATGGGCGCATCGGGTTCAGGTAAATCCACACTGCTTTATCTGATCGGCGGACTCGACAGAAGCTTCGACGGCAACATCTCCCTGTGCGGCGAGAACATCAGTGAGCTGAGTGACGGCAAGCTTTCAAAGCTTCGTCTCGGTAACATCGGGTTCATCTTCCAGTTCTATAACCTCGTCATGAACCTTAACGTTGAGGATAATATTCTTCTGCCATTGACCATGAACGGACACAAAAAGCCGGAGCTCAAGAGAGAACTCGATGAGATCCTCGAGATCACAGGTCTGACCGAAAAGCGGCACGCCATGCCGGCGAAGCTTTCCGGTGGTCAGCAGCAGCGTGTTGCCATTGCCCGTGCGGTCCTTGGCAACCCGAAAGTGATCCTCGCTGATGAACCGACAGGTAATCTTGACTCGAGATCAACACGCGAAATCATGGAGCTTTTTGCCCGTTTGAACGAGGAAAAAGGCATGACGATCCTTCAGGTCACTCACTCTGAAGAGTGCGCCTCGTATGGCACAAGAATCGTCATGCTCGATAATGGAAAGACCGTCGGATAAGTGATACACTTAAAACGATAAGTACTTTTGGGGAGGAGTAGCGATGCGGATTGCCGTAGTAGATGACGAGAGAGTGTTCCGGCAGCAGATTGCCGATATGATTTCTTCGCTCTATGGACGGGAAAACGTAAGCTGCTTTCTTTTTTCGGACGGCCGTGAGCTTGTCAGAAGTTTCGAAAATGACTTCAAGCTGGATGCGATTTTTCTTGATATCGAGATGAAAGAACTTGACGGCATGAGCACGGCGAAGGTCATCCGTGAGTATTCGAAAGATATCCCGATCATCTTTTTGACGAGCCATACTGAACTTGCGATGGAGGGATACGAGGTTGACGCGTTCCGCTTTCTGGGAAAACCCATCGATGTAAATAAACTTCGCCAGACGCTGAAAGATCTCGAGAAGAAACTCAAGGTGGAGGAGAAGATCGTTCTCCGGAAAGACGGCGAAGACCTGATCTTTCCAATCTCTTCACTGGTATATGCAGAAGCTTCGAATAACTCAGTAAGGTTTGTCTTCACTAACTCGACGGTGGAACAGCGCATGAAGTTTTCTGAAGCGATGGAGAAGATCGATGCAATCGAATCCGGGTTTACCAAGATCCATCGTTCGTATTATATCAATCTCGCGCATGTGGTAAAAATGGGTGCAACAGAGGTGTTTCTCGATAACGACGAGGTGCTTCCGATCGCGCGCGGCATGGCTGCAGAGGCAAAGAAACAACTCTTCGATTTTATAAGGAGCAATGGTCGATAATGTGGTTAAAAGCAATCTACATCATGCTCCCGATTATTTTCTCGGCGCCGTTGACGGTGTACTTTTTTGACGGCGTCCTGAAATACCATTTTACAAACCGTAAAGCGACGTATACCGCGTCCTGGATTTTTTCTTTTCTAGCCGCACTCTTTACCGTGTTCCTTTGTTTTGACAGAAGCGGAGGGTTGATGCTTCAGCCCAGCTATGATCTGGTGGAAGTCATAAAGGTGGTCTTTGTGCTGATCCTGATGCTTATCAACATGAAGTGCAAACTATGGAAAAAGCTGGTACTGACTGTGGTCGGCGATATGCTGCTGAACTCTTTTGCAGAGATATTCTCAACGATCCGTGAACTCATCTTTCTGTCACTTGATCTGAAAATTGCGACGAACCGAGAGGTGGTGTATCTGCTCCTCGAGATACTCTCGCTACTGATCGAGGCAGTGCTTTTCGTATGTCTGGACAAGATGCGGAGAAAAAAAGACGATTCGCCGCTTCCTATCCATGTGATCCTCGAGATCCTTTTGGTGGACCTGGCTTTTACGATCCTTTTTATAATGCAGACAGAGTCTTATCTTTCCGCCGGGATGGATGTGCTGGATTACGCGAGGATCGGCATAAGTCAGAAAACAGGCTTGATCCTGTCGATGCTGCTTTCGCTGTCGGCATTTGTCATTCTGTTTTATATCCGGGTCTCTCAAAAAGAACGCGATTCGCTCAAGGACATCAACCGTATCAACGAGGAATTGGTTTCTTCACAGATGCGCTTCTACGAGGCTACCGTTAAGGCCGATACCGAGATCCGCGCACTCCGCCACGACATGAAAAACCACGTGCAGGTCCTGACGCTCCTTCTCGGCAATCAGGAGTATGACCAGATGCGTGACTATCTTCAGGAGATGTCTACAAATTTGCAAAGTACCGATATTTCCGCGCACACCGGTGATGTGATCGCAGACGCCATTCTCTCTGCCAAAAGCACTGAGGCCATGAAACGTGGTATTTCTCTTGTTACAAATGGTGTGATTTCGGGGATTTCCATCACGCCGCAGGATATGTGCAAGATGCTTGCGAATCTACTGGATAATGCGATCGAGGCCGCATCCGACGAGCGCATAACGGATCTTGGTGAGGAGTTTAAAAAGATCGTAGTCGATTTCAAGAAAACGGAAAAGTTTTTCATGATCAGTGTCACCAACCCTTGCGCTGAGATGGTGAACATGCTGGAAGACGAAGCAGCCACAGGTGAGCGCACATTCAAGACGATCCGCACAAGTAAGAAAGACCGTCAACACCACGGCTTTGGACTTATGAATATCCAGAGTGCTGCTGAAAACTACGATGGCGAATTCTCCGCGACATGTGAAGAGAAGCCGTACGGCTATGAATTCCGCGCCGAAATCGTATTTCCTGTAGAAAAGTAAAGTAGATTGGCTTCTAAAGTTGCGCACGAAAATCAAAGATTTTTCATGCATTTTTCACAGTTATTTTTATCTAACTAGGTTAGATAAGAGCTGCCTTCAATTTGTTGTGCTATTATATAGGGACGCAAAGAAGGAGGATTCAAGTATGAAACACAACAAATTGCTGAAAGTGGTCTGCACCGGTATGACAAGTGCTCTTATGCTGACTTCGTTTACCGCATGCAGCGACAAGAAAGAAGAAACTACAACTGAGGCTACTACTGCTGAGGAGACAACTACTGCAGAAGAAACGACAACTGCAGCAGAAAGCGAAACATCTGCCGAGTCTGAGACAACTGCTGAAGAGACAACTGAATCGACAACAGAAGAAACAACTGCTGCAGCAAGTGCTTTTACATTGCCTGAAACATTCACATTTGACGGTAAGTTCGATGTAAAGGTCGTCGGCTATGAGTACTGGGACACCGGTGATAAGTACGACTACGACCTCGTGAACGTCTACTACGATTTCACATGTAAGAACGACGACGTTAAGAAGATCGCTCAGGTTTACTGGAAGGCTACACAGAACGGCGAAGAGCTGAAGGAGGACCCGAGCTCCAACTCCACATTCAGTGACATGGATCACAACGACGATATCTGGCTCTTCTTCCAGAACGGCGTTACATACAGAAGCGTGGTTCAATTTGCCTGCGCTAAGGGCGGCAAGGATCTGATCACAGTCAGCGTCGGCGATTCCAACGATAACATGCAGAGCTTCGACATCGACCCGACATGGGAGATGCCGGACATCCGTCACGAGGATTTCGAGCTCGCTAAGATCGACAAGCCGGCCTTCGGTCCGGGCAACCTGCCGGAGGGTACAAGGGCTGACGGTCGTTTCGACATCAAGATCAACGGCGTCACAGGTATTTTCACAGGTACAGATCTCGACCGTGATTCCAAGATCGTGGAGCACAAGGTCGTTGGTATTTCGTTTACTGTAACTAACCACACAGGTAGAGAAGATAGCCCGTTCATGATCGCAATGAACAACTGTTATGTTTTCCAGGATGGCGTGACGCTGAAGCACGTCGGTTCCGGTAAGGGTTCCGAGGACGAGGGCAAGACACAGAAGGATCTGCCGCTCTACCAGAAGATCGCTGACGGTGAGACAGTTACATATACAGCGTACTTCAAGCTCCGTTCTGACAGCCCGATCGAGGTCGTCTTCAAGGAGTCTTTCAAGCTCGATACATTCGCTGACATGGTTTACGATGTGAACGCACAGTAATTCCTCTGCGTTCTATTTAAAAAGAAACGGCGTTTCAAGGGAGTCATCTCCGCGGCCGATGTCCTTGCTTTCACTTTGCGAAGACGGGGACGAGGTTGCAGGAATGGCTCCTTTTTTATGCGTCGGAAAGAAATTCACGAACTGCAACTTGTACATCCCGGATTGCATCTTGTACCGATTTGCCGACTCGGCCCTTTTTGCTTTGCTATAGTGAACTCAACAAGGCAAAAGCAAGGAGAAATTCAAAAATGAAAACACAGAAATCAATCATTAGAAAAATCATTATCGCAGGATGCGTTATCTTCACATTGGCTCTCGGCGGCTCGATCGTAGTTGGCGGTATTATCTCAGACAAGATCCTGCATCAGAATAAAGGAAAAGATACACACGACAACAGCATCAAGCAGATTGAAAAGTGGGGATACGATCTGGACGGTTTCAACAGCAGGTTCCAAGGTACAGAGATCAGCGCGAAAGCAGAAGACGGAAATGTTGTACCGGCTACCTTCTTTGACAGCGAAAGCGAGAAGTGTGTGGTTCTGGTACATGGTGCAGGTGGAGACCGCGTCAGCACATATCCACTGGCAGAACAGTATCTCGAAAGAGGCTACGATGTCATCGCAATCGACCAGCGTGGCAGTGGCAAGAATCCAGACGATCGGGTAACATTCGGTATCCATGAAGCCCTCGATGTTGAAGCTATGGTCAGCTATGCAAGAGAAGAACTCCATGAGGGTGAAGTTATTGTTCACGGACAGTCCATGGGCGCACAGACAACAGTAATCTATGCCGCCAACGTGAAGAAGAACAGCAGTGCTTGTGCAGATGCAGTCATCGCAGACAGCCCTGTCCCGGGTATGGAACTGATCCTTCGTGAGATGTTTGCTGACAGCGATGACGAGGACAAGAAGAATTCACTTCTGAACAATTATCTCATCGGAACAAGCAAGACTTTCATGAAGATCTTCAACAAAGTAGATTATGATGATGCCGACACGATCGCAGTGGCAAAGGATATCGAGATCCCAACCATGATCATCGTGTCTGACAAAGACGAAGTTTGTCTTCCCAAGTACGTAGAGATGGTTTATGATAATATGACTTGTGAGAAACGCGCGATCGCACATTTCAACAGTGCGCATATTGAGGGGGTTATCGACGATCCGGAAGCATACATGAAGAGCGTGGAATCTTTTCTGGAAACAGTCGAAAAGTAAGTAAAAATGAAACTGAATTTGTACGAAGATAAGAAGAATATAAATGAACACGTGGACGTATATTATGCAAATATGCGTCCCGTGATCCGTCAGATCATCGACTCAGTAAACAAAGACCGGCCGGTTCTTCAAGGACGGCCTGCGGACGAGGACCTCGATGATGGTGAAGAACTGATCCTGGATCCTTCGGAGATCTACTATCTCGACCACATCGAGAGAAAGCTCTTCGCGTATACGAAAGACGGCGTATTCCGCGTCATGAATACGCTCGCTTCCTGCGAAGAAATGCTCTGGACCTACGGCTTCGTCAGGGTCTCGAAATCCAACCTGATTAACATCTACAAGATCCGTCAGCTCAAGCCGGACCTCAACATGAAGGTTTACGCCTCCTTTGACAACGGCGAGCGGATCTGCGTGAACCGAAGCTACAAGAAAAGCTTCAACGACTATCTTCAGAAAATGAGGGGGATCATGTGAGATGCAACGAGTAAAACAATTTATTATTGAACTGTGCTGTGTATACACCCTCATTTCGGTCGTTGGTGCTTTTGTCAATATCATCACCGGCACGGAGACAAACAATGCCAATGTGATCACGATGTTTTTAAGCTGTGCCATCGCGACGTTCGTGCTGTATATGCACAGACTTTTCGACAATGTCAGTCCGCTTGTCATGATCATCGTACAGTATCTGGCAGCATGCTTCCTATGCGCGCTCATGATCCTGGGACTCAGCTATTTCTATGGTCCGGTTACGCCCTGGGGTTGGTTTGAATACTTCCGCTCCTTCACGATTCCGTACATCATTCTGGCTGCACTCTACTACTATCGCGTCTTCTCCGAGGCGAAAAAACAGAATGCCCTGATTCAGGAGATCCAGCAGAAGAGCCGCGAAAAGAACTCGGGTGAGGTATGATGTTTCGGGTTTTCCGTAGTCCCTTGCAGTTTGTGTTTGGGCATACACAATGAGTGTGCGTACTGATCCAACCATTGGTGAGGTTTTTTGCTCAAAAAATAGACTACGAGTCTCTTTCCGATGAGAATTCCAAAGAGTACAATAGTACCAGAAACACAAGAAAGCAGGGAATTCATATGAGTTATATCATCTTATCCGGCCGTTATGAGACCGGCACGGCAGAACAGCAGCAGGGGTTTGCGATGCTCCTTGGCGCGGACAACATTCAGTATAAGTTTGATTTGTATTTTCACTGGTACAACCTTGTGCATGAGCTGGGCCATTGCATTAAGAGCAGCGTCAACGTGCCGATGTCGAGTGTACGCGAAGAGATGTATGTCAATGAATTTGCAGCAGCGTATTATCGAATGATCGGTGAAGACGCGCGTCTTCGTGAACTCGAAGAAATGATTGCCGGAGCTATCGGAAATATGCCGTCGCCGGTTCCGGAAGGAGAAGACTTCCTTTCTTTTTACGAACGTATCTGGGGCTCTGAGGAACTCATGACCGTCATGGTCTATGGTTACCTCCAGCTGAACAGCGTCCTGATGGCTCTCCGTGGAAATAAGAGCCTCGCCGAAGTGCTGGGTGAGATTGGTATTTCTGTTTCCGATTCAAAAGAACTTACTGGATGCGATCTTCCGATTTCATCAGAAAACGCAGCGGCTTTCCTTTCTTCTGCGCGTGCCAACATGATTTCGCTTGGTGTGGATGTCCCGGAGATCCGCCTGGAACTTCAAGACAATCCCGAAGTGCAGTGCGCAAGATATGATAAGTGAAATGGAAGGAAATGACATTTCCCCTCTTTTTATGTATAGTTGAGAAGAAGAATGATTTACTAAACAGAAAGGCGATACAGGAATGAGACTCATTATTGTTCGTCACGGCGATCCGGATTACGAGAATGACTGTCTGACTGAGCTTGGGCACAGGCAGGCGGAGATTGCTGCGCAGAGACTGTTGCAGGAACAGATCTCAGAGATTTATTCATCTTCATGCGGCCGCGCAATCGAAACGGCCGAGGCTTTTTCCAAGGCTTCCGGAATTCAGAAAATCGACATTCTTGACTTCATGAAGGAGATCCGTTTCGGAAGAGAAGAACATCTTTATACTGAACTGAATCCGTGGTACGGTGTGGACGACATGATCCAGGAAGGATGGGATCTTCGTGATCCGGACTGGAGAGAGCATCCAATCTATAAGGAAAATACGGCGACAGTCGATGTGGACCAGATCGCGAAAGCAACCGATACGTGGCTTCAGACTTTGGGCTATGAAAGAGAAGGTCTTTACTATCGGAATACAAATGCCGTTACAGAAGAAAAGACGATCGCTCTGTTCTGCCACGGTGGTTCCGAAACAGCGATGCTTTCCCATATCTACAATCTGCCGTTTCCGTTCCTTTGCGGAACGATTCATATGCCGCATACGGCGATCTCGATCCTGCGCTTCGATAAGCGGCCGGGCAGCCTGAACCAGCCGATACTGGAACTTCTAAGCGATGCAACACACTTAAGACAAATGAAGGAGGGAATCAGAGTGAGCGAATACTCGAAGAATCCGAATATCACATAATTCGGCTGTGTCAATAATCCGAACTTCATGCAATATAAGTTTTGACGATACCAACTGTAATTATGTTATCATAAGGACAGATTATCCAAGGAGTAAGTACAGATGACTTTCCTCGAGGAGAAGCGCCATCTGTACGTGGAATAAATGACATGATTTTAGGTGGGACAGTTACAGGAAATTATTCTAATCCGAAGGAATGGGAAGCGCTTCTTCTGAAGTCGCATTTTAAAGCCGTCACGGCGCCGTTTACATGTCTTGATCCGATTGATCAGATCAACGAGTATGTGGAGATCACAAAACGACATAAGGTGAAGATCAGTGAGATCGGCGTATGGACAAACATCCTTTCCGGCGACAATCTTTCTTATGCCGTAAAACAACTTCAACTTGCCGATCAGCTCGGGATAGAGTGTTGTGTGAATATCGCAGGAACGAAAAGTGATCTTTCCTGGGATGCCGCAGATAAGAGCAACTATACCGAGGAGAATTACCGTGATATCGTGAAGAGCATACAGACGGTCATCGATACGGCATCTCCGACAAGAGCTTTTTATACGATCGAGCCTATGCCCTGGATGATCCCGGACGGGCCGGATGTGTATCTGAAACTGATCGAAGATGTTGACCGGGAACGCTTTGCAGTGCACATGGACTTTGTCAACATGATCCATTCGCCAAGGCGCTTCCTTATGGCCGAGGCTTTTATCGAAGAATGCTTCGCCAAGCTTTCTCCTTATATCAAGAGTACGCACATTAAAGACAGTAAGATGGATCTTACTAAATATACAACACACATAGATGAGTGCCCGCCAGGAAAAGGAGACCTCGACTATCCGAAGATCCTTGCGATCCTTGACAAGTATCTTCCGAAAGATGGTGCGATCCTTCTGGAGCACATGACGACATTTGAGGAATATGACAGTGCATTCCGTTACGTAGAAGAATGCGCAAAGACAGCAGGGTTGGAGGTGTAATAAATGAACGAAGATTCAATCAAAATTGCAAGAAAGTACATGGATTCTCTTTTAGTGGAAAGCCGGATCATCGGAGCGGTGCATCCGGCTTCAAAAATCACGTTCTGCGGCTATGAGTTTGATACGCCGATCATGACGGCGGCGCTGAGTCACATCGATCTGGTTTCGATGGCGGAAGGTGCGAAGAAGCTGAATGCTCCGGTTAGTATCGGAATGGGTGATAACGACGAACTGAAGAAGGTTCTGGCCACGGGCGCGCATGTCATGAAAATCATTAAGCCATACAAAGATCGTGACGAGATCTTCTCGCGGATCGAATGTGCACGTGAAAACGGTGCAATGGCGGTTGGCATGGATGTGGAGCATTCGGTTAATGTGGATGACGACGAAGATTCAATCGTGGTCGGAAAAGAGATGAAACTTCCAACAGTGGAAGAACTCCGTGAATATGTAGAAACGGCGAAGATCCCGTTCTTTATCAAGGGTGCGCTGAGTGTTCATGATGCGGTAAAAGCACTTGAGCTTGGGTGCAAGGGTATCATTTTGAGTCACCATAATGGGCTGATGCGTTGTGCGGTTCCGCCGGTCATGCTTCTTCCGGAAATCCGTGATGAAGTGGGCGATGATCTGACGCTTATCGTCGATGGCGGCATCGAAAGTGGTTTTGACGCATTCAAAGCAATCGCACTAGGTGCAGATCTGGTTTCTATCGGAAAACCTCTTATGGATCCGATCAAAGAAGAGGGCGCCGAGGGTGCATATTCTCTTCTGAAGAAGATGACCGGTCAGCTTCGTGCAATGATGTGCCGTACCGGTGCTAAAGATCTGGAGAGTATCGACCCGAGCGTGATCTGGATGGAGTAAATCATTTATGGAATATTATGCGGAGATCCGCCTTCGCGGCGATGAGTACAATGACGGATACGGAAACGGAATGACGCTTTCCGGAAGTGAGACGACGCGAGGAGAAGTCCTGCTTTCGTCCTCAGAGTCGGAGTCGGTGTTTGAGACGAAGAAAGGACACCGCATCACTGTTCTCCATGAAAAAACGAAGGACGTCACGATCGTTCAGACAGTATTTGAAAACTGTACTAAAGAAGATGCGGTAGTAGAACTTCTTTCCAGTTTTGCAATCCGCGGGATCACGGCAGACCGGATGCATCGGGCTACGTCGTTCTGGAGTGCAGAAGGAAAACTTCTGTCTCAGGATCTTATTGATTTGAATATGGAAAGATCGTGGGCGAACCATGGCTTCCGAATCGAAAAGTTCGGGCAGAACGGCAGCATGCCGGTAAGAAAATATTTCCCGTTTCTGATCCTGGAAGATTCGAAAACGCAGCATTTTCTTGGTGTGCAGCTCTATCTTGCATCGAGCTGGCAGATCGAAGTGCTTCGAAACCGCGATGAGATCACGATACACGGCGGCATCCCCGACAGAGATTACGGCCAGTGGTATAAGACGATCCATCCTGACGAAAGTTTTACAACTCCGAAGGCAGTTATTGCAGAGGGAGATTCGATCCTCGATGTCTGCGACAAACTCGTTAAAGCACAGTCTCCGAGAATCGCCGAGGTCGATCAGGACCTGCCTGTAATCTTTAATGAATACTGTACGACCTGGGGTTCGCCTTCCTATGAGAATCTTGAGAAGATCGCGAAGAAACTTGATGGTACAGGTGTCCGTTATCTTGTCATCGACTGTGGCTGGTACAAGGGTACAGAAGACGAGAACTGGTTCGTCACAGCCGGCGACTGGAAGCCGAGCCAAGTGCTTTTTCCGAAGGGAATCAGGCAGGCAACGGACATGATCCGAAGCCACGGACTGATTCCGGGTATCTGGTTTGAATTTGAAAACTGTGGCAAAGAATCCGAGGCATTTCAGAAGACGGATATGCTTCAGAAAAGGGATGGATTCCCGGTTACGGTCGGGACCAGACGTTTTCTCGATATGCGGAAAAAAGAGGCGTGGGAGTATCTTGATGAAAAGATGCTCAAACTCCTGAAGGAGAACGGATTCGGATATCTGAAAGTGGATTATAACGAGAATATGGGTGCCGGTGTAGATGGCGACGAGAGCTATGGTGAGGGTGTTCGGCAGTCAGTGCTGAAGAGCCAGGAGTATTTCCGCCATCTTGCAGAAGAAATGCCGGAGTTAGTCATAGAAAACTGCGCGAGCGGTGGACACCGTCTTGAACCGTCCATGATGGAGCTGGTGTCGCAGGCAAGTTTTTCAGATGCGCATGAATGTACGACGATTCCGTTGATTGCGGCCAATCTCCATCGGGTGATCCGGCCCGAGCAGAGTCAGATCTGGGCGGTGCTTCGTGAAAAGGATGATGCAGACCGTCTCTACTATACGCTGACAGCAGCATTCCTAGGACGTCTTTGTCTTTCCGGTGATATCTTCGCACTCTCGGACGAGCAGTGGAATATTGCACTGGCTGCGATTCCTTTTTATATGAAGATAAGCGGAATCATCCGTGACGGCAAGACAGTGGCAATCGAAACCAATGCGAATGACTACACAAAACCGACCGGCTATCAGATCGTGCGGCGCGTGCTTGGTAACGAAGAACTCCTCATCGTGCATACTTTTGAAGGTGGTAATAATCCGCCGGTCGAGCGTTTCCTGGAAGGGAAAACCGTGCTTGACAGCTTTGGATCAAGTCTTGAAAAGGATTTTCAGGGCAAAGCTTATCTGCTTTCATCTCGCGCATAAGAATCAAACCCATACTGCTGGTAGAAAAAGAAAACTACAACTGGTATTAGCGGTGTATTCATTACGCATGCCTTTTCCGATATCATGAAATTACAAAAAGCAAAGACGTGATCTTGAAGGGAGAGATGGAGATGAAAAAGAAATCTATTGAAAAAGAACTGGTATCACAGTTTTCTAAGCACAACCGAGGAGTTTTCTTCCTCGCAATGAGCGCATCACTGATATCCGGATTGATGGGTATGGCCGTATCCTGGATGTGTCGTGAATTGATCGACCTCGCAGCGGGGAATGGCAGCAACTGGTCATTGATGCAGCTCATGCTGATCGAGGGTGCTCTTTTACTGTTCTTCCTGGGAGTGAATGCCTTGAGTTACATCTGCGAACCAAAGTATATCTGCCGCGCGATGAAGCAGTATAAGGAATTTGCCTATCGGAAACTCCTCGAAAAAAACATGTCTTCGTTCCGTGATGAAAGCACGGCCACTTATCTTTCTGCTTTGACCAACGATGCGACGGCTATTGAAAACCAGTATCTTGCAACACAGTTTACGATCATTTCAAGATTCGTTTCTTTCTTCGGCTCCCTGGCTTTCATGCTCTGGTACAGCCCGCTTCTGACACTTGCAGCGGTCGGCATGACCTTGATCCCGCTCATTGCCTCCCTTGCATCCAGCACCAAGCTTGCGAAGCAGGAAGTGATCGTTTCCGAGAGAAACAAAGACTTTACAGCAAAACTTGCCGAGTGCCTCGGTGGTTTCTCCGTCGTCAAGACATTCAAAGCTGAAAAGAAGATCTTTGATCTTTTTGCTAAGGAGAATACTTCTCTTGAAACAGCAAAGAGCAAGAAGCGCCGTGTGCAGACCTTGATCGGCACGATCGGTATGGTTGCCGGTTTCCTGGCACAGACTGGCGTATTCTTCTTCGGTGCATACTTCGCCATTTCCGGCAAGGGCGTAACTGCAGGTACAGTTATCATGTTCGTCAATCTCATGAACTTCATCATCCAGCCGATCGCTGAACTTCCGAATCTTCTCGCAGGACGCAAGGCCGCAAAGAAACTCATTTCGAAACTTGCAGATCAGCTGACGAAGAATCACGAGGCAAAAGGAACAAAAGAAATCACTGGCCTTTCTTCTTCGATCACACTCGACCATATTTCTTTCAGCTACGAGGAGGGAAAAGAAGTACTGCACGATATCTACACAGAGTTTGAAGCCGGTAAGGCCTACGCGATCGTCGGTGCAAGCGGCAGTGGCAAATCCACACTTCTGAATCTGATCCATTCTGGTAACAGTAACTACCAGGGCGAGATTCTCTGGGATGGTACGAAGCTGAGAGAAGCATCCACGGATTCTCTGTTCGAGCAGGTTTCCTCCATTGCACAGAATGTCTTTGTATTCAACGCTTCCATCGAAGATAACGTGACGATGTTCAATGATTTTCCGCAAAAAGAACTGGAGTCTGCCATTTCGCGGGCACATCTCGGGGAACTGATCTCCGAGCGGGGCAAAGACTATCTGTGTGGTGAAAACGGGAGTTCACTCTCAGGCGGAGAGAAGCAGAGAATCTCGATCGCAAGAAGCCTTCTGAAAAAGTCGACAGTGCTTCTGGCAGACGAAGCAACAGCTGCACTAGATGCGAAGACAGCCCATCAGGTAAGCAGTGATATCCTTGATCTTCAGGATGTAACAAGAATCGTCGTAACACATTCTCTCGACGCGGGTCTTCTGAAACGCTACGATAAGATCCTTGTCATGAAGGACGGACGCATCGAAGAGAGCGGCAGCTTCTCCGAACTCATGGACTATAATGGTTACTTCCATGCATTATATACGATTTCACAATAAAGTTTAATCATAATCTCCCCTTGACAAAAAATAGTTAGTCCTGTATAACATAAGCGGTTAGTAAGGTCTAACTATTTTTTATAACGGTTGGTTAGAGTGTGCTAACAATAATATAGAGGAGGCGGTTTCTATGATACCACTTACTTATGCGGATCCTGGCCAGGATAATGTCATAAAGAAAGTCGGTGGAAATCCTGAAGTAAAAAGACACCTGGAAAATCTTGGGTTTACGCCCGGTGGGATCGTAACACTGATCAGTAGTCTCGGTGGAAATGTCATCGTGAAAGTCAAAGAATCAAGGATTGCTTTGGATGAAGAAATGGCGAAAAAGGTCATGGTATAAAGAGGAGGAGAAAACATGCAGACACTGAAAGAGGCCAAAGTCGGCTCGACCGTCACGGTAGTAAAACTGCACGGTGAGGGTGCAATTAAAAGAAGGATCATGGACATGGGGATCACGAAGGGGACAAGCATTTACATCCGTAAAGTCGCTCCTTTGGGAGATCCGGTAGAAGTGAACGTAAGAGGATACGAATTATCACTTCGTAAAGCAGATGCAGAAATGATCGAGATCACAGGGGGCGGAAAAGCATGAGTTTGAAGATAGCATTAGCAGGTAACCCGAATAGCGGTAAGACGACTTTATTTAACTCTCTTACCGGTTCAAATCAATTTGTTGGTAACTGGCCGGGTGTTACCGTGGAAAAAAAAGAGGGAAAACTGAAGAAACACGATGATGTGAAGATCATCGACCTTCCGGGTATCTATTCACTTTCCCCGTATACACTGGAAGAAGTGGTAGCGAGAAACTACCTGATCACCGAGCGCCCGGACGCGATCCTGAACATCGTGGACGGCACAAACCTCGAGCGTAATCTGTATCTGACATCCCAGCTTATTGAGCTCGGTATCCCGGTCGTTATTGCCATCAACATGATGGACGTCGTCAGAAAGAACGGCGATTCGCTGGATACGCAGGCACTGGCCAAGAGAATGGGCTGCGATATTATTGAGATATCCGCATTAAAAGGCGAGAAGACACTCGAAGCAGCGGAAGCAGCCATTGCTGCAGCTACACAGGTGAAGCGTGTTCCGATGCATACATTCAGCGGCCCGGTAGAACATGCGCTGGCACATATTGAAGAAGCCATCGTACACGACATGCCGGAAGAACAGCAGAGATGGTATGCGATCAAGGTCTTCGAGCGTGATGAGAAGGTACTTGAGCAGTTGAAAATCCCTTCTGAGAAACTCAACCACATCGAAAAGGATATTCAGTCCGCGGAAAAAGAACTTGACGACGATTCTGAGAGCATTATTACCAACGAGCGATATATCTATATCGCGGAATTGATCAAGGGTGTCTATAAGAAGAAATCTGCAGGTGCACTCAGCAAATCCGATAAGATCGATAAAGTCATTACCAACCGCTGGCTGGGTCTACCGATCTTTGCCTTGGTCATGTTTATCATTTACTGGGTCGCGATGGTCGGCGTTGGTGCACCGGCGACAGACTGGGCGAACGATGGACTTTTCGGTGATGGATATCACCTGTTCGGAATTGGCACTGCGGATGCGGAAGAAGCCGCAGAAGACTATAATTCAGCTGTACAGGCGGTAGATGCTTTTGTCGGATTCGATGAGGAAATGTCCCTCGATGACATGAAGGCCTTTACTACTGATGAAGTAAAAGTGCCTTATACGATCGAAGACGAAGAAACGCTTGAACAAAGCGATATCGATGTTTACTACCAGGCAATTCCTGAGGATGCCGGTGAGGATGTCAATGGCATGAGCTATCTCGAAGCCGTTTCTTATTTTGAAGAGAACGGACTCGAGGAACCGGATCCGGCGGACTATGGTGTATGGGTTCCGGGTGTTCCGATACTTATGGAGAGCGGCCTTGATAAGATCGGCTGTGCGGACTGGCTCAAGAGTCTGGTCCTTGATGGTATTGTGGCCGGTGTCGGTGCAGTCCTTGGATTCGTTCCGCAGATGCTGGTACTGTTCTTCCTTCTGGCTTTTGTCGAGGCGAGTGGTTACATGGCACGTGTTGCCTTTGTTCTTGACCGTATCTTCCGTCGGTTCGGCCTTTCGGGAAAGAGCTTCATCCCGATCCTCATCGGTACAGGATGTGGTATTCCGGGTATCATGGCTTCCCGTACGATTGAAAACGAACGTGACCGCCGAATGACGATCATGACAACAACCTTTATCCCTTGCAGTGCGAAGCTTCCTTTCATTGCCATGATCGCAGGTGCGATCTTCCACGGCAGTGCATGGATCTCTACCGGTGCTTACTTCCTTGGTATTGCGGCGATCATCTGCTCGGGTATCATCTTGAAGAAAACGAGAATGTTTGCCGGTGAACCTGCACCGTTCGTAATGGAACTTCCGGCATATCACTGGCCGACTCTTTCCAATGTTCTTCGCAGTATGTGGGAACGTGGCTGGAGCTTTATCAAAAAAGCGGGAACGATCATCCTCCTATCCACCATCGCAATCTGGTTCTTGTCCCGCTTCGGTTGGACGGACGGTGCGTTTGGTATGCTGGAAGAAGACGCGATCGGCGACAGCATTCTGGCAAAGGTCGGATCGGGTATCGCATGGATCTTTGCACCGATTGGATTCGGTAACTGGCAGGCTGCAGTGGCTTCCATTACGGGTCTGGTAGCAAAAGAGAATATTGTTGGCACCATGGGCGTGCTCTATGGTGGAGAAGGTTCGACCTGGAATGCACTTGCGGCGACATTTACCTATGCGGCAGGTATGAGCTTCCTGATCTTTAACCTCCTGTGTGCACCTTGCTTCGCAGCAATCGGTGCGATCAAGAGAGAGATGAATAATAGAAAGTGGACCTGGTTCGCAATCGGATATGAGTGTGGTTTCGCCTATGCCGTGTCCTTCGTTGTGTACCAGATCATGAATGCTTTTGCCGGAGACGGAAACATCGCACTTCTCATCGTGGCAATCGCGGTCATCGTGGCATTTATCTGGCTGCTTATCCGTCCATATAAAGAGGCAACTACTCTGAAAGAAAAGGTTGTGGTAAAATGAACTGGATATCAGATAATCTGGGTACGATCGTTGTGAGTATCATTCTTCTTGCAATTGTTGCAGTCATCCTGATCAGGCTGGTATCGAATAAGAGAAAAGGAAAATCTTCCTGCGGTTGCGATTGCGGTTGCTGCCCGGTGGGATGCAGGTGCCATCAGTATGAAAAAAAGCAAATCAGTCGAGGATTATCTGGAGACCATCCTGATCATTCGTGAAAGAGACGGGTATGTCCGATCTATCGATGTAGCCAATGAACTTGGTGTTTCGAAGCCGAGCGTCAGTGTAGCGATGAAGAAACTTCGTGAAGAGAAGATGATCAGTATTGATGCGGCGGGAAATATCAAGCTTCTGAAAGCGGGACGTACGATTGCGGAAAACGTGTATGCCAAGCATCTGCTTTTGACCAATGTTCTGATTGCAATCGGTGTTGATGAAGATACGGCGGCAGAGGAAGCCTGCCTGATCGAACATGCGATCAGCGACAGAACATATGAACTGATCGACAAGTTCTACAAGAAGAACAAGAAAAAGAATAAGTGAAGTAGGGTATATATATGCTGCCTCGGGAGATGTAGAATCTCCCGGGGCAGTTCTTTTCGAAAGATATGGGTTGGATCAAAGAAAATATCGGAACGATCGTAGTGCTGCTGATCCTGGCATTGGCTGTCGGGGGAGTGATCTTTGTTATGGTCCAAAATAAAAAAAGAGGAAAAACTTCCTGCAGTTGTGGCTGCAGTTCGTGTCCGATGAGTGGCACATGCCATGATCGTGAAAAAAGAAAGGGAATATAGGAAAAGAAAATGGAGAATACGTTAGTTATAGAGTCTTCATCACCGAAGACAAAAGCACAGGCGAAAGAAATCACAAATGTTGTCATGCAGGCAGGAAAAATGCTGAGGGATCCCGGAAGGAAGGTTCAGGATTTTTTACTGACACTGCCGATAATGATTGGCATCTCGCTTCTCATGGCCGTGACATGTTTTTTGATCAATCTTTGGAGCGAGAGTACGCTGATGATGATCTGTATGGGCATGATGCTTGTGCTGTCGGTGTTTGAACTGGCTCTTTACTGGAGTATCCGGAAGTACTATAACAATTTTCTGAATAAGAATCCGTCTGTGAAGATCGTATTTGATAAAAACGGCATTGATTATAACGACGGAGAGAGGGACCTGAAGCTTTCGTGGCAGAGTGTGGCTTTCATTCGTGTACTGAAAGAGAATGTATTCTTTTTCCCCACGGATATGTCTGGAATCATTGTCATCGTAGCAAAGAAAGAAGAGCCTCTTATTATGCAGTTCATCGCAGAGCAGGCGATTCCGGTAAAAATCGTGAAATAGTTTTTTAGGAAAGATTTTGAAAAGGATATATGAAGGATACACGGATGTTTTATCCTGATGGTATGGAGGTATGGAGTAATGACCAGAATCCTGATCGTTGAAGACGCAGATGCACTTCGCGAACTGATCGCCGAGCACTTCAGGGAAACCGGTGCTTTTGAAGTGGACGAAGCCAGAGACGGAAATGAAGGCCTTCGGCTTGTAAGTGCATCACAGTACGACATTGCGATTCTGGACATTATGCTGCCGGGACCATCAGGCTTTGATATCTGTAAGATATTACGCCGCAAAAGCAACTGCCCTATCGTGTTCCTGACCGCTCTTGGGAACGAAGACAATATCCTGAAAGGATACGCACTTGGGGCAGATGAATATATGGTCAAGCCTTTTTCCATAAAAGTGCTCTATGCCAAGTGCCTTGCGCTATTGGCCAGAGCAAACCAGGCGCGTGTTCCGGAACCGGGAAAGGACGCGGGTGCATCGGGTGGACAGGGCGCTCCCTCTTCCGGCGAGAGAAATTATACATGCGGCGGTATCGTATTGGATCCTGCCCGTATGGAGGTTTTGGTCGATGGTGAAGAAGTGGAGCTGGCGCCAAAAGAATACTTCCTATTGAAGGTTCTCATGGAGAACCAGGGACGGGTCCTCGGAAGACAGAAACTTCTGGACCTTGTGTGGGGCGTGGATTTTGATGGCGGCGACAGAGTTGTCGACAATCATATCAAGAAACTGCGTAAGAGTCTGAAATCTTGCGGAGGAACCATTAAGACGGTGATCGGCGGTGGATATAAGATCACCTTCTAGTGGGAGGTAATTGTGAAGAAGAAAACGATCAAAAAACCCAAGTTTTTGCTGATGTTTCTGATTGCTTTTGCGATTTTGATGATTATCGGTATGTCTGCTGTTGTATATTATCTGGGCAGGCAGATGGACAAGATTGTCGAAAAGAAGAAAGAAGGTTTTACCAGCTATCTTGACATGGCAGAGCAATGCCTTGAGGATTTGGATCGTGCTGATGAGGAATCTTACGCGATCTGCTTTAACGAACTGGAAAGAGCAATGTGTTTTCTCCGTGGCGAAGGTGTATATGTCTCGGCATATATTGGAGATCAGAAGATCATCGATACGAATGATGTTTCACCTGTCATGATCATTCTCGAATTAACCCAATCCCCGGAAGAGAGTGGGCAAGAGGACGATCCAAATGGTGAAAATGCTTCTTCTCTGCTTCAGCCTTTCTACTATTTTCTTGCCGATTCGTCCCTTCTGGACCCACTGAATGAATATGAGAATGGGAAATACAGCCTTGAGAAAATAGCGAAGAAGACGATGGGGTTACAATACGATAAACTGGCGGATCATTTTTTCGATGCTGATTCCTACGAATATCAATATGAGAGCATATATATCGACAGGAACACGCATCGCTTCTATCCGGGAGTGATCAAGGTAGTCAAGAATGATCAAGCAGGTAACTGGGTCAAAGAAGCCGTTGCGACGGTCGACTGTTCGCCGAAAGAGAAAAAAGGACTGATGCTTGTAAATTCGAGCGAATTTGCCCTTCAGTATCACAGTCTGATGGATTTTTTCTACGATCGTGCCGAGCTTTCTGAGGACGATGTGACCGAGGAGTATTTGAAGACAAAAGAGAACGGGAAAGAGTATGTGCTCCGCTATTCGCGTGTTTTCAGAAACTCTATGACAGAAGCTCTGCCTGTGACTTTCTGGATCCTGGTTGGCGGGACAGTTTTTCTGGCACTGTTCTTGTCGTTTGTGATCGCACTGATCCTCTACCACAGGAAAAAAGTGATCTGGGAAGTGTTCGAATATCAGAAGAAGACGACCGAAGCGATGGCGCACGATCTGAAAACTCCTCTGGCAACGATCTCTGCTTACGCGGAAAGACTGGAAGACAAAATATCGGCTGGAACGCCGGATGCAGAAGGCACAGAAGGGGACTGGAGCATGAATGTAGCCAGTCGAACAAAAGCGGTCGAAGACGCATCCAGGATCCGTGCAAGCGTAAACGATATGAATGCCATGCTGGAGGGAATCCTGGAGTTTAGTAAGAGCGACGTATCCGACCGTGTGGTCAAAAAAGAACCCGTCTATCTGCTTGAACTTGTCGAGGCGGGTGTTTCAAGGTGCAAGGTGATCTTCGAGAAAAAGGGAATCGATGTGGAGATCAAAGGCGAGAATGTATGCCTTACGACCGACCGCAGCCTGCTTTCCCAGACGATCGATAATCTGATCACGAACTGCAGCCGGTATGCGGAAGAAAACAGTGTAGTGGAAGTGGTGCTTTCACCGAAGATGCTGACGATCAGCAACCAAACGAGCGGGCCGATCGCCAATGTGGAAGAACTGAAGAAACCTTTCGTAAAAGGCGATAAAGCACGTGGTCAGAATGGAACCGGTCTCGGCCTTGCGATCGCAGATAATAACCTGCGAATGCTGGGGTACATGCTGAAACTCAGCTCCGAGAACAACACATTCACGGCGGCAGTGCTTTTCGGAAAGGCATAGAAAAGGGAAGAGAAACGAGGAAGTTTAAGCGCGGTGGGAGATGCAGATGTGTCTCCCATCGTTGTCTTTGATGACGAATTCTCTGTTCTTGTTAGTCGGATCACCGGCTTCTTCCAGAGACTTCACGATTTCAACTCCGGCACCGGAAAGCTCCAGCTGAAGCATCATGGGCTCGGAAACATAAATATACAGATCATACGGGATACCGTATAATTCGCGGACAGGGGAGACCTTCACGCCTTCTTTTGCCTGCACGAGAATGAGGCTGATATTGTCTCTCTTGAGGAAAATGTGCGGCATCTCTTCGTCGTCCAGATGAGATGCAGAAAAGCCGAGTTTTGTCTCGTAGAAAAGAGATGTTTTCAGCGCATCTTCGCACACAAAAACCGAGGCACAATCATTCATGAGATGAAGGTTTCCGGTTCCCTCTTCGGAAGGGGCAGCACCGTCGTTTCCGGATACGGAAGGATCTGCGTTTCTGACTGCATCTTGCGCAGCCGGAGCTTCGCCAGCCGGTGCGGAATCTGCTTTGACGGCGGTTTCATCTTTTTTGAAAGAGAAGCCCAGAAGCGGTGTGCAGAATGCTTTCTCGAACTTATCCAGGGAGGCATTCATCCTGACTCGTTCGGAAAGCTCTTCCGGAGTCGGGTGAGATGGAATGTTGCGCATCTTTACGATAGTCTCACAATAATCGACGAGATTTACGAAACGGATAAAGAGCGGCAGGATCTCGTTGCAGGATTCCGGCAGGTCACGCTTTCCGTGGAGAAACTGCATACCGTATTCAACTGCCTGCACCGGCAACGCGGCAAAAAGGCGGTTGATCAAAGACATCTCATCAAGTGCGTTTTCTGCGACGCCACCGGCATGTAGCACGACCTGAATGTAGTCAAAGACCTGGTTGATATCGTGTTCTGGATAGTTTCCTTCTGGCATAGTGGACTCCTTTTTGCATTACATCTGCTTCTGGATATAGTCGACAATGTCCTGGTGTTTGCTCTTTTTCCAGTCCTGCTCCTTTTCACGTTCGGCAAGCGGGCAGATAATGGCGAAATCCAGTGTCTCGCCGGGGACACGTCCGGTGCGGAGCGGCTCGGCAAAGTGCTCTGCCCATTCCTCTTCAGTTGCATCCTTAAAGCGGGCAGGGTTGAGGTAGGTCATTTGACGCTTGGTCGCAGCTACCAGCATCTTGGCAGAAAGCGGTGCCAGAAGTTTATATTCTTCTTCCTGTACATCCTGATAGATCACAGGAAGATCTCCGATCTCGATCCGCTCGTCGCCCCTTATGATGTCGATTCCGTATGATTCAAAGTCAAAAGCACTTTCCGTGAAGTTTAGCTTGACCACAAGTCCTTTTTCCGTATTAAACTGGGAACGCTGGTAATCGGTGTCGAAAATAAAATTACCAAGTGAGTAGAAGATGACCTTGTCGCCGACTGTCTCGTAATTCATCGGAACGTGCGGGTGATGTGCGACAACAATGTCCGCACCCATCTCCAGATACTTGAGGTATCGTTCACGCGTGTATGGAGACGGAAGCGGTGTAAATTCTTCACCAGCATGGGCGACGACGATACACCATCTGCAGCGGCTCTTGATGTCGTTGATGACGCGCTGGATCGTATCGAGATCGCTCCAGCTGAAACAGCCCGGCTTATCTTCTCCGGCCACACGACAGGCGCGTTGGTAGCCAACTCCGAACATACCGATTCCTCCTGCTTCCGGAAGAATGACAGGTACTCTGGCCGCATCGATGTTTTCTCCTGCACCGATGGTCTTCACGCCATGTTTCTTTGCTTCTTCAAGAGTGCTGAAGATGCCTTCCGAACCTGCGTCCATGATGTGGTTGTTGCAGATATTCCAAATGTCAGAACCGATGCCTTTCAGGAAATCACCAACCTCAGGATCCATGAAGTGCAGAAGCTGTTTTGCTCCTTCGTTTTCCGTATTCTTCGAGCCTTCCATGATCGGGCCTTCCACGTTCGTGATCACGTGATCTGCGCTTTTGAGAAGATTTCGAAGATCCTCGCTCAACAAACCTGGGTCTTTCCAGCGTCCTTCCATGTAGCGGTCAAATCCGATATCTCCTGTAAAAACGAGAGAAGTGGAACTCTTTTCTGAAGAAGCGTTCATGTTGTTTCCGGCTTCTCTGCGTACCAGTGCACAGTAACAGTCGCCACGCTCTTCGAAATTCTTAAAGTAACCATATGAGGCGGCAGCAGGGGAAAGAACGCAGGCACAGCCTTCGGGTGTCATGGCTTTGGCAAGTTCCACTGCTTTTTCCAGATCTTCTTCGTAGAAACAGCAGGGCAGATTTCCCACTGAATCGAAGATCCTGCGGCCGGACTTGTACATGAAAATATATGTTAGTTCCTGATGTGCCTGGATGTAGTCGATCAGACAGGTATAGTCGATATCGCGCTCCATGCCTCCGATCAGGATCGTATGTGCATTCTTGATACTGCCGATTGCCTGGATCGTAGCCTGTGGGATCGTGGAAATGGAATCGTTAAAATAGTCGACGCCACCGATGTTTCCGACAAACTCAAGACGGTGCCGCAGTCCCTCAAAGCTCTCGATAGCGGCCTTTACCTTGTCGTTGTCCAGCCCGAAGACTTCGGTTGCGATCTTGTATACAAAAGTTGCGTTAAAGCGGTTATGGTCACCGCGAAGCTTCATGTCCAGATCCATCGCTTCGTCAAAGCGGATCAGGTGCTTTTGCGCAGGTGTATCGATCGGCGGAACATCGTTTCCGTAGAACAGGAAATCGCTCTCGTTCTGGTGGATCGTGATATTCTTCTTTGCGTTGAAGTAGTTTTCTTTTGTGATATAGCGGTCGAGGTGGTCTTCGTAGAGATTCAGGAATACCGCAACATGTGGTGAGAACTCCAGGTCCGAAAGCTGGTGGCAGCTGAGTTCGTAAACGACGATCGTGTCCTCGGTAATGTCGTCATAGTGGTCAAGACACGGAAATCCGATGTTTCCTACGAGAAAAGAACTTCCGCCGTAGCATTCGCGCAAGACGTGATACAGAAGAGAAGAGGTCGTGCTCTTTCCCTTGGTGCCGGTAATGCCGACGACGCGGTCGCGGAATTCTTCCATAAACAGCTTCGTTTGGGAGATGTATTTCGGATTCGGCTTCTTCGGCGCAATGCCCGGGCTCTTAATGATATAGTCGTATTTTTCCGCGTCGATATCTTCTTCGGCACCTTCAAAGATCTCCAGGCTCTTCACCTGGCAGTGTGTCTTAATAAAGTTTTCGGTGGATTTTCCCTCGCGTCCGTACCCCCAGATCAGGATGGTGCGGCCGTTCAATCTGTCTTGGATCTTCATGTTCACCTCGTGTGGTCGATATTCACTTTATTCTACCACTACTTTGGCGGAACGGCAGTTTTTTCACTCTTTTCGGGAAAAGAACTTGCGAAGTTCTGTGATCGGAACCGGGTGGGAGTACTTGTAGCCCTGAAGATACCGCGCGGACATATTGATGCAGCGGGACTCATCGTTGTCGGTCTCTATTCCTTCATAGAGGACGGCATACTGCAGTTGGGAGAAGAGGTTTGCCATACTCCGGACCATCATCTGGGACCGTTCATCATTGCTGCTGGCATTGACCAGGGAACGGTCAAACTTGATAATATCGAAAGGCAGCTCCATGATGCGTTCGAGGTTGGAATAGCCGGTGCCGAAATCATCCAGATAGAACGTGATTCCACGGCCTTTTAATTCGTTGATACGACTCTTGATCACCTTGAATTCTTCTTCGTTCTGCGATTCAGTGATCTCCAGCGCGAGTTTATCCGAGGAGATCCCGCTTGTATGGATGATCCAGTCAATATCAGAGGTGAAGCTTTCCTGCCTGAGATCGACGATGGAGATGTTGACGGAGATCCTGTCAAAGAGATATCCCTCTGAAGTAAGTTTTCGGATCTCGGTACATGTCTTATGCAGAATGATCTTGGTCAGGATATTGATAAGCCCGCTTTCTTCCGCAATAGAGATAAACTTGTCAGGATAGACCAAACCAATATCCGGGAGATCGAGGCGCATCAGCACTTCGGCGGTATCGTACGTTTTCGTCATGATGTTATATACCGGCTGACAGTAGACCTGGACCCGCGGATCGTTGGGGTCGTGCCTATGACTGATGCTGTTTAATGCAGCAAGGATCGCCTTGTACTCTTTATATTTCGTCAAGTCTTCCTGCACGACCATATGCACCTCATTGAGCTGCATATAGCGGTGGATACTCTTGATAATGCTGACATACTCGTTCTCACGGCTAACATCGTCGCTGCTTGCGCCAATAACGATTTTATAGTCGTTCTGGTATTTCTGGTGTTCTTTTTCAAAAGCATTGAGGAGCGCCTTCAGTTTTTCGGAATAATTGGAATTGCCATCGATCCGGTTAACAAGGACCACGTGCCCGTAACTTACTTGAAAGAGTACAGCGTCACTGAAGAACTGGCTTGAATTCCGTCGGATGGAATCCTGAAGTTCTTTTGGCAAAGTACGGCCTTCCACGTCGAAGCCGGGAAGGTAAAGGCTCATGAAAAGCAGCTTGTGACCGTGTTTGAAGTTGTAATTGACCATATCTTCCAGAGCACGTATGCTGATCGATCCGAGTTCGATATTCACAGGATTGACGTGGATCAGATAGAGCATCGCAATGATCGGAAACAGAAAAGTCGATGCGGTAAAAGAAGACTGACCATGTGTTTTCTGGATGTACAGGATCAGGAAGGAAATCGTGATCGTGCCGTAAAATCCAAGCATGACACGTTTATGCAGCCGCTTTCGGAAGACCAGCATGAGAAAGATACTGACCATGACAAGCCCCAGATATCCATATAGGAAAACACTGAATCCGTTAACGGCGGTACCATCACGATTCAGATGGAATCCAGTTCCATTGATGCAGGTAACGATATCGACAATGACGGCAGATACGTAGATCAAGCTCGAAACGATCATGACAGGAATCTTTTTATCCAGTTCAAGGCGCTGGAGCGTCACGATATAGACAACGAAAAGAAACAGTATGGAGAATAAAAAGGCGCGATAAAGCAGCCTGAATATATAGACGCTTGTATAATCACCATTTGTAATCTGGGTGTAGAGGTCATGATGTATGACATCGCAGAGTGCGGCAGCTATCAGAAATGCTACGATGTTCAGGAAAATATAGTATGCTTTTGTTTTCCGAACGTAGGACGTGATCAACAGGATCATGATCACAAAACATATTGCGACTACGATCAGATCTCCGACCGGAGAGAAATTATCAAAATACCTTAGCTCTCCCATAAGCATAGTCCTTCATCATTTCGTAGTTTAATTTATTATACTTTCTTTGACATATGAGAAACAACTGAAATTCGGCATATTCACATTTTGTTAATCAATCTTTTTAAAAGTTGATGGACAACGAAATACACGCCCCGAAAGACCGAAAGCTTTCGAGGCGTGTTTCTTCTTATAATAGTCCTTTTATACTTAGATTCCCAACTCGAATTTGAGCTGTGGCTCCATCGGTGTGTAATCAACCAGTTCAAAGTCTTCCGTGGTGATCGAAGAAAGGTCACAGCCGGCGTTTTTGTGAAGGACCAGCATCGGCGTTGGACCATTGTCATCCAGTGATTCGGCCCGGCGGAGAAGCTCATGGGCGTTCTCGATATGACGGTCATAGATCTGTTCGTTAGCAACAAAGTGTGTAAATACTCCGGCTTCATATCCAGTCGCGCGGGAGACCATGAGAAGAAGAGCAGCATACTGGATCTCGTTGATACCGCCAGCTCCGGAAGCGGTGAGCATGTCTCCGGATCTCTGCACCATACACATATCGAGATACTTTCCTCTTACATTCCATATCGTGAGAAAAGCACATGGAGCGAGACCGGGGGTCTCGCGCAGGTCGGATTCCTGCCACAAAGACATGATCTTTCTTCTTCCATATGGATCCTTTTTGATATCAGCTATGAGGTTGTTTAGGAGATCATAACGCTTGACTGTGGCACCATACCGCTGGCCGATCGTGCCATCGCCGATGTCCCACGGGGTCCACCAGGTGACCTTTAGTTCTTCCATTTCCGAAAGGACATTCGTCGGCTTTGTATAGATGGTAAAGATCTCGCGGATACCGGTCTTCCAAGCCTGTTTTCTGAGCGTGCTGATTGGAAATTCGCCGCGGCTCAGATCATATTTCCTCATGACATGATTGACACTGATCGTGTATGCCGGCGTGCCGTCCTCGTATTTCGGACGCGGATTCTCATCCTTGTAACCATTGTCGAGAATATTGTGAATATCATCTACCAGATACCGATCTGCATTCGTCATAGAACATACCTCTTTTTCCCACGACGAAAGCGGAACTTCCGTGCGTGCATGATACAAATCAGTATACCAAACTTCTACAGAAAAGACACTTCGAACTAATTGACAAACGCATTTGACTTTTTTACAATCTATTTGGGTATATACAATTCGGGGGTGAGTCGATTTGATTTTTCAGATCGATTGCCCCTTTTTGTATGGAAAAATCAGGAAAGAAGGTAATGACAATGAAATTAAAACATCTTTTGACCGGTGCTCTGTGTGTGTCCATGGCCGGTTTAGTTCCTGTAGCTTTAGCTGGTGGTTCTGTACTTCGTGCAGATCAGGACGCTGCAGTTGCAATCGATGAGGCGAATTTTCCGGATGATTTATTCAGAGACTACGTTTCGACCAATTTTGACAAGAACAATGACGGAGCCTTGAGTTCTGACGAGATCTCGAAAGTAACGGAGATTGATACAGGGAAGGATTTCTCCATCTATTCGCTTAAGGGAATCGAGTATTTTACTGAACTGAAAAGTCTGATTGCGGATGAAGCAAATTTATCTGAGGTGGACGTCAGCGCAAATACTAATCTTACTTTCCTTTCTTTGATGCATGCAGATATCACGGAATTGGATATCAGCAAGAACACGGAGTTGACCGATCTGAATGTCAATACATGTAACCTGAAATCAATCGATTTGAGTCAGAATACTAAATTGAAGATGCTGGATATTGGTTTCAACGAGAACCTTTCTGCATTGGATGTTTCTGCAAATACACAATTGCAATCTTTGTACTTGATGGGCAACAAAGTGGAATCGCTCGATCTTTCTGCAAATACTGAACTTGTATATCTTGATATAATGGATACTAAAATCACGTCTCTTGATCTTAGTAAAATGAAAGAACTGAATCGTTTTTCCGGAAGCGAAACTCTTACAAATCTCGTTCTTCCGGAGAGCAGTGAAAATCTGATTTCACTTTCACTTCCTTCTGCACAAATCTCATCCATTAATGTCAGCAAATATCCGAATCTGGATTCACTGGATATATCCGGCACCAAGATCACTTCTTTGGATGTAAGTGCAAATACAAAGCTGACGTATCTTAACTTGTTCAATACAGGAGTGACCTCGATCGATCTTTCGAAGAACCTGGATCTTTTGTCTCTGGAAGTAGGTAAAACTCAGATCAGTTCTCTTAATATTTGTCAAAATACGAAGCTGAAAACTCTTGGTGTAGCTGATTCCAAATTGAAAGAAGTAGATATCAGCAATTGCCCGAACCTTGTTGAAGCGATTGCAAAGGGTGAGTATACTGAATTGAATTCTTCGGCTTTTATGTATTGTTTCACTTTTCCGAATAGAGAAACCTATTATTTGCTGACTTCTTCCAAAGCAATCAAGCTGATCTATCCTGAAATCGAAACGATCGACAATTTTATCGAGCGTCTGTACACGATCGCACTTAATCGTGAATCGGAAGAAGCAGGAAAGAAGTACTGGGTTGATTCAGTTAAGAGCGGAGAGAAGACAGGCGCAGATTGCGCACGTTTCTTCTTGATCGATGCTGAGGAGTTCCTGAACAGAGGTCTTAAGGATGAAGACTTTGTTGAATCCTTGTATAAGATCTTCTTCGGCCGTGAATCTGATGCAGATGGAAAAGCATTCTGGGTAGGAAAACTGAAGGACGGAGCAAAGCGCGATGAGATCATCGGTGGTTTTATCGATTCCACAGAATGGTGCAACATCTGTGCAAAATACGGAGTGCAGTCTGGTGCACCTACCGCTAAGTCAGAGGTATTCTCCAACCAGGCTAGTAGATTTACAAAGCGTCTTTATGAGGTTTGCCTTACCAGATATGCTGATGATGAAGGACATAATTACTGGGCTCTTGCACTTACCAATCGGGATATAACCGGTGCAGAAGCAGCCTGCTGGTTCTTCAATTCAGAAGAATATACTAAGGAATTTAATAGCCATACTTCGAAAGAGGACATGACACTCGCTTATTCATATTATGTTTTCGACTTGTATGTAGCATTCATGGACCGCGAACCAGACGACAAGGAAACGAAATACTGGGTAGATAGACTCAATAAAGGTGAGAGCAGACAATCCGTGCTTGCTTTCTTCGCACAGTCCGAAGAGTTTACGAATGTATGTAAATCGTACGCAATCGAGCGTGGTTCGATCTGATCCTTGATAAAAACCAGATTGTGAAAGAGGGGGCTGTCTCAAAATGATGCAAATCACATTGAGGCGCCTCGCTTTTTTGCAACCTTTGAGAAGCGCATAAGTCGGAAATCCAATATTCCCAAAAAACGACTTACTATTTTAACGCCGCGTAAGTCGGAAATTGGAAGAAACCGTTTTCCGACTGCTTTTTTTGCCTGTTTTTCAGTGATTTTAAGTCGGAAAATGAAAATTGCCGATTTCCGACTTACTTTCTCAAAAAAAGAATTCCCAAATGGCGCGATTTGTAAGTCGTTTTCTGAAATTTCGACGTTTACGACTTATCGCCCCTATCCCACTGCTCGAAAAGCTCTGGCGCGTAGCTGACCCCAAAAGACTTCAGGTATTTACCTGATTCGCTAATATATGGCCGAAATCAGGGCTTCAATGAAACAGAACATTTTGAGACAACCCC
>JAFWPB010000019.1 GCA_017545245.1 Clostridiales bacterium
GAATATTTTCTTTGACATAGTAAGTCGTATTTCAAAGAAAATGGATTTCCGACTTAAAAGCACCGAAAAACAAGCCAAAAAAGCAGTCGGAAAACGGCATTTTCCATTTTCCGACTTACGCGGCGCCAAAAAGGTAAGTCGTTTTTCGGGAATAAGGGATTTCCGACTTAAAAGCAGTCGGAAAACGGCATTTTCCATTTTCCGACTTATGACGGCACGATTCGGCTCTTGCTACCGTCTCTGCCGTCAATATTCGCGCTAACATCAGCTTTCCCATGTTAGCGCAAACAGGAAAAAACTCGATTTGCGCTAACGTCTGATTTTCCATGTTAGTGCGAAAAGCTCTTTCCTCTGATCCGCGCTAACTAATTTGAACCATATGGATACACTAAGGATACATCTTTGTGATAACGTAGATGATAAGGTAGAAAAGAGTGCATGAACTATATAGAGTTATACCTTTGCGTGGAGGTTTTTATGAAGAGAAATTGGCTTATATCTTTGGCAGCGCTGGCAGTGATCCTTCCTGTTGGATTCTTCGCAGAAGAAAAGCGTGTGAATGCGGATTATAACGAAGATGGTACAGTAACAATCGATGAGACGAATTTTTCGGATTGTGATTTCAGGGAGCATGTGTCCAGATACGATCTGGACTCCGATGGAACGCTAAGTGATGAGGAGATAAAAAAAGTAACCAAATTGAATCTTTTCTATGAAAATTGCCATGTGAAGAATTTGAAAGGAATCGAATTTTTTATCGAATTGACATCTCTTACAGTGAGTGGCATATCCAACTTGGATGTGAGCAATAACACAAAACTTACTTATCTTGATTGTTCAGGCAGTTCATTAACAAGTCTTGATTTAAGTGATAATACAAATCTTACATACCTTGATTGTAGCTGTAATAAACTGACAAATCTGGATGTAGGTGAGAACAAAAAACTTCAGCAGTTACAATGTGATAACAACAAATTGACGAGTTTGAATGTAAGTGGTTGCACAATGCTGAATCAATTGCGGTGTTATATCAACAAACTGACGAGTTTGGATGTGAGCGACTGCGCAGGGTTGAAGGAATTAGATTGCACGTACAATCAGCTGACGAGTTTGAATGTAAGTGGTTGCACAATGCTGAATCAATTGCGGTGTTATAATAACAAACTGACGAGTTTGGATGTGAGCAAGAATACTACACTTGTTTCTTTGGAATGTTGGGATAACAAACTGACGAGTCTGGATGTAAGTAATAACGCTACTTTGATAAATATCCATTGTAATGACAATCAGTTGACGAGTCTAAATATTTGCAAAGATGCACAATATGAGAGCCTGATTTGCTATAACAATAAGATCGAGAGCCTGGATATTAGTTCCAATGAGAATCTTGTTGATTTGTATAATCTTGGCGCAAAAGAGACAGAGCGCTCTTTATATGATTATCCGGAAACTTCAGTATTATTCATTAATGCTTATGACCGTAACCGATTATGTGTCGACAAATTAACAGAAATCCTTGCGCTTGAAGACCGTTTTGTCGCAAATCTTGATCAGAAGAACTTTCCAGATCCTGTTTTTCGGGAATATGTTTCGGATAAATTTGATCTGGATAAAGATGGGAAATTAAGCAAAAGTGAGGCAGCAAATGCAACTGACATACGAGTCGAAGGAATGCATATTTCCGATCTGCGAGGGATTGAATACTTTACTAGATTGTACGCTTTGTATTGTTCTCTCACCAATATAACTAGTCTGGATGTGAGCAAAAATCTGAACATGAGGGATCTGTATTTTGCCGGAAGTTCAATAACCGAATTAGATATAAGCAAAAACACAGCCATTGAAAGAGTATATGGTGGGGTGGCATTGCAAAACTTGAAACTTGGAAAAAATACAAACTTAACTGAACTTAATGTTGCAAATAGTCCTCTTGAGACCTTAGATGTGAGCGGATGCCCGGCACTAATCTATCTTTCGTGCTATGAGTGTGAATTAAAGAGTCTCAATGTGAATGGATGTTCCGCTCTAAAAGAGCTTGATTGCAGAGAGAGTAAATTGACAAGCCTGGACCTGAGCGGATGCACAGCATTACAGACAGTTTTTTGTGAAAATAACGCACTGACTAGCCTGAATTTGAATGGTTGTAAAGATCTTTACGAAATCAATTGCTATGGAAATAAACTGACAAGTTTCGATCTGAGAGAATGTTCAGAACTGAAAAAACTTTATTGTTCGCACAACCAAATAACTAGTCTTGATTTGAGTAAAAACAAAGAGTTGGGGTTTCTGGAGTGCGAATACAATCAACTTACGAGCTTAGACGTAAGTTATTGTCCAGGGTTGTATGAACTTGATTGCTCTGATAACAAATTGGTAAGCTTAGACGTAAGTTATTGTCCAGGGTTGTATGAACTTGATTGCTCTGATAACAAATTGGTAAGCTTAGACGTAAGTTATTGTCCAGGGTTGTATGAACTTGATTGCTCTGATAACAAATTGACATCTTTGAATGTAAATGGGCTGAAGAGATTAGATGCGCTGGTATGTATGGATAACAATCTTTCTGTTCTGGATATCTCTTCGAATGATACGATCCAGAGTAACGTTAAGGAAGTTGGTCTGGAAATAGAAAACGATTATTACTGTGCTTATGCGGAAAAAATAGAAGAGTGCTTTGTAGTTAAATATATAACACTATGTTTCGATGCATTTACAAAGTTGATTCCGGAGTATGTGACGCCTGTTCCCAATCCTCTAGAAGGACCCGTGGCGGATTTTGTCGAACGTCTTTATACCGTTGCGATGAACCGTGCTTCGGACAAAGATGGAAAGAAGTACTGGGTGAAAGAAATAAACAGTGGTAGAAAGACCGGTGGCGAGTGTGCTCACTTCTTCCTGATTGAAGCTCCGGAGTTCATGAATCGTGGATTGAGCACGGAGGACTTTGTTGAAACTCTGTATATGACCTTCTTTGACCGTGAGGCTGAGGCAGAAGGAAAAGCATACTGGGTAAGCGAACTGAAGAATAATACGAAGAGCAGGGAAGATGTCATCAACGGATTTATCGATTCTGCCGAGTGGTGTAATATCTGTGCTTCTTACGGTGTTAAGCCTGGTGCACCGAATGCCAAAGCTGATAAGGCATCTGCAAATGCAAACAGTTTTGCAACACGTCTTTACACTTGCTGCCTGAACCGTGATCCGGAAGCAGGTGGCCTTAAGTACTGGGGACTTGCACTTACGAATCATGAGAAGAGCGGATACGAAGCTGCACAGTTTTTCTTTACCTCCGATGAGTTCAAGAATCTGAAGACCAGTAACGAGGAGTATGTCACAAGACTGTATACAACGTTCATGGACCGAGACCCGGAGACAGATGGTTTCAACTACTGGGTAGGAGAACTGAAGAATGGCGAGAGCCGGGATGACGTGCTCGTTTCCTTTGCGGAGAGCGAAGAGTTCACGAACATCTGCAAGACCTATGGAATTGAAAGAGGAGCAGTCTGAATCTGATTTGTCAGGAGGTGCAGTCTAAGTTCTTTTCGCATAGAGGCAGTGTTTGACAACATGTAAGAAATCGATAAAGATTTCTATTCTTCATGCATTGACATAGAATACCTGGATAACTATAATTCCCATGATGATAAAATGTTGGTGTATAATAGTTATGAATACAGGAACAAAGACGTTCGCATGTGCTTTTGAGTAGAGCATGGGGTGGACGTCTTCTTTTTTGTCTGCGGAGGGAGCTATGAGAAAGAAAGACCGGAAGATCGTACTTGAAGACGGGAGCTTTTACGAAGGATACGGATTCGGTGCCAATATTGAGCGGGTCTGTGAAATCGTGTTTAATACTTCGATGGTTGGATATCAGGAGATCCTTTCCGACCCTTCCTATACGGACCAGATGGTCGTCATGACCTACCCTTTGATCGGAAATTATGGTATTACGGACGATGACTTTGAGTGCAAGAACCCGAGCATCGGCGGCATGATCGTCGGAGACTACAACGATATGCCGAGTAACTTCCGCTACACCAAGACACTCTCCGAAGAAATGGAAGAGAACAACATTCCGGGAATCTTTGGCGTCGATACAAGACAAATCACAAGATCCATCCGAGACCTCGGTTCAAGACGGGTCATCATGACATCGATCGATACGCCGGTCGAGGAAGCCCTTCAGAAGATCAAGGACACGCCGGTCCCGCACGATCAGGTGTCCCGCGTAAGCTGCAGAAAGCGCTGGTATTCCCGTACGGCAAACCCGAAATACAATGTTGTCGCCATCGACTGCGGCATCAAGCTTAACATTATCCGTAAACTCAATTCCTATGGCTGCAACGTCACGGTCGTGCCTTTTGACACCACGCCGGAGGAAATCGAGTTCATGAAGCCGGACGGCATTTTCTTAAGTAACGGGCCCGGAGATCCGGAGGATGTGACACCTGTTATTTCTACGGTAAAAGCACTTGCGGGCAAGTTCCCGATCTTCGGAATCTGCCTGGGTCATCAGATGATCTCTCTGGCCTATGGCGCGAAGACCTATAAGCTGAAATTCGGTCATCGTGGCGGAAACCACCCGGTTAAGAATCTGGAGACAGGAAAGATCGAGATCACTTCCCAGAACCACAGTTATGCCGTTGACATGGATAGCCTCAAGGGAACCAAATTGACAGCGACGCATATCAATCTCCTGGATAACACGATCGAGGGTGTCGAGTGTAAAGAAGACAAGGTCTTCTCCGTGCAGTATCATCCGGAGAGTGCCCCGGGACCGCAGGACAGCAGTTACCTTTTCGAAAAATTTACTTCTATCCTTGCAGAGAAGAAAGAGAGCGAGGTGAACGTCCATGCCTAAGAGAACAGACATTAAAAAAGTACTCGTGATCGGTTCGGGTCCGATCGTGATCGGTCAGGCGGCAGAGTTTGACTACGCCGGTACCCAGGCGTGCCTGGCTTTGAAAGAAGAAGGCTACGAGGTCATTCTCGCTAACAGTAACCCTGCGACGATCATGACGGATACATCCATTGCCGACAAGGTCTATATGGAGCCGCTGACATTGCAATATCTTGCACGTATCTGCCGTCTCGAAAGACCGGACGCCATCGTTCCGGGTATCGGCGGACAGACAGGCTTGAACCTGGCGATGCAGCTGGCCAAGAAAGGCGTTCTGGAAGAGTGTGAGATCGAACTTCTTGGTACCGATGCAAAGAGTATTGAGTGCGCCGAAGACCGAGAGCTTTTTAAGGAGCTTTGCGAAAGGATCGGCGAGCCGGTCGTACCTTCACAGATCACATACAGTATTGAAGAAGCGCTTGAAGCGGCAGAAAAGATCGGATATCCGGTCATCCTGCGTCCGGCATTCACGCTTGGCGGCACGGGCGGCGGATTCGCCAATGACCCGGAAGAGATGGTCACCATGATGAAAAATGCGCTGGCGCTTTCTCCTGTGCACCAGGTGCTGGTCGAAAAGAGCATCAAGGGCTATAAGGAGATCGAGTACGAAGTTATCCGTGATGCGAACGATACGGCGATCACGGTTTGTAACATGGAGAACCTCGATCCGGTCGGCATCCATACCGGTGACTCCATCGTTGTTGCGCCGTCCCAGACGCTGACGAACAAGGAGTACCACATGCTCCGTGACAGTGCTCTCAAGATCATCCGTGCGCTTGGCGTAAAGGGTGGCTGCAACTGCCAGTTTGCACTCGATCCGCATTCGTTTAAGTATTATGTGATCGAAGTCAATCCTCGAGTATCCAGATCTTCCGCTTTGGCATCAAAGGCCAGCGGTTACCCGATTGCACGTGTATCCGCAAAGATTGCCGTCGGCATGAATCTCGATGAGATCCAGTTGGCCAATACACCGGCATGCTTTGAACCGGCACTCGACTATGTCGTGACCAAGATGCCACGATTCCCGTTCGATAAATTCCCGGCGGCGATGAATAAGCTTTCTACCCAGATGAAAGCCACCGGCGAAGTCATGAGCGTCGGCAGAACTTTTGAAGAGAGCCTTCTGAAAGCGATCCGCTCGCTCGAAGACAGCAAAAACCATATCCATATGCCGAAGTTTGACTCCGAGCACATGAGCGTAGACGATCTGCTCGAGTATATCAAGGAAGGCACGGACGACCGTATTTACGCGATCTCCCAGCTGATGTGGCTTGGCGTGGACCACTCCCGTATCTGCAACATCACGGGTATCGACATGTTCTTCCTCGACAAGATCAAGAAGATCGTAGACTTCGAGCGTGAAATGGAAGAGAACGTGGGTTCTCTCGAACACCTTAAAGAAGCAAAGAAGATGGGCTTCTCCGACTCCTATGTCGCAGAGCTTTGGAAGCAGACGGAAGACGATATCTACAAGATGCGCCGGGAGAATAAGATCGCGCCGATCTACAAGATGATCGACTCCTGTGCATCCGAGTTTGACAGCTACATTCCGTACTTCTATTCGACCTATGAATCGGAAAACGAGTCGATCGTTTCCGACAGAAAGAAAGTCATCGTTCTCGGTTCCGGTCCGATCCGTATCGGTCAGGGCGTGGAGTTTGACTACTCGACCGTACACGCAGTAAGAACGATCCAGGAAGCGGGCTATGAGGCGATCGTTATCAACAATAACCCGGAGACCGTATCTACTGACTATACCACGGCAGATAAGCACTATTTCGAGCCGCTGACGACCGAAGATGTCATGAATATCATCGAGCTGGAGAATCCTCTCGGAGTCATCGTTACCCTTGGTGGACAGACCGCTGTTAACCTTGCCGATTCGCTGACCAAGCGTGGCGTGCACATCATTGGCACGGATTCCGAAGCAATTGAAAAAGCAGAAGACAGAGATGCTTTTGACGCAGTGATCAAATCCCTCGAGATCCCGAACCCGAAGGGTGAAGCGGTTACCGATATTCCTACCGGTATCAAAGTGGCTGAAAAGATCGGTTATCCTGTTCTGGTCCGCCCGTCATTCGTTCTTGGCGGACGTGCGATGGAGATCGTCGCAAATGAGACGATGCTCGTGAAGTACCTGAAGAATGCCGTTGAAGTCGACGAAGATAAGCCGGTGCTGATCGATAAGTACCTCGTCGGAAAAGAAGTTGAGGTCGACGCGATCTGCGACGGCAAGGAAGTTTTCATTCCGGGCATCATGGAACTTGTTGAGAGAACCGGTGTCCATTCCGGTGACAGTACAAGTGTGTACCCGCCGTTCTCGATTTCAGATAAAGTAAAAGAAACGATCTGCGACTATACTACCCGCCTTGGCCTGGGTATCGGCATCGTAGGCCTTTTCAATATCCAGTTCATCGTCGATAAGGATGACAGCGTCTATGTTATCGAAGTCAATCCGCGTGCATCTCGATCTGTGCCGTTCCTTTCCAAGTCGACAGACAGAAATCTTGTTACGATTGCAACACGCGTCATGCTGGGTGAGTCGCTGGCAGATCAGGGCATCACGAAGCTGACTCCGCCGGAGACGACGGATCGTTGGTATGTAAAAGCACCGGCGTTCTCGTTCCAGAAACTGGATGGTATGGATGCATATCTCTCGCCGGAAATGAAATCGACAGGTGAGGCGATCGGTTACGATAAGAGCCTGAACCGTGCTTTCTTCAAAGCACTGCAGGCTTCGGGCATCAAGATGAAGGATTATGGTACGGTCATCGTAACTTTGGCCGATGAAGATAAGGAAGAAGCACTTCCTTTGATCCGTCGTTTCTACGAACTCGGTTTCAACATCGAAGCGACCATTGGTACAGCAAACTTCCTGAAGAATCACGGTATCCGTACACGTGTGCGTGGTAAGCTCAGTGAAGGCAGCACCGAGATCCTGGATTCCATCCGTGCCGGTTATGTAAGCTATATCATCAACACCCGTGCGATCCTTTCCGGTGTACACTATGAAGACGGTGTGGCGATCCGCCGCTGCGCGATCCAGAATGGTGTGACGATCTTTACCTCGCTCGATACGGTTAAGATCCTGCTGGATGTATTGGAAGAAACGATTCCGGGAATTGCTACGATCAATGCATGACGCATTCAAAACTGCATACTTCGTCGCATTCAAAAAATGCATACCTCGTCGCACTCAAAAACTGCATACCTCGTCGCTAAGTCCTCGGGCTGATGCCCTGCGGAAGCGCGACTCGGTATGCATTTTTGTATGTGGGTGGGTGAGCGGAGAGTTGTTGTTTCTGCGCCTGAGAGAAAACCCTGAGAGAAAACACCATAAGAGAGTTTGAAAGCGGGTCGGGATGCATTATAATGCTTTTGGTTGGCTTTTGAATTTTTGAAGGTGGGTTAGACAGTTATGAGAAGAGTGACAGTATTTGTTGTCATCTGTGTGATGACGTTGTTTTTGTTTCCCGGTTGTTCAAAGGAGAAAAAGCAGAAGGGGATCGAGGGGACCTGGGTGCTTTTTGAGGAGTATGAGAAGGACGGGACGAGGGTCTCGTCGGATGAACTGAAAGAAATCGGCATTTCCGAAAAGTATGAGATCAAGGGCACGAAAGCGGTGTACACGTGTGAGATGAAAGGCGCTTTAAAACCAATCGAGTTTGAATTGGATATGGAGGTCCTGGGCGAGAACAAATACCGTTTCAAGATGGCGGGAAAAATCGTATTCCCTGCTGACGAGGTGATTCTTGACGGCGATCTGCTTTCGTACGAGGTGGGAACCGAGGAAGAGAATAACTACATGAAGATGGTTTTCAAGAGGCAGTAACATGGATACGAGAATGATTAGCAGGAGAAAGAAACTCGCCGCGGCAGCTCTCGTAGTTGGAATCGTGTTTTCCACGCTGTCGGGGAGCTTCTCGGGAAAGAAAGTTTTGGCGGCAAACAGTGACGATAAGTGGGACGATTTTCTGGTCCTGCACGATACGAAACTGTACGATGAGTTGTCGAATCAAGGCGGCTATGAGAGGCCTTCAGCGGACGCGATCCTTTTGGATTATAAGAATTCTTCACAGTGCGGGCAGCATCCGAGGCTTATGCTCACGTCCGATTCGGTAAAAGCACTGAAGGTGGATGCGAATAATCCGAATCATCCGAAGAATTTCTGGTATAAGAGGCTGATCACCCGTGCGGATACTCTGTGCACACAGCTTACCAGTACGAATAATGAGGATTATCTGATCAACTATTCCAAGTGCTTCGAGACGAGAATGCCGGGATTGAACGGCAGAGGAAATGCAGCGGACGTGTTTATGGATCGCATGATGACCTTGGGCATGGCGTACCAGCTCACGGGTCTTTCGAAGTATGCGGAAGCGGCGTGGGTATTGCTGGAGCGTGTGGCTTCTTTCCCCGATATCAACCCGTGGCACGATCTCGATTTCGGGTTCTTTTGCCAAGGATATGCGATCGCCTATGACTGGATGTATCCGGAATGGGAGAAGACGCCGAGCCACAAGGCGACGCTGGAACAGGCGATCCGCCGCCAGTGCTTCCGCCCTGCAAATGATTCCTATACGAATAATTCTCCGAAGCGTTCGCAGACTTCCGATAACGGACTGGTCCGTGGTGTGTATACGGACAACAACCATAACCCGATCGTCAACGCGGGTGTCGCGATGGTATCGCTGGCGCTTCTCGACCAGTATCCGACGATTGGTTCGTCACTCTGCCGCGATGCGATCATCTGCCTCGAAAGGGACCTCAACATGTTCGCGCCGGACGGGATGACCAAAGAGGGCACCGAGTACATGCTCCTCACGATCGATAACCTCTCGATGATGTTTTCTTCGCTCGAAACCTCGATTGGAAAGCTCTATGGATTGGATACCTGCCCGGGCATGGCAGACGGAAAAGTGATTCGTGTCATCCATGCGCTAGAGTCCGATGTCGGCATGTTCAGTTTCGGCGATTCCTATGACAGCCTGCTGACGAATGCCGGCGAACTGTATTTCTATGAACACTACGATCTGCATGGTTTTAGAACCGATATCTATAACCGCCTCAAAAGCACTTACTCGAATGATTTTGAACGTAATGTGCAGATCCTTTGCTGGTATGTGCCGGAGACGAATGAACAGACATTCAACCTTGATCTGGATATGACCGCACAAGGCGCCGCCGCTTTTGCCACGTTCCGGAATAACTATGAAGAAAGGCAAAGCTATGTGGGCGTCAAAGCGGGGACCACGATCAAGGACTTTTTCGTGCATCTCGACGAGGGCAGTTTTGTCTTTAATTCGCAAGGTGTCCGCTGGGCGGCCGATATGGGAAAAGACAAGTACACGCTCGATGGATATAGTGCTCCACGTGCGGAAGACAACGCTCGTTGGAAGATCTTCCGGCTTCGTCCGGACGGGCATAATGTGCTTCTGATCAATCCGAACCAGAATGACTGTGGCTATGAGTTCAATCAGGTTGCGGAACTTTCTACTAAGTCGGCGGAGAAAGAAGCGATGGCCGTCGTAGATATGACGGCTCTGGTGAGCGGTAAAGCTACGAGTGCGAAGAGAGGTTTCCTTTTTACGGATGATAGGCTTTCTCTGGTCGTGCGCGATGAGGTGACGCTGAAAGAGCAATCCGATCTGTACTGGATCATGTACACGCGTCAGAGTGTATCGATCAATGGGAATACGGCCGTGCTTTCTGGCAAAAATGCCAATGGGGAAGTGGTGAAACTGCAACTTGATGTGGTCTCTTCGACGACAGGCAAACTCAGTAAAGAGAGTGCGGCACCGTGGAGTCTTGCGCCGCAGGTTGACGATCAGAATACGAATGACGATTATACCCGTATCGTGTATAAGATTTCGGGTGCAACAGGTGATGTGAACATTACCGTGAAGCTCACTCCTTTGATCGATGCGACGAAGGATGCTCCGGGTGTTTCTTCCTATGGCCCGATCGCTTCGTGGAAGTTGGATACCCCCACGCCTACGGTGACGAAGAAAGCAACGGTAACAGAAAAGCCTACCGTTACTAAAAAGGCAACAGTGACGGATAAACCGACGGTGACTGTTACGCCGGCTAAGGGTTCAACCGTGTCTCCAACAAAGAAAGCGACAGTTACTCCTACTAAGAAACTAACAGCTACTCCGAAAGCAACGGAGAAACCAAGCGTGACGCCGACTTTGGTACCTAAGCAGCCGACAGCGACTCCGGTTCTGGGAAAGCTCACAAGTATACCAACTGAAACTCCGGTTCCAACTAAGAAGTCGACACCAGTGCCGACGATCAGTCCGGAAAAAGAACCTTCGATTGCAGATTTTGTTGAACGGCTTTACACTATTGCTTTGAACCGTGAATCTGAGAAGGCAGGAAAAGATTTCTGGATCAACGAGATCGAGAGTGGAAACAGAACCGGTGGTGACTGTGCGCACTTCTTCCTGATCGAAGCGCCGGAATTCCTGAACCGTGGATTGAGCGACGATGACTTTGTTGAGACTTTGTATAAAACATTCTTCGACCGCGATTCTGAAGCAGCCGGAAAGGAATTCTGGGTTGGCGAGTTGAAGAGTAAGCGTATGTCCAGACAGGATGTCATTGGCGGATTTATCGACTCGAAGGAATGGTGCAATATCTGCGCGACGTATGGTGTGCGTTCCGGTGCACCAAATGCCAAAGCGGAGTTTGCTTCGAAAAATGCAATCGCTTTTGCAACACGACTGTACACCTGCTGCCTCGATCGTGAGCCGGAAAATGATGGGCTGAAGTACTGGTCATTGGCTTTGACTAACCTTGAAAAGACCGGATGTGAAGCCGCTGCATTCTTCTTTACCGGCGACGAGTTTGTCGGCTTCGGATTGAAGAACGATGAGTATGTAAGAAGACTCTATACGACATTTATGGGAAGAGATCCGGAAGCGAGTGAGATTGCGTACTGGGTAGGAGAGATTTCCAAAGGCACACAGACGAAAGACTCCGTGATGCAGTTCTTTGGGAGCAGTGAAGAGTTTACAAATATCTGTAAAAAGTACGGAATAGAAGCATGTTTCTGACATCGTGCCAGGCCTGAGTGAGGAGGAGAATCTGTGGCAACGCTTTTGATTGCGATCATCTATGCTGCTTTTATTGGTCTGGGTCTTCCGGATTCACTGTTTGGCGCGTCATGGCCGTCGATTTATACCGAGTTTCATCTTCCGATTTCTCTGGGCGGATTGGTCACGAGCATCTGCTGCAGTGCAACCTTGGTGTCGAGTCTTCTGAGTTCGCGCCTGATCAAACTTCTCGGAACCAATAAGCTTACGGCGTGCTGTACACTTCTTACAGCGCTGGCTCTTTTTGGGTACAGCTTATCAGGAAATATCGTGTGCATTCTTATTCTTGCGGTTCCGCTTGGACTGGGCGCCGGCTCCATCGATACTGCGCTCAATAACTATGTGGCACTTCATTATAGTGCTTCGCAGATGAGCTTTCTGCATTGCTTTTACGGCGTTGGCGTGACGATCAGTCCTTTTGTGCTTACGCTGGTATTCCGCAACGGGATGAGCTGGAGAACGGGATACCGGATCATGGCACTCGTACAGTTTTTGCTGGCGGCAGTTCTTTTCGCGACGCTTCCGGTATGGAAGAAAGTGCACGGCGAAAAAATGGCAGAGGAAGAGGATTTTGAGACGCTTTCATTAAAAAAGGCGGCGTCCATCAAGGGCGTGAAGGTCATGTGGATGCTGTTCATCTGCTCCTGCACGATCGAGGTTTCGGTCGGAAACTGGAGCAGCACCTATCTCGTAGAACATAAGGGGTTAAGCAATGAGCTGGCCGCGGCTTCAGTGACGTTTTATTTCCTCGGAATGACCGCGGGAAGATTCTTCTCGGGGATCCTGGCCAAGAAACTCCACAGCTGGCAGATCGTAAAGATCGGGCTGATTCTTCTGGGAGCCGCGCTGGTGCTTCTTTTCGTAAGTCCCAACAATAAAGTGACGATTGCTGCACTGATGCTGATTGGACTGGGTAACGGGCCGATGTTCCCGAACTTTAACTACCTGACGCCGGAGAATTTCGGCGAGAAGCGTTCACCGGCTATCATCGGCACGCAGATGGCCGTCTCGAGTTTTGCAATCCTGACCGGCCCGGTGATCTGCGGCCTTATCGGGCAGTGGCTCGGCATGCGCTCGTTCCCTTTCTACCTCGTTGCTTTTTATATCTTGATGCTGGTGGTGTTCGGACGCGGGACAAGAATCTGGAAAATGCCTGGGTTATTTAGAAGTTCACGCAAGCATGAGGAGAGAGATTTATAAAGTCTAACGTGATCTGTGAACTTCGTTTATACTACTGATATGTAGATGGCTTTTTGGAAGAGGATTACAATAAGTTCATCAGATGAATACCTGACCCACGACAGCTGCAATTTCCATTTGAACCAGGGTTTTGAAGAAGTGGCATACATGAAGAAAGTCGGGAAGATATTCGACAGATGCTACGATCTGAAATGGTTTCAGAAAGAGATAGGAGGGCATTGATATGACGAATACGGAAAAAGCACTGGACAGTTTTGCTGACGAGCGTGATTTCAAATTGCTGGAGCAGGACAGATATACGTTTTGTGTATTGAGCCGGATCATGAAGGGAGAGCATGAGTTATTCCTTACAGATCATGAGAAACTGATCCTGTTCTTTACTAGTCAGCCGTATCCGGTCTGGATCTGGATGCCGGACGATGCCACAACGGAAGAAAAGGAAAGAGCTTTTGCCATATCAAAAGAAAACGGCCTTATCGATGGAAAGCACAACTTTAATCTGAAGTACGATCTGGCGGACTACTTCATGAAGCGTGCAAAGGAGGAGGGCGTCGAGCTTTCTATCAAGACGAATATGTTTGCTTATGACTGCCCGGATCCGATCAAGCCTTCTTTCGAGTCGGACGGTGCGATGCATTCCGCCACGATGGATGATTATGAGACACTGGTGGAATTCATGGATATGTTCCATACGGAAACGAACGTCGATCAGCAGGGACGGGATGTTTACCGTGAACAGGCGAAAGGTTGTATCGAAAGTGGAAGATTACATTTTTGGAAAGACGCGCAAGGAAATACTGTAGCGTCTTGTAACTATGCCCCGAACGAAGATATGGCTTCGATCAATCTCGTTTTCACGCATCCGGATTTCCGAAGAAAACACTATGCGGAAAATCTCGTTTACGAAGTGACCATGCTGGTGAAAAACAAAGGATATATGCCGATGCTTTATACTGATGCGGATTATGTCGCATCAAATGCCTGTTATGAAAAAATCGGCTACAAACTCAAGGGAAAACTTTGCACGATTGGTTAAGAAGTGAGGTAAAAACAATGGTGAAAGCAGTGATCTTCGATATGTTTGAGACTTTGGTCACGCACTATCGGACAGGTTTCTATTTTGGCGAGAACATTGCCAAGGACATGGGAATTTCCGAAAAGAAGTTCCGGGAGATCTGGGATACGACAGACGATGACCGGACGATCGGAAAACTGACTTTTGAAGACACGATTAAAACGATCATGGAAGCAAACGGGATCTCCTCAGAAGAAATCCTGAAGACGATCGTGGAAAACCGAGTGTTTTTCAAGAGAAAGGTATTCGCCCAGCTTGATGAAGATGTACTGGACATGCTTAAAAGTTTGAAAGATGCCGGAGTGAAGATCGCGCTGATCAGCAACTGCTTCAGTGAAGAAGTCGGGGTGATCAAAGAAAGTGCTCTGTTTTCCTTTTTTGATGTGACGATGCTATCCTATGAGCAAGGCGTGAAGAAGCCGGATCTGGAGATCTATAGAAGAGCGATGCAGGCGCTCGGTGTCGAAGCATCTGAGTGTCTCTATGTTGGAGATGGTGGCAGTCACGAACTGGAAGCCGCTTTTGAAGCTGGCATGAAACCTCTTCAGGCCAAGTGGTTTTTGAAGGAAAATAACCGCAGTAACCCGAAGGTCTACGACCAGTTTCAGGGACTTGAGAAACCACAGGATCTACTTTCTTATATCAAGTAGGGTTCAAGGAGAATGACGATGCATAGAACACAGCGGGCCTGGAGAAGGGCAGAACAGCTTGGCGGAAAAGACGCACTGAACTGTATTGCGGAGATCAACGAATCGGCGTTAGAAGAAGCTAACTACCAGGGGAGAAAACCTTCTGAAGCAAGTGGCATGCCGGGTGAACTGCTTCTTCGCGGTGTACCGGTCCTGGTCAAGGACAATATCGATGTGAAAGGCATGCATACCACGGCTGGAAGCCTGGCCTTGGAAGATAACATTGCGCTGGAAGATGCACATGTCATTAAGAACCTTCGACGACACGGTGCCGTGATCCTCGGAAAAACCAACATGACCGAGTTTGCCAATTATGTTTCTTCCTCTATGCCAGGCGGATACAGTTCACGTGGCGGGCAGGTGAAACACGCCGTGTCTGAGCACGCGGAACCAGGTGGATCGTCGACCGGTTCCGGGGTCGCGGTCAGTGCTGGCATCGTGTCCATGGCCGTAGGTACGGATACATCTTTTTCCATCATTGCCTGCGCCAAGTTCAACGGGATCTGCGGTATAAAACCACCGGTAGGGATCCTTTCACAGGAAGGCATTATTCCGGTGGCAAAAACACTGGACAGTCCGGGGCCGATGGCAGAGACATTTCTCGATGCGCTGCGCATGTATCGCGCGATGCGGGATGAACCTTTCCCGGATCTTCGTCCGACTGCGCTGGATAAACTTAGTATCGCGGTGAATCAGGCAAATCTTGAGCGTGTAGAGGAAGGTGAAAAAGCATTCCTCGAGAAAACGATCGATAAACTGAAAGCTGCGGGAACGTTGCAGAAGACGGTACTTCAGGAAAGAGAGCCGATGCTCAAGACGATCATGAAATGGGAGTTCCGCCCCATGCTGGAAAAGTATCTTCGTACGTCCACAGCGTCGAGAAAAACACTTGCCGAGATCGTGGAGTTTTATGAGACTCACCCGGATACCATGATGAAGTACGGACATGACTATCTGAAAGAAGCGCTGGAAGATACACCGGACGGGCTTTTCGGAGAAGAGTACCTGGAAGCATTGCGTCATCGAAAAGCACGAATCGAAGAGGTGCGTGCGGAAATCTCGGATGTCGATGCCGTCATCATGACGGGACCGACGAACGTGATGCATTTCTGTGGTCTTCCTTCTGTGACGATCGCAGGAAGTGAAGTCGATGAACATGGTGTCAGAAGAGCAATCGTCATGTATGGCGCAGATGAGAAGAAACTTTATTCGGCGGCGCTGGCCATCGAAAGAGTGATCCTGGGAGGATTGGATATATGAGAATCAGCATGATCGGATATGGAAGCATGGGAAAGATGATCACGGAGAAACTGGCGGCTTCGGATGTGATCGAGCTTCCTGAAGAGGAAATCGGGATGGGGTCGGAACTGGTAAGTTGCATGCCGGGATTCATCGCATCGATCTTCGATGTGCTTTGTACTTCTGCGGAAAAACATACTTCGATCCCGGATGAAAAGGTCGTAAAGATGGTGCTGCAGACCATGTGTGCAACCGGCGAACTGATGCTCTCGAAGGAAATGACTTTTGAAGAAGTAGTGACCCGCGTCGCGACTCCCGGAGGCATCACACAGGAAGGCACGAAAGTAGTCTATGAAAACTTCCCGGAAACGGCTGCAGAGCTTTTTGAGAAGACGCTGGAGAAGAGAAGAGCAACAGCGGAAAAAGCGCAGGCGATGTTTCAAATTGACAGTGCAACTTAAATACTGGTATATTGAACTTGGCTGATGCAATCAAATACCGTTCGATTTCCTGAGTAAAACACTTTGCGGAAAGATATATGTTATACCTTGGATCTTGTATTTGACCAGTAAAAGAATAAGAGAAGGAAGTTCAATAATGAGACATTTTGAGGGCAAAGGTTCCAAGATCATTGCCGGCTGTTTGGCTGCGACAATGACACTTGGTGCTGAGGCTGGAGTTGTCTTCGCTTCAGAAACCTATCAGACAGAAAAAACAAATCAGACAGCGGTAATTTTGCAGGACAAGGATGAAGAGACGTCGGAGGAGGCACTTCCTGATTATGCTCCGGTCACCGTCAATGAAACGAATTTCCCCGATCCTGTTTTCAGAAGCGTGATCAGCAGTTCTTTTGACAGTGACAGAAATGGCGTGCTGGATTCTCGGGAACTCCTTGTCGCCAGAAATATCTGGTGTGACAAGATGGGCGTGAAATCCCTGAAAGGTATGGAGCTTCTTCCTGAACTTCGCGGACTGTACTGCATGAACAACAAGATCGAGAGCATCGATATCAGTAAAAACCAGCAGCTGACGGGCGTCTGGTGTTCCGGAAACCCGTTGACCTCAATCGATCTTACGCAGAACCCGGGTCTGGAGTGGCTCTACTGCTCCGACTGCAAACTGACCGAGCTGGATGTCACGAAAAATCCGAAGATGTCCTATCTCGAGTGCAATACCAATTCGATCAAGGAACTCGACCTTTCGAATAATCCGGAGCTTGAGCATCTTACATGTGGTTCTTGTCAGCTAAAAGAACTGGACGTGAGCCATAATCCGAAGCTGACCCACCTGGATGCATTCCGGAATAAGCTCAAGACTTTGGATCTGTCCAACAACCTCAAACTGAAAAGACTGGATATCTGGGATAACGAAAATTTCCGTGTTGAAATCAGTCATCTTTCCGGGCTGCAGTATTTCAATTGCGCGAACACCGGGATCTCGTTCCTGGATGTGAGCAACAACCACGAGCTGCAGAAGCTTGAGTGCAGTTATAACAGTATTAAAAAACTGGATCTGTCGAACAACCCGAAGCTTGTGGTCCTGAATTGCCAGAACAATCAGCTCCAGAAACTGGACCTTTCGAATAATCCGATGATCCGTCATCTGTGGGCGGCAATCAATGCTTTTCCATCACTGGATATCGGCGGAAATCCATATCTGCAAAAGGTGTATAAAGAAGGCGCATTCAGCAGAGAACGAAAGAGTAGCAGCCTGTGGGTGAAGGAGTGGCTGCTTACTTATGGCGGTGACGATTCTACCGGAGGAGACAGCGACTATATCATCTGGGTCAACGATGATGTGAAGATCGAGCAGAAAGCAACACCGAAGAATTTGGTGGAGGAGAGATACTCGCCGCTTGATAAGGGAGTGAAAGAATCGGATCTTCTTACAAGAGAGATGGTCGTCCAGACGCTCTACAATCTGGCAGGAAAGCCGGACGTCACGGGCCTGAAGACGAGATTCAACGATGTTGAAGCTGGTGCGTGGTACGAAGATGCCCTGCTCTGGGGCGAAGAAAAGGTCATCTGCGTAGGATATCCGTATACCTCGGAAAGTGCTTTTGGCGTAGGAAAATGGGTCACCAGACAAGACGTGGCATACATGCTGATGCGTTACTCGGAAAGTGCCGGATTTGAGCGGGCTATCGATTTCGGAAGATCGGATGACTACCTGGATTATTTCGACATTGACTACGATCACTGGGAAGCCGTCTGCTGGGCAGCGACGTGGCACATCATTGAGGGTAAGGGTGAACCGGGTTCGCAGAAATCGGAGCAGAGATTTGATCCGTACGGAAGAGTGACCCGCAAGGACCTGACCACGTTTATCGAAAACATGCTGGAAAAGAACAATCGCACGGCGAAGATCGAGATCCCAAACGTAAAACCGGTGGTGACGAGTATCATCACTTCGGTTACGGTGCCGACAGTGGCCGTGCCAACAAAGGTCCCTGCGACTCCGACTCCGGCAGGCCCGACGACGACACCATTCCCGACAAAAGCGGTGCCCACCCAGGGAACGCAAGGATCGGCTTCAATCGAAGATTTTGTGGAGCGTCTGTATACGATTGCGCTGGACCGTCCGTCTGAACCAAAAGGAAAAGCATTCTGGGTCGGCGAGCTCGTGAATGGAAAGCGCACTGGCGGGGACTGTGCACACTTCTTCCTGATTGAGGCAAGGGAGTTCTTCGCGCGAGGATTGAAAGAAGAAGCATTTGTGGAAACGTTGTACCAGACTTTCTTTGACCGTGCTTCCGAACCGAAAGGAAAGGCGTTCTGGGTTTCCGCACTGAAGAATAGACGAATGAGCAGAAAAGATGTGATCGCCGGCTTCATCAATTCGACCGAATGGTGCAATGTGTGCGCGTCGTATGGTGTACGGTCTGGTGCCACTACAGCCAAGGCGGAGGTCGCTTCGCCCCAGGCCATCGGATTTGCGGACCGCCTGTATTCCTGCTGTCTCGGTAGAGCTTCCGAGGCAAAAGGACTGAAGTACTGGAGCCTCGCGCTTACGAATCTGGAGAAGACCGGTGCAGAAGCGGCCGAGTTCTTTTTCAGCAGTGATGAGTTTATCGGTTTTCAGACATCCAACGAAGAGTATGTGACGAGACTATACCGTACATTCATGGGGCGCGAACCGGAGGAAGGCGGATTCTCCTATTGGGTCGGAGAACTCGCCAGAGGAGCGGACAGAAGAACGGTACTGGCCAGCTTTGCCGAGTCGAAGGAATTCACCAACATCTGCGCCAAGTACGGCATCGAGCGCGGCACGATCTGATACGCGGCTTGAGAGTGAGATGTGCTCTGGTTCTATAGATGTTCTATGTGAAAAGCACTTTTATAGAACAGATCATAGAACACCTTTGGTAAACGGGTAATGTTCTATAGATGTTCTATGTGAGCGGGCGAATTATAGAACAAATCATAGAACACGACTTGCGACCTGCTTGCTCTGAACTTCATACCTCAGAACGGATTGATAATCCGGAATGGAATTTTATCGGGGGGAGAGTAAAATAGAAGTAAGTATCGATAAAGTCGATCACTGAAATGATTCGGTTTGGGGAGATAGTTCAATGGGAAAAACAGGGAAACGTATATGGGCAATGCTTCTCATTTTCTCTTTTTTGTTATCCACAGGATGCAAGAAGAAAAAGACGCCGCGGGCTCGAGTTGTTTTGGAATCGGATCCGTATTTTAGTTGTGACGAGATCCAGTTAGATATGAGTTTTCTGAATTCTGCGGATAAAGAACTTAAAAGCTGGGCGCCGGATAAAATCAGAGTTTTTTCGGACTGTGTGCTGGTTTCTATGCGTTTTTCTTATGTAATGCCTGAAGGTTTTGTGAAAACGTGGGAGGAATACCGGAAGAACTGGCTGAACTATTCCGAAGAAGACAGGAAGGCTTTGGAAGAAGAGTATGGAAGTTTTAACCGAAGCGGGCTTGCGGTTTTTAATCTGGATGGAACGCTGCGGGGATTTACCGACATGTCTGAGTATTCCGAGATTCGAGATATGACAGAAGATCCTAACGGCGTGTTGAAGGTTATTGTTCAGTCTTATAACGGGGGTGCATATCAGGCAGATCTCTATGATATTTCAGAAGATGGCAAGATGATTCCCGGAATCACGCTTGATTTTGAAGTGAACTTTGCTGATAATCTTTTTTTCCTGGAAAACGGAAATATCCTTTGTAGTGATAGTAACGCCGGTGTTCTTTTGTTTAATTCCGCCGGGGATTTCCTACATGAGCAGTCGGTACTGAACGTGCAGAGGATCTTTCAGATTAATGGTAAGTATTATGCTTATGTTTCTATAGATAATTTGAATGAAGACTCGACTCCGCCAATTGCATATATGCAGGAAATCGATCCTGTTTCCGGTGAAAAAACCGGTAATCAGATCGACCTGATCGGCCAGATCAATGGTGACTGGCTTATCCAGGGGCGCGATGGCGTATATTCATCTGTTGGAGACGGGATCCAAAAGTATGACCTGGTTTCCGGAAAAGATCCGCAGATGGTCCTCTCCTGGGGGGATACCGACTGTGATCATTTTGATGAGTCTGGCAATGGAGCGGACTTTTACATTGCGTCAAATGATGACATCTATATGACGCGCTTGACATATGATGGAATATGTTATGAGATGATCAATCCCCCCATGTCCTTGTGTCTTTTGCACCTGCATCGTGAAGAGAAGAATCCCCATGCAGGAAAAAGCATCTTGTATCTGGCGTATATGGGGAAACTGGGGCAAGAGTTCACGGAATATATCAATTCCTACAACCGGGATCCGAACGGAAAAGCGCGGATCATTCTGGAGGACTATTCTGGAGCCAGCAGTTTATATTTTGGTTCATATACGCGGATCGTTTCCAGTACGGATGAACAATCGAAGATTGCGGATCAGGTCTATCTGGATATTCGAAATGGCGATGGACCGGATATCCTGGTAAATTTCGGATCTTTTTCGCAATTCAATACTCAGCGGGCGATGGTGGATCTGAATGCTTTTATAGACGGAAGTGATCCTCTTGATCGGAATCTTTTCTTTGATAACATCCTCCGTGCCAGTGAGTGGGATGGGAAACTCTATCAGTTCCCACTGAGTTTTTACGTGACAGGCATGCTGGCAAACAAAGAATATGTGGGAGAGAGAACAGGCTGGACATATGACGATGTGCAGGAGCTTGCACAGTCTCTGCCCGGCACGGTCGATATGTTTGGAATAGTGTCTCAAAGTGAGCTTCTGGAGGTTATGGTAAAGGGCACGACCAGACATTTCCTGGATTATGACAATCGTAAGGTCATGTTTGATGATCCGGAGTTTAATAAGATCCTGGATCTGGTGAAGACTTACGGCATTCCGAAGACGGCGGCGGAGATCCGCGAAGATAGAATGAATGATCCTGAGCCGATGTCTGACATGAAGCGTTTCGATGCGGGCATGATCGTGGCGATAAACGACAGTTTCAGAAGACTTTCCTGGTTTGGCCAACGTCTCACTCTGAATGAAGGAAATGTCTGTTTTATCGGAACCCCGAATATGGAAGGTTCCGGCGCAATGGCAGATAATACTTTTACCGTCGGCATTACTCAGTCCTGTCCAATAAAGGATGAAGCATGGTCATTCCTGAAGTATTTGTTTGAAGACGATCCGCAGCTGACCTGTGCCTTTTCAGTTGGAAATTTTCCCATCAATCGCAACGCATTTAATACCCTGGTGGAGAATTCACTGGCAGAGAATCAGCTTTTGTGGGAAATGGCAGAAACAGATTCGAGTATGCTGTCGTATCTGCAATTCTATTCCTGTCATTTAAAAAAAGAACATGCGGATGCACTTCTGAATGTAATTGGAAATATCCGGGAAGTTTGTGCATATGATCCTTCCGCCATGATGATCATACAGGAAGAAGCCCCGGGATATCTGACCGGACAAAGAACCTTGGACGATGTGGTCGCGATCATCCAGAAACGCAGTAAAGCTGTCGTACAGGAACGCGGATGAACTGTGCGGAAGTAACATTTTGCTTTTGTCATAGAAGAAAGTGGCGACATATTGCCACAATGTGGAGCAAATCAAGCAAAAGAAAAACCCGAAAGCCTTGTGTTTCAGACTTTCGGTTTTTTGTCGTCAAATTTTTCGTCAGATGTTCATTCCATATGCAGGAAGGATTTTTCCCCTGCACATCATCAATTCCTTGATATCTATCTTGCTCTCAAGATCCCTCATCATTCTCATCTGAATCAATACCGGCGTCAGAAACAAGCCTGTCGAAATCACTCTGATAAAGCTTGTCCTGAATAACCCGATACTTTTCGAATTCACTTTCAGCAAATGCTTTTGCAATTTCCGCCGTTACTTTTCCTTTATCTTCAAGTATCTCAGCATCATTGAACTTTAAAAACGCATCCAATTTTTCTGCCCAATCAGCCATAGTCATGGGAATATGCCGCCTTGCCTGTCTGGCCGCATAATCAAGATACATAGTGACGATCTCATTTAACTCCTGCATCTCAGGTTTAGTGAGATAATTCTTGGCTACAGAAACATCCGCCTTTACGATCTTTCCATTCGGAGCATTCTTCCACGAAGTCAATCCCATATTCTTTTTCTCGTGATCGGCCCTGTTATATATGACTTCAGCTGCAGTGTTTCCGTGTATTGCATAGTGCATCTTATTCTGTACGGTTGCAAAAAAATCTCGCGTGATTTTACTATCGACCGAATAATCTACAGCCGTTGCATAAATATCTGTTATTTTCTGATAAAATCTTCTCTCACTTGCGCGGATTTCTTGAATCTCGGATAACAAATGATCGAAGTAATCGTCATCGAATATTTGACCGTTTATGAGACGTTCCTTATCAAGCACATACCCTTGTCTCGTGAAAGTCTCCAACACCTTTGTAGCCCACTGTCTGAACTGTGTTGCACGCGCGGAATTTACTCGATATCCCACGGCAATGATTGCTGCAAGGTTATAGAACTTATATTGGTAAGTTTTGCCATTATCGGCAACTTGTGCAAAATTTGCACAAGTTGAACTCTCCTCAAGTTCTCCCTCTTTAAATATGTTATTCAAGTGCTTGGCAACTACACTTCGATCAACATCGAATAACTGCCCCAGAGCTTTCTGCGTAAGCCAAACCGTATTATCTTGAACTCGAACTTCAATAGCATCGCCTGCTTTCTTCGTAAAAACAAGAAAATCCGCGGTACTATTCCTTACATATTTTTTGTTCTTATCTTCGTTTTCAGACATGAACACCGCTCCAACTTTTAGGAATGAGACCATTTGTTTCAAATCAAACAATCTCTGATTTTGCTATCCAGCCAGTCTGCTTTTCCCTTTCATTTTACCATAACAAAATAATCAGAAGGGATATTCAAATTTGGCAAAAAAAATAGCGGCTACACATCCTTTGTGTAACCGCCAAAACTGGGTCCTTTTTTGCCTGGATTAACATCGAATTTTGCATCGTTTGTCGTAAATTTTGTCGTACCAGAGCATTTGAAAATAAAAAGCCTCCCGAATTATCAACATTCGAGAGGCTTATTGGCGGAGAAGGAGGGATTCGAATTGCAATCGAAAGCTCCTAATCTGCACAATATGTTGAAAATAGGTGCTTTCAGGCTATGAACGAAGTGGAATTCGAATAGGTCAGCCTACTTTTTCCATTTGAATTCATGCTAATTGTCGTCAAAACTGTCGTCAGTTTTTTCATCTCGATTGACCCGGGAATCAATCCCACCTTCTTTAGGTATTTTCGACTCTTTTAGCTAGGATACGCTTGGAATTCAGGTGGATTTAGCGCATAATGGAAATAACGTGCAAGCTGGGCGATAATAACGTTTTGTTCTGATATAGAAAGTGGCGACATGTCGCCACAATTAAGAGGGTCGGTAATACGGCAGACAATGGAATGATGAAGTATGAAGAATCAAAAGAACTCTATTCCAAGATATCAGACCTGATCTCTTTGAGAAAAACGGCTATTTCACATGCAGTGAATTCTGCTATGATTTTCTTGTATTGTGGGAGATAGGCGAAACCATTTGTCTGAATCTCCTGAACAAATCTAAAGCTGAATATATGGAGTAACCAGTGAGAAAAACCTTGGCACTAAAAATCCTGTTAGTCTTTCTTATTGCCGTAAACTTATTCGGTTGTGGTGAGAGTGCGCCAAAGTATCTGGAGTTTACATATATAGAGAAGGAAGATTGTTATTCGGTCTCAGCAAACAAGGAGGAAATCAAGGATCGTACTGAAATAGTGATTCCTGAGGAGTACAAAGGAAAGCCTGTCAAGTATATCGGTGAAAGTGCTTTTGCGAAACTTGAAACGATTACGAAAATCACGATGCCGGACAGCATCGTACAGCTTGGGAACGGAGCATTTCTTCAATGTTCATCTTTGACAGAGATTCACCTGTCAAATTCGCTGATTAACTTGCCCTGTAATGTCTTTGATAGTTGCACAGCACTCGTTGAAATCGCTCTTCCTGCGGGGTTGAGATCAATAGATATGTGTGCTTTCCAAAACTGTGAGAGCTTGAGACGGATAAGTATACCCGACAGTGTTTCGACAATGGGTGCCGCTGTTTTTGCTAATTGTTTCAATCTGGAAAAGATTGAGTTGCCGGATAACCTGTCTGATATCCCCATTATGGCTTTTTCCAGTTGTAAAAAGTTAAGTGACGTTTCCATTCCTGAATGTGTGGCATGCGTTGGTTACGGAGCTTTTGATAACTGTGTAAGTTTGACACACATAGCCATACCGGCTGAGGTAAAGAGCATATACTTTGACGCTTTCAAAGGTTGTTTGGCACTTCGCGAGATTACAATGTGCGAGGATACGGTGATCATAGAGTGGTCAGACAGTAATGAAGAAGGCTGGCTCGAAAGTGTGACAGACCAATTTGTGGGAATACCTGAGAATTGCCAAGTCACATTGCTCAAAGAGGAGTAACCCATGAAGAAATACAGTAATCTGAGGGTTTTAAGTATACTTCTTGTGTTGTGTGTAGTGTTACCGTCTTTGATTTCGTCTTGCAAGAAGACGCAGTCTACGTCCGCAAGTGACAGTGCTTCTCTATTCCTGGACGAAGAGGAGTCTGAAGATTTTTTTAAAAGTGAGAATGTGGAATTGATTATTCCCGCAGATGCTTCAAAAGAAATGGAACAGTTGCAGGTTCGTGCATCGGCTATTATCGGCAACTCGGTCGTGGTCGCATGTAATCTATCTTATAAATACCCGCCTGAACTTCAAGCCAAGCTTGAACCGAAGAAGAATGATTCAGGTGAACCCGAAGAATACGATCCTGAAGAATGGGCGAAGATTATGGAAGAAATGAAGGCATATTCATGGACTGGGTTGGTTGTGTTTGACATGGAAGGAAAGATACTTTCCACTATCGAGCTCAAACAAGAAGATTTAATCTATTCTTTGTGGGAAGGATCTGAGAAAGAGATACTTGCTCTAGGCTACTTTGAGAATGGCAATTCGTTGGTGAGAATTCATTCGGATAAAGCACCAGAGATTCTGATTCCTTTTGGTTCGATGAGTATTGAAGATGCAACGTATTTAGACATTCTCGAAGACAGCAGCTATTTCATTAGCAATATGAACGAGTATGGCCTTTGGGACAGTAAAGGACAGAAGGTCTTTTTGAATCCTTCAGATGGTGTGCGGAGTGTGATTTTCGAGGATGGTGAAAAATGGTATGTTACAGCATGTGAACATAACGATGATTATACTCAGGTGAGTACATTTATTCAGGAAATCGATATTCATACTGGAAAGCTTGATGCCAAAAGGTCTTTGGTGGACGAAGGAATAGTCAATATTTCTGTACACGGGCAAGATGGATACTATGGAGTAGGAAATGATGGGGTTAGGAAGCTTTACCCGGCACAGAACAAATCCACGATGGTTCTACGTTGGAAAAACACAAATATGAATTATACGCAGATCCGTGCGGATTCGTTAACGATTCTTTCGGAAGATCAGTTGTGCTTCTTGTCTGTTCGTAAAGAACATGATCCGAATAGTGGCTGGTATAAAGAAAACCTATATTTAACTCGTCTGACTAGACAAAAGGATAAACATATGGACGAAAAAACAACTGTCACGATCGGTACTCTCAATGGTTCGGTTTCTGCTTCTTTTCTGGACATAATCAATTTGTATAATGCAGATCCCAACAGCCTGTGCAGAGTTGAGGTTGTGGATCTAAGCGAAAACATGGATCGAAATGTCGTGGTTCAGATATCTCGACAAGCGGAAGTAACAGATCAGATTTATCTTAATATGATTAACGGAGAGGGTTCGGATATACTTTATGGGTTCTATTCATTCAGTCAGTTTGATACGGATAAAGTCTTATGTGATATGAATGTTTTTTTAGATGGAAGTAGCGGATTCGATCGGAGCCAGTACTTTGACAGTGCTTTCCGAGCTGTGGAAAGACACGGAAGACTATACCAAATTCCGTTGAACTTCATTCTGTACGGAGTACTGGCTAATGGTGAATACATTAACGAAACCACAAATTGGGATTATAAGAGTTTTCAGGCTATCGAAAATGAGTTGCCTGATGCGGTATCATTTCTTCCGGAAACGGAGTACGAAGAACTGTTACGTAGTTTTCTGGTTAGCTCATTCCGCGATTTTGTCGATTATGACCGTCAACAGGTCCATTTTGATGGCGAGGCTTTCCGTGATCTTTTACAGACAGTGAAACAGTACGGATGCAAGAAAAAGAGCGGAGATTTCTATCCGATCATAAATAAGTTGGATGAAGGAATGTTAGCCCTATATCCCATGCCTGTATCAGCGGTTGAGACTTTTTCTGAATATATGCAGTATTGTGATGGAAAGATGATATATACAGGTTGGCCAACGAGTTTGGGCGGAGGAGCATGCATACAACCCGGCGCGAGTCTTGCTATTTCCAAGTTTTCCTCGCATAAAGATGAGGCATGGGACTTTGTTAAGTACTGTTTTTCGGAAGACGTGCAGTACAGTTTGATGTTTGATGGAGCAATGGAGAGTATTCCATTGAATAGAGCGAGTTTTAGAAAGTCGTGTGAAGAAGCACTTCTCCGAAGCAAAAATGCGTATGAAGATTATGAAAACCACAAGGAAGAGTATATGGGCGCAGGTGTGCCTGTTCCGTATCTTATGAGACAGAATGATGTTGATGCCATGATTTCTGCCATTGAAAATGCGCATGCCGGTTATTCGAGCGACCCGTTTATTATGTCGATAATCTTGGAAGAGACGCCAGCCTACTTTGAGGATCAGAAATCTCTGGATGAGGTGTGCTCCGTTATTCAGAACCGGACGAAAATCTATGTACAGGAAAAATAAGTAAAAGAAAAATCCCGAAAGCTTGTGATTTCAGGCTTTCAGGATATGCTGGCGGAGACGGAGAAATTCGAATTGCAATCGAAAACTCCTAATCTGCACAATATGTTGAAAATAGGTGCTTTCAGGCTATGAACGAAGTGGAATTCGAATAGGTCAGCCTACTTTTTCCATTTGAATTCATGCTAATTGTCGTCAAAACTGTCGTCAGAAAGAAGAACGTTGTAGCAACTTGCTTGTTGTTTACCTTCAAGGTTGACACTCCAGAACAGAAGTATTATACTTGTTCTAGATGTTAACCAAAAGAGTAAACACGTTTGTGGGAGGGCGCATATGCGAACAAGAATAGGAGAGTTTTTTGTGAAGATACGAATGAGAACTGGCAAATCTCTGCGACAAATGGCATCGGATTTGGGTATCTCTCCGGCTTTCTTATCTTCTGTAGAGAATGGAAAAAAGAAGATGCCTAATTCTTGGTTTACTCGCATTCCAGAAATCTATTCTCTTTCGAATGAGGAGTTGGAGGACTTTAATACTGCTGCTTACGAGTCTTTCGAAACAGTAGAGATTAATCTTGCTAATGCGACCGAAATGAACAAGAAACTGGCCGTTAGATTCGCGCGCCGGTTTCAAGATATTGACGAGCAAGAAAGTGCTGCACTTATGCAGATTCTTGAGAAGATAACTGAGGAGGGCTTTCCTGATGAGTGATTTTTTTGCGACGGCATTATCAAGGAATGATATTCGACAGTTAGCAACATTTATACGAAAAGTGTTTGGATACCTTGATGTATGGTGGATACCTGTCGAATTACTCCTTGATCAGATGGTACAAGAGTTTGACGAGTTTTCATACGAAATCGTTCCTGATGATGAATGGGACGATACTTCTGTACACGCTGATACAGACATCTTGGGCCACACTATAAGGATAAGGGAGAGTATATATATCAACGCTTGCGAAGGAAGTGGTAGAGATAGAATGACTATCGCTCACGAAATCTCGCATTATATTCTCATCTGTGTTGTTGGCGTAAAACTTTGCAGTTGTAGGGATAAAAGATCCGTACTTCCATATAACGATCCCGAATGGCAAGCTAAGTGCTTGGCTGGGGAATTGCTGATTCCAGTTTATAAGATTAAAAGCCTCAAAGAAACTCCGAGTGTGAATCGCATAACTGCGCTCTGCGGAGTTTCTTATGATGCAGCGGCTTATCAACTAAAAAAGTTTGGAGGTGGTGTTACTTGAGGGTATTCAATTTATAAGAAAAACACCTTATAAGTAGTTCGAGCTACTTATAAAGTGTAATCCTTCGGATTTGACATCCTGTCTATTGACATTTTCAGTATGCCACTTCCGAAGAACTAATTCAACATGTGAATCTCAGAATTCACAAATCTATTTTGAGGAGGTGGCGAAAATGTCACTAATTAATTCCTTGCGCTCGGGTTGCAAGGACGTCTTTAATGCTTTCTTAGTGCGTTTGGCCGTATATGCAGGAGTGTTCGAATTCCCTGTTATACAAGCAACTCACATAATCCCGAAGCGAATAATCCCGTTTTCTAGAGCTCTGAAAACTGATAGCTTTGATCAGTGGGTTCATTTCTACGAAGATGACTACCAGTTCGAGAAACTCTGGGATAATCCCAAAGACTACCTCGAGTTACTTAAAAAGTTCAACGGAGTGATTCTTCCAGATTTTAGTCTGTATCGAGATATGCCTTTCGTGATGCAGTTGTGGAATATCTATCGCAGTCGAGCTATTGGGCACTGGCTTCAAGTTAACGGAGTAACTGTGATACCAAACATCAGATACGGAGACAAGCGGACGTACAAATGCTGTTGTGATGGAATTCAAACTCATTGCGTTATAGCGGTTGGATCACATGGAACGATTAAAAACAAACTTGATCGAAAGATTTTTGTAGATGGATTGGAAATTGTAATAAAACGTCTTCAGCCTTCAGTTATCGTCGTCTATGGAGCCGCTCCAGATGACATTTTCGACAAGTACCGACAACAAGGAATACAAATTGTTGTCTTTGATAGCGAAATAAGTAAGGCGATGCGTAAGGGGGTGGTATAATGGGGGCAGGTTATCACGGTGGTTTCGGAGGAACTTCCGGATCAAGAATGATGTCAGCAATAAGTGCATCATCTGCATTTGTTGGACCAAGAGCAGGAGATCATCTTAAAGAATATGCAACGCATGTTAAGGAAGAGCCTGGCTTTACAGATGTTGTCATACACGGTACTCCGTCATCTGCCGAATACTATCTTAATGGCAGATGGGTCAGGTTGGATCAGCGCTCACTGGCGCTGATGCTTAAGAAGGATCCCGGTTACAAATCTGGCAGTATACGGCTAATCTCTTGCAGTACAGGAGCTCTTGATTCTGGTTTTGCTCAGAATCTAGCCAATAAACTGGGAGTAACGGTAAAGGCACCGTCTGATACTCTTTGGGTATGGCCCAATGGGAAAATGACAATTGGGCCTTCTCAAAAAGTAAACAGCGGAGAATGGAAGACATTTAAACCTCAAAAGAAAGGCGGTAAATAACATGAACATCATAAGACAAGGGTACTATCAGGAAATGCCACACGGCGAACCCACAGATCCTTCGATTAAAGAATCAGTGGGCAAGGAGCATTCCCAGGCCATGATCGAAAAAGTATGCGCGTATTTAGATTCTGGTATTCCAGTAGTTGTATGCGCAGGTGTTGTTACTGATATTCTTCATCCGGAAAGAGGACCTGCAGGTTCACCTACGTCTATGACAGATGGAATATGGATGTGGCCAGGAGATCTTTCATATTACGTCAGGAAATATAAACTTAAGATTTCTGATGAATTCGTCGAAACGATGGAGCAGAATAATTGGAGGGTGCCTCTTACCGCAGATGAGATTGATTACGAAACCCTAACGATTGATGGCCAACCGCTATTTCAAGAATAAGTCAGTAGATATGCCGCAAATGGAGTGTCGGGTAAATCTTTGCTCGGCACTTTTTCTTTTGAGTGGCATGGGAAGATGCAAAATGAATAATTAGTGCAATAGAGAAAAGTGGGTTCGGGCTACCGCCCGGCAAGTGCATTGAACAATGCTTTTCGATTCTCGCGCAAATCATGAGCGTAAGGGGTTTCTCTTCGAATCAAAGGCGCAACATGAATGTAGTGGTTTTCGTAGCCCCAGTTTCTGAGTTTACTATCAAGAGCGGATACTAACCCTTTAATGCTCTTATCCTGTTCATGCAGCACCATGACAACATGATAGAAAGGGTCGTTACGATCCAGTTTCCCGAAATCACCGCTTTCGTCGATAAGAACACTTAGGACTCGTTCTTTCCTCATAGAAAACCATCCTTGAAAAAAGATGGCGGGGTAAATCCCCGCCAGCCGGTGGACCAAAGACCTCACGGTCAGCCCAAATCTAACTACATATTATCACATCTGAAGAAAGAGTCAATTCGAAACGGAAAATCCATGGAGTTTTCAAGATAACATACATAAATTATCCCTCTCTATGCAGATACGGGTATAATTCCAGATTCGTTCCTTGTGCAATGGTGGAAGAGAAAAGGGATTCACCCGTGGCTGCGTTGATGACAAGAGAGCCGTGACCAATTAAGTTGCTCTCAGGATCCGTACACATATAATATGCTTTCCATGCCGGGACCAGGTACATAACGTGACTAATCCGGCTTTCTTCCGATTCGTCCGTATAATCATACGCAGGCTTGGGATCCAGTACTATGTACGTCAATTCCATACAATAAACCTCTATATCCTTTCCCCAGGCACCGTTGTAAGACTGTCCATCCGAAATTGCACTCGGCTGATACTTGATCGCCTCGGCGATTCCATCCAGGCAATCCTCAGGAGCCACAACCGGCAGGTCTTTTTTAATCACCTCCGTTGTAGTCAACTTCTGTGTGTCAACATCAAATCGACAGGTATCACTCGGATTCACTATAGAGTAATTGGGATAAAACCTATTGAGCGAACATGCACGTCTGGATGGCTCAATTACATCGGGCCATTCAAAAGTGCACTCAAAGAAACCATCACAATCCCCAAAAACTACCGGGATACCATCTACATATTGCGCCCGTACTTGCGCATATTTCACCGTATCCTTAGAAAAGAGTTCCGCATCCACCGGCACATCGTAGAAGCTTTTCACTGCATCCTCAACGGGAAAATCTACAACACTATACTCCCAGCAGAGAATCGGGCTGTTAACATCAATTCCGCACTCTTTAGCAATGTCTTCCCCGTTCTCTATTCCATTCAGAGTAATCATATCCACATTCTGAATGTTGCGTCTGATATTATCATGATCCGAACATTGAAATTTAAGGAATTCTACAGGAATGCCATCATAGTTTTGCAAATCTTCCCAATTTTTCAAAATTGGTGAGTAATCGAAGGATCCCCCTGTGGACCAGTTAACAAGATAACCCAATTGACCCACTTTGACGGCATCACCGATCCACTCATTAAAGAACGGCTCCGACAGTTCGATATAATCAGCGAACTTTGCCCGATATACATTGACTGTTTTCTTTCCATAATCGTAGACTTTCAGATCGTCACTGAAAGACAGATCAAAAGTCTGCTCCACGTCCTTCGGGGAGCCCGTTTCGCAATAGTTGCCTGAATCGGACGGCAAAGTCTCACTTTCCGAACTTGAAGACGTGTCTTCACTCCCCGAAGCATTTCCTTCCGTACTTTCGGATGTTTCACTGTACGAACTGGCGCTGCTGTCTGTCGCCGAACCGCTGGTTTCCTGTTCCGTTTTCTTCGAGCAGGCGGCTGTTTGAAGCATAAGAAGCATGCACATTGCGCATGCAATGCGTTTTCCGGGATTTTTCATAATCTGATCCTCCTATTTAATTTTCTTGTGATTCCTCTCAAAAAGCACTATGAATAATTCTCTTGTGCATATAATTCCAATCGATCATATAGAGTCTTTGCGATCTGATCGGTAGTCCGATTCTGCGTATAGTAACTGTTCACTTCATCCCAAACCATGAACATCAGGCTTCTGTTCTCGATATACAGCGCATCCGCGGTGGCAACCGCCTGAAGATAATCATCCACGATGTCCTGTGACACCGGTGGTTGATTTCCCACGAAGCTCTTGATCACTTCATCCGAAACGGACTTCGAATCCATCGCCGCATCACATATCTCTTTCAGGACGAACTTATTGGCCGGGATTTCGCCCACTCCGCTGCATGCTGCGATTTTCTGCACGTCTTCAGTAAAAATCCCACTCATTAACTCCCAACACTTATCCGGGTCTGCTGCTGTGGTGGACATAGCCAACCGGCAACTGGGATGTGCCAGATGAACCGAACCGTCGATTCCCGGATTGCCTATAAATGAGATACTCTCTTGAAGTGAATTCTCTCTTTCTGCAAAAGAATAAATATCCCCCACGATACCATTGGCAAGCAATGTCAGATCGTCCCTTAATGCGTCCGGAAAATATGTACCTGTACCACTATTTCCGGATCCGTATTCATTCTGTGCAGCTATTGCCACATCCAGAAGCTTTTTCAAATCCTCAATAGATAATTTCTTATCCTTGTCATAGATTCCCCACAGATCCGGGAACCGGTAGATAAGCGCTTCATCGACTATTCCTGCTGCTTCTGCATTAAAACTGTCATATTCCAATATCTCGAGGTCTTGGCTTTTTTGATATAGGTCAGTCGCACTTATGCTGCTTCCTTCTGGAAAGTGCCTTGTTAATCCGATATTCCCATTCAACCAATACGATGCAAATACCTGATAACATGCCCCCTGACCGTTGACCATGAGGTTTTTCGCCGCATCTGTAAGAGATTGAAGATCATCCGGAGACCGGTCAAGATATGGCTTCAGATCAGCAACCATTCCGGTTCGCCCCATGTATTCGAAGTCGAATGTATTCCCATAGAAAATGTCCGGCGTGTTTCCATCGTTGAAATACTGCATCAGATCGATTCTTCCCCGGCGAAGCTCCGCTTCATCCTCGCCGACGTAGAAGCGGGCATACTCATCGAGAACTACACGATAATCGGAATGAGATGTATTGAACTGATAGACCAGCCACTGGAGCGGAAGATCCTGATACACCATGCATCCGCCTATCGTAATCACTTCTTTTACAACAGGTTGATAATCCTCATCTTTGGAGAGCAGCAGCACCTCCGAGTCATTCTCGCCATATACATATTCCAGGGCAAACTGCCGATCGCTCACGGGATAATATGTTTTTTCTTCCAACCCTTTCACCGGTGGACGGATATCCACATTATTCCAGGCAATAAGCTGTGTTCTTTGCTTGCTTTCAATGTCTAACTTATATACGCCTTGCGCAGCGAAAGCATAATTCCCGCACGGATCCACCGTCGCCAGATTCATCTCCCGAAGCGTCGCAGCTTCAGAAGCGGTTTCACTTGTAAAATCTACGGAATAGAAGCTTCTCTCTCCATCTTCTTCGCCACCTATCACATAAGATTTTCCGTTCTCTTCAAAATACGAGTTCTTCTCAATCGGAAACTGTGTCCGGATTGATGCCTGACAATTGCCAGCTTGGTCATATTTCGCAATTTCCCTTCGTCCCGCGATCACAAACCCGTCTGAAACAGGCGCCATGAACTCGGCCTGAAATTCCGGTGTTACCGTCTTCGTATCCTTTCCGGTATTCTTATCCAAAAACTTCGCTTTCCCATCAGAGTTCATAAAAGCATATTCCGTCGGGAACACTGCTGTCGGAAGATGTAATCCGGGCAGTTCCAGTACACTCTCTATATCACCCATCGCACTTACGGTCATAATGTCTGTGAGAGAAACCCCATTCTTCCTATCCGTGTATAGAACAGATATACAGAAACCATCTTCATCCGGCAGCACTTTCATAATATTGGCTGTATAGCCTTCTTTCGCCGGAGCCTGGAAAGGCACGCAAGAATATGACTCCGTGATCTTGATCGCCTTCGCCGATTTCTTTTTCTTCGGGCTGGTCAGGAAGCAGCCGGTCACAACGATACATGCCGCGATCAGGAGTGCTACAACTGCATATTTCGGCTTCTTATAGTTCAGTATATTCTTCACTCTCTGCTTCACGCCGACTTCACCAAACGCCAGCGGGCACGCCGAGATGGAAGATCTTCTGAGACTACAGTTCAGCAGAGCCTGGGAATATTCGGCGGTACTCTGCCTCTTCATTTTACGGATAACTTTCTCATCGCAGGCCATCTCAATATCCCGGCAAAGGAGGATATACGCGACCCAGCAAAGCGGATTGAACCAGTATACGGTAAGAATCAGAAATCCCAACGGTTTCCATAACTGATCCCGACGTGCCAGATGCGCTCTTTCGTGCGCCAGAACATAGCTTAATGTTTTCTTGCTTATAGAAGAAGGAATGTAGATCTTCGGACGGAAGACTCCAAGAATAAATGGAGACTTGACTTCGTCACACTCCAGGACACCCTCTTCGATCTCGATCGAAGCAGCTGTTTTTCTCTTAAGACGCCAGGCGCTGATCCCGGCATATCCCAGAAGGCTCACCTCGCCCACGATCCATATGACAGAAGCAACCGTAAACACAGTCTGGATCATCATTTGCCCATGTTCTTGCGAAGAGGGCGAAATCTCTCCGGCCGGAGTTGTTCCATTTTCCGAAGCAGCCATGGAAGGATTTCCACCCGGATTCGTCTGCTTCCCCACAGCGACTTTCAGATCCGATGGAGTTTTCACGGCATTTCCAATCGCCGGGTTGATTACCTGATTAATGTAGTCAAAACCACTATCGATCTGGGGGCTGTCCATGGTAACGATCTCCATTGGGATCGTTTCACTGCTTGGAACCAGGCTGATCACACTTTCAAGGGAGAAAGGCAGAATCAACCGGATCGCTACGATAGCCCAGAGTGCACACGGAAACCATTTCGGTGCCTTCTTAAAAATCGCGCGCAATACGATCACGGTCAGGATCAGCCAGCTTGCAGACAAGCTTAGATTCAATACCCTAATCAATATCGAGTTCATGATCAATTCTCCTTCTTAAAAGCATCGATCATCTTCTGGATCTGCTCGGCCTCCTCGGGGGTCAGTTCTTTACGAGAGATAAAGGATGCGACAAAAGCCGGGAGCGATCCCTGGTACGAATCCTCCACGATCCGTTCACTGCGGATCGAATAGAACTTCTCGCGCGGAATCCTGGTCGTCACGATACCGTTCTCATTCTGAAGCAGACCTTTCTCACAGAGCTTGCGGAGCACGGTATACGTCGTTGGCTTCTTCCACTTTAGTTCCTTCTCGCAAATCTTTACCAGATCTCCGGACGCTACCGGCTCGTGTTCCCATACAATATCAGCAAATCGCAACTGTACTGCACCTAATTCCATATCAATCATCTGCGTTTACCTCTCCGATTATCTCGAACCCCTGCATTCTCAGAATTCACACGCATCCCATCAAAGGAATACTCATTCAACAAAAAGTGGTTTATCTAGATAAACCTTTTCTTTAGTTTATCCAGATAAACCACTCTTGTCAATAGCGTTTCGAGAAGATGATTCTTCAAACTCTTCAAATGTCCCTTGGAAAACATTTCTAGCTATTAAATATGTGGCTTAAGGCAACCATGGGCGAAACTGCCTGCTGTCACGAAGTTTTTACCAAATACCGGAAAACCACATGTGGAAAATCGATCACAAAAAAATTCCAAAGGACAAATTACTTAAAAACAAAGAGATACTTGCTTACTTACTACACGCGCGGGAAGCAGTTCTAATGTGAAAAAAATACGTCCCAAAAGTGCCTTTGAAAAATAATGAACTGGGGCACGTAATTACTCACCCTACTATGTTTAAGCACTTCAAGAGAATCGTAACCGATATTGGACGCCCGGATCTTCGTTTCCATGACCTTAGACATTCCTATGCTTCTTTTGCCGCCGATAGCGGTATCCCCGCGGCGACACTTAGTAAGAATCTAGGCCATTCGACCACCAGTTTTACGATGATGTATTACGTACATGCCACTAATGAGGGCGATATTTTCAGTGCAAATGTAACGGAATCAATTATTAAGAGAGCAACGGGAAACAAGGACTAAGACGCAAGTTTTATGATCGTTACGATATTTTTATTACCGATTTGTCGATTATTTGTCGGTTTTCTAAAGAAAAGGGGTTGTCTCAAAATGTTCTGTTTCATTGAAGCCCGGATTTCGGCCGTATATTAGAGAAGTGGGCAAATGCCTGAAGCCCTTTGGGGGTCGGCTACGCGCTAGTGCTTTTCGAGCAGTGGGATAGGGGCGATAAGTCGTA
>JAFWPB010000020.1 GCA_017545245.1 Clostridiales bacterium
GTCGTCGTCATCATCGTCGTCGTCGCGGTCTTTATCTTCTGTCTTTGTGTTCTTCTTTGTTCTTGTCTCGTCGCTGCTATCCTTCTTGCATGCAGTTACAGACAGAATCATGGACATAGCCATCAAAATTGCAATAATTTTCTTTTTCATGTCGTTTTCCTTTCTCTACGCGAAATGCACTGATTCATACAACCAGCATGATTGTATCACATTTTTTCGATATTCCTAGTTTCTCTCAAAAAGTTTGGGCAAAAAAGCAAAGAAACCGCACTTTAGCGTGGTTTAATTCTTCGCTTATTCATAAAAGAAACCTTACAAGATCACTCTGCGTAGCGCTGCATGACCTCGCGCACCTTGTCTTTGCTCTCGACAAAAGCCGCCACGATCCTTGGGTCGAAGTGCTTTCCGGCACCCTCTTCAATGATCTGCATGGCCTTCTCAAGAGAGAACGGTTCCTTGTAGCTTCGTCTGGAAACAAGTGCGTCGAAAACATCCGCCACAGCCATGATTCTTGCGGAAAGCGGAATGTTCTCTCCGGCCAGATGGTTCGGATATCCGCTTCCATCCCACTTCTCGTGATGTGAGTGGGCCATATGCTTAGCCTGCTGCAGGTAGCCGGACTCATCAAGATTCGCGATCGCCTTCAGGATGATCTCATATCCCGCCGTGGTATGACTCTTCATGATCGCAAACTCTTCATCCGTAAGCTTGTCCGGCTTATTGAGGATCGCATCCGGCACGTTGATCTTTCCGATATCGTGAAGCGGGGCCGCACGCTCGACATTCGCCATATATTCAGGGGTAAGCTTATCTGAAAATTCCCCCTTCTCTTTCAGTTTTTCAAGAATGATCTTCGTATATGCCGCCGTCTTGCGGATATGGTCACCTGTACACTTGTCACGGCTCTCGATAATATCCGCAAGCACCATCAAGAGACCGCCCTGGAGCTTTTCGATCTGCTGCGATTTCTTTCGGATATCGGACATGTACTGCATACTCTCTTCCGTTGTCTGCGAGTACGCATAATACAGATTCTCGATTTCGTCACCGGTATGGATATCCAGTCCCTTGATCCTCTTAACGCTTTCATTTCTTTCCTGCGTTGATGTGTAGGCAAAAGCACTTGCGCCGTGGCTCATGGCGTTCAATGGGTAGATGATGTTATAATCCGCCAGCCACAATCCGAATGCCAGTACGATAATGAAGAATCCCATGAACAGCGAGATCTGCTTCGTCAGATAGATCTTGGTATTCGATACGATCTGATTCATCTCGATATCCACCGCCACGTAGCAGACACACTTGCCTGTACTATCGTAGATCGGCTCATATACGGACATCAGCCATCCATATTCATCAGTCGTAATTACCGGATCCACAGGCTGCCCGTACAGCACACCCGGCAGAAGATCTTCGAAAGATTTATCGTAGGCAAGGACCACACCTGGTCTGTCCGCGATCGTGTCTTCCGTATCTACATCGAAAACGACCCGGACACCATCTTCACGGAACTGGTATGCATATAAGTACTTAATGTCTTCTGAAGAACTGCAGATCTGCTCCAGTACACTTAGCGTCTCAGTATAGCCGTCTGCAGCACGCCCCTTTTCGATATAGGTATTGACCATTTCCGGATCGATCTGCTGCTTTCCGAGCTGTACGATACCGTTTGCAAAAGCAAGGTGGTCATCGATGGTATTCTGTCTGTCCACGATAAAACCGATGCCGATTGCAACTACTGCTACCAGAGTCACGGCAATCGAAACCAGAAGCATGAGCTTGGCCCGAAGCGAGATCCTTCTGACCCTCGTTCTGTTGATATCGTCCAGTTCTTCCGTCTCGATCGGCGTCTGCTGCCAACCATAGACATGCATGCTCTTGACAAAGTTCTTAGGAAGGATCATGAAAATACCGACGCTGAGAAAGACGGTGATCGTCTTGTCGATGATATCGATCAGGAAGTCCGCCGAGATCTGCGCGATAAAGTGGTTCTTCAATCCGACGTTGTAGATTTTATTCGCCAGGTCCGCGCTCGTTCCCTCTCCGGCAAACCCGAACAGGAACCAGGTAAGAAGCGAACCCAGTCCACCGCCGACTGCCGCCAGGGAAAGGATCAACGGTACGATGTATTTCTTTTTCAGTTCACGGCGGCTGAATCCCGCTGCAATCACCGCGATCATGACATTCAGTGCTGCATAGTAGATGGAAGAAGATTCTTTAAAAACGATCGTACGTACGATATTCGTCAGATATCCGACTGCGATACCCGGAAGGCTTCCGCCTACAAATGCTGTCAGTACCGTACCAATAGAATCCAGATACAGCGGCCAGCCCATCTTGGCAGAAAACTCTGACAGTAGCAGGTTCAGTGATATTCCCGCCACAAAGAGCAGGATCAATCGCACAAAGGATTTCCAAGCATCATTATTCTTTGTCTTGAACGTATTCATAACCTATACCCCATATCGAACAACTCGACCCCCAAAGAGGCACAAACCCTAAGGCCATTATAGCAGATTTCAAAGAAGTTTAAGAAATTAAGACGCACTTTTTTGAAAGAAAAAACTCTCCATGTTGCATTTTTCATTCAGGCAGAAACCGCTTCTTCCCATCTTTCCAAGCAAAAAGCGGCGGCCCGCATTTTATCGGACCGCCGCCTGAAACGTCACTTAATCGGTTTCTTTTACATTGTCTTCGCCGCCAGGATATAGATGAACGGAGAGTTCCAGTAGATGGCAACCTCATTGATCGAGTAAGCCGTATCGTTATCGCAGTAGCACTTCGCCGGTGCCTCACCGAAGAGGAGGCTCAGTGCGTACGGATCTGCCGGTTCACCATTCGGTCCGCCGACGACCATGCCAGGAACAGCGTGCTCTGCAAACTGGGACGGACGGTGATGCGGATGTGCCGCAGCATTCTCGCCGAATCCTGTCAGGAAGCTGTATCCGCAGATATTCATACCCATGATGTAGTCTACCTGGTAATCTGCAAGATCTTTGTATTCCTGCTCGCCGGAAAGCTTGTACGCCAGGTTATAAAGGATACCATTGTTCGAAACGGTCAGGTTACTGCCCCACGGATAATTCATACCCATTGCGTTATAGTAACCCTCACGTTTTGCGATCATGAGATCCATTGCAACTTTGTCGAGGACACGCTTGGAGAGCGCTTCCGTAAACTCGGTATCCGTCTGCAGAGACTTGTCCGCCAAGAGATAATCGTGGATACCATAAAGACCCATTTCGATCCAACCAAGGCCGAGCTCCATCTTTGCGTCATAGAGGATCTTTGCCTTCTCCAGATAAGAACTCTCGCCGGTCACGATGTACATTTCGATTGCAGCCCAGAAGAACTCGTCGGAATTTGCAGCATCCGGATACTCACCTGTGTCTACGCCTTCCGGATTGAGGAATCCGGTAACATCTGCAGCAGCATTTGCTTCCATATATGCATATGCTTTTTTTGCTGCCTCGAGGCACTTTCCTGCGAAATCTGCATCGATGTCTTTATAAACGCTCGAAGCTTTAGCCATAACTGCAGCAAAGTCGCCGGTTGCAGTTGTAGAGATCGGGAGAACGAGGAGTTCTTCTGTCTCATCCTGAGGCATAACGGTTGCCGGGAAGTTCGCGCATGTTACTTTGTGGTACACACCACCATTTTCTGCCTGCATCTTCAGCATCCACTCGAGTTCATAACGAGCTTCGTCCAGAAGATCCGGAACACCATTTCCACTCTCCGGAATACCTACGTCATCTGCATCGTAACCTGTATCTTCATACGTCATGAAAAGGTCTGCTACTGCTTTTGCACCCGGAACAACATAACGGCCGTAGTCACCGGCATCGTGCCAGCCGCCGCTGACATCGAGCGTGTCGTTTGTTCCATAGATCTTCGCGATCTGGGTATGGCATGCAGGATGGTTGAAGTCTTTATACTCATCCGAAAGACCGGATCCGACTTCGCATCCGCAACGCTGCGTATAGAGCATCAGGATCGATGCTTTCAGCGCATCGTCATAAACATTCTCTTCGATCGTGAACTTATAGGAATCACCATATGTAGCTGTACGGACCACATATGTACCCGGTGTCTTGAATTCGGAGAAATCACCTTCCGAAACATAAGTCTTTGCACCACGGCAAAGGATCTGGTCAGCGAGTTTGCCCTGGTAAACGGACTTATCGGTAGCCACATCAATGATGTCAAATGTTTCGTCCTGGTTGTTGTATACGAAGACAGTCTTCTTGTCGCTTGGCTCGTAACCAACCTGGTTCACTGCCATATGATTTGCCTCCGGCGGTGGTTCCACTTCTTCGGCTGCCGAACTGTCGACGATCTTCAGAACAACATTGTCGATATAGATCGTGTGTTTAACACCTGTGCAGTCACCCTGATCACCGAGATTAAAACAAAATCTCGGTGACGGGTCGCTCTTCTCATACATCGTGAATTCTGCTGTGATGTGGCGTGGTTCTGTTGTGACCTTCTCACTCTCCTCGCCAGCATACTTGTGGTAGTCGCCACCATTGATTTGGATACGCCATTCAAAAGATCTCTCGATATCGCTGTAAATATCGAAATCCAGCTGATACTTCGCGCCCTTAAAGATCGGGAATCCATCATAGGATACCTGGCAGGCATGCATCTTGTAACCTGGATCCGTGATCTTGACGACCATCTGTCCATCTATGTTTTCCAAGGAGAAATTGCCGCCCTCGGCATAGGTTCCCCACTTGAATTCTTCTACATAATCAAAGTGTTCATCGATGGAAAGCGCGCCATCCACCATCTCGTCAGAAGGATTGTTGTGCTGTGGAGCCTGTGTCTCCCTCGTGGTCGCTTCTGTCGTCGCTTCTGTCGTCGTTTCCGCGGCCGTGGTGGTCGTGACTTCGATCGACTGATCCGTGCTTAAACTCTGCGTCGTTGCTGTTGTTTCTGAACTCTTGCCCTTACAAGCAGCAAGGCCCATCACCATTGCGCAGGAAAGCAGGATCGCTACTACTTTCTTCATAGTCTTCTCCTCCAATGTATGAAAAAATTTGTCCCCCGTTTATGGCTCTCGCCACACTAGTTTTATTATATGTAGATTTAAGTTAATTGAAAAGAAAAATAAAAGAAAAACTGCCTCAGATTTACTTGAGGCAGTTTACCTGGTGACCCGTAGGAGAATCGAACTCCTGTCTACGCCGTGAAAGGGCGTTGTCTTAGCCGCTTGACCAACGGGCCGAATAAGTGGTAGCGGCAGTGGGATTTGAACCTACGACCTGCCGGGTATGAACCGGACGCTCTGGCCAACTGAGCTATGCCGCCATAACCACGCGTTTTTTGACGCCATTAAATATTATCAGCAGAATACCCTGATGTCAAGAAGTTTCTCCGATATTCTTCGAAGAATCTTCGAAGAATCATTTCGCATCCAAAAGCGCCTTCACATCTTCCTGCGCAAAGTGGTATTTCTGGTCACAGAAATGGCACTCCAGGTCGATCCCGTTTGGATCGCCTGCAAGCTCTTCGAGATCGTTCCTGCCGATGGCCATGAGATTTCTCTCCATTCTTTCCCGTGAGCAGTTGCACTGATAGGAGACCGGACGGCCCTGCAGGAAACAAATGCTTTCATCTCCCAGGAACATATCCAGGATCTTCTCCGGATTCATCCCTTCCTGAAGAAGGAACGTCACATCCGGGAACCCTCCGCCTACGCGCTTTTCGAGATATGAGATCGTCTCTTCGTCCGCACCCGGAAGAAGCTGCACCATAAATCCGCCGGCACAAGTCACACCGGACGAATTGAGTCCGACACCAAGAGACACGATTGAAGGTGTCTGTTCCGAAGAAGCAAGATAATACGTAAAGTCTTCCGCGATTTCACCGGAGACCAGCTCGACCTGGCCGACATACGGTTCTTTCAGACCGAAGTCCTTTACGACAGTGAGTTTTCCTTTTCCGACTGCGGCACCGACATTGAGTTTTCCCGGACGGTGATACGTCGTCTCCACGACCGGCTCCAGGCAGTATCCCCGCACATGGCCATGCGAATCCGCGACCGCCGTCATGCCCTGAAGAGGACCATCCGAACGGAGGTTTGTCGTCAGGGAATCATTCTCTCCCTTCAGCGTATCGGCCAGGAAAAGTGTTCCTGTTAGAAAACGTCCCAATGCCGCGGTGGCAACAGGAGATGTCTTGTGGATCCGGAATGCCTCCTGCACGAGTTTCGTCGAACGCACGGCAAGGGCACGGACCTTTCCGCCCAAGGCCGTAGCAGTAACCATATAATCGGAATCATCTACCGGAGATCCCGGTGCCAGATAAAAATCACTCATTTTCTTCTCCTGTCTTTTTCCGCTCCGCCAGATCTCAGCAGACCGGTCTTTGTATCACATAGAATACACGCTCATCCTTATCATTCGGACGGCGCATCTTGAGATCGCCATACACCCCGACCACCTCAAGGCCGCATTTCTTCACCAGTTCACGGATTTCCGCATCCGGGTAGAAGCGCTCGCAGATCTCCGCATCTTCACGTTCATAGTTTTCCCCGTTCACTCTGGCAAACATCGTCAGCGCGGCCACATTCTTCTTCGTCTTAGAAGAATATGTATTCTCCCAAAGCACTGTAAAATCGTCTTCGATCGAATAGAAAAAGTCATTGCCCAAAGACTTCTGGAAGTGCTTTTCCGTCGCGACATCGAAAATAAAAAGTCCGCCCGGATTCAAAAAGCAAAAGAACGACTTCAGGAGCTTTTTCAGGTCCTCCTTGCAGGTGATGTGATTCACGGTATCCAGAAGCGAAACGAACACATCCATCGTGCCGTAAAGATCCAGCGCCGCCATATCCTGACAAAGCCAAAGCGCCTGCACGCCTTCTTCTTCGGCACGTGCCCGTGCCTGATCCAGCATCGGCAGGGAATTGTCAACACCAATAATATCGTAGCCGTTCTTCGCAAAAAGGCACGTTACTGCGCCTGTGCCGCAACCGAGGTCGCACAGGAGCGGCTTTCCGTTTTCACCATCTCCCGGGAATGCGCCGTGTTTCTTCACCAGGGCATCCGCAAATTCCACCCAGGCCTCCGGCTCCAGTTCCTGCTGGAAAGCATCGTAAAAGTTAGCTAAAAAATCATATGCAGACATATCTTTATCCCTTTAAGTATGGTACCGGATCGACTTTTTCACCATTGATCCTGACCTCAAAGTGCAAATGCGGGCCGGTAGACGTACCGGTGCTTCCGCACTCCGCGATCGTCTGTCCTGCTTTTACCGAATCGCCGACATGCACGTACACATCGCGGCAGTGACCATACAGCGTACACATCCCGTTTCCATGATCGATGATGCAATAGTTTCCGTAGTTCGTGCTACCAGTGTTCTGTCCTTCGACCGGTTCTTCGACTTTAATGACTGTGCCGGAAGCCGCAGCCACGATCGGGTTGCCATAGTCTCCGCCAAGGTCAACACCCCAGTGTGTCTTGTACACATGGTAGACAGGATGGAATCTTGTTCCGAAACCGGAATATACTGTGTAATCTCCAGGATATGGCCAGGTCAGCGTACCCTTCGGTTTTGATGAAGAACTGCTGCTGGAACTGCTAGAGCTGCTTGAACTGCTGGAGCTGCTGCTCTTGGGCGTAGGTGTGGCTTCCTTTTTTTGCGACTGTTCCGCCTGACGTTTTCTCTCTTCTTCTTCCCTGCGTTTCCGTTCTTCTTCCGCAGCGATTTCTTCCTGAAGGCGCTTGATTTCTCCATCGAGGCGGTCTGCTTCTTCTTTAAAAGAATCTTCGCGCTGCTGCCATGTGGAGAGCTGGCTCTTCTTTCTGTCGAGGGCCTCTTCTGTCACGCCGATACGGTTCTTCAGTTCAAGAAGTTCCGCCTGTCTTTGTTCCGCGATTGCCTGCATGTCTTCTGCTTCTTTCAGTGCCACTTCACTTTGCAGTTCGGCATCGTCCATTGCGATCGTAAGCTGGTCAATCATCTGCTGATCAGCATCTCCAATCAGGGAGATCAGTTCGAGATTCGTGAAGAAACCGGCGATGCTTTTCGAGGAAAGAAGGATCTCCAGTGTCGACTTATTTTCATAGGCAAACATGATGCTGATACGCTCGGAATACTGGATACGCTTCGCCTTCAATGTCTCCTGGGACTTGATATACTGGTCGAGCGCTTCTCTCTTGGCGATCAAAGCTGCGGCATATTCCTCCGCAATCTCTTCGTATTGCTTCATCTGCTCATCGCTCAGGTTTTTAAGTTCTGCCAGTTCCCCGGCCAGTTCACTCTTCTCACCCTTGAGCTGTCTGACTTTTTCTTCTGCTTCCTCCGCTTTCCGCTGCGCCGCGTCGCGTTCTTTTTTCGCCTGATCGACATCCTCGTCTGTTGGAGAATAGGAAAGGAAATTGCGGCTGACGGCCTTGACCGGCTTATAGGAAAGCACACTTCCCACGCCCGAAACGAGGGCAATGCAAAGTGTCATCGCGAGTATTTTTTTCAAACGGCCGGTATGCTTCACGTTCCCTTCTCCTTTCCGTCAGACTTTGACGTATTTTCTTACGGCAATGCCGCTTCCGATCGATCCGATAAAGATTCCGCTGGTCAGACAAAGAATGAAAACATAGATGGAAAGATTTCCCATCGGAAGAAGAGCATAGATGCTTCCGGAATCCACATTTGTCATGGCACGGGAGAAGATCTCCGAATACGCAAGATAGGAAAGGCCCCACGCGCATAGCGCACTGATCAGACCGACGATCGCGCCTTCTACGATATACGGAAGGCGGATATATCCGTTCGTTGCACCAACGAATTTCATGATCGCGATTTCCGTTGATCTCGAGAAAACCGAGATACGTACCATGTTCGAAATAATGAACAGGGAGATCAGGAAAAGAACTATAAACGAAATCACGGTAGCTATATTTACCGTACGTGTCGCCTGCGTCAGGAATTTCATGACGTTACTTTCCTGCATGACTTTTTCCACGCCAGGGATCGCACGCAGTTCCATGACGACGGTATCGGCGTACTGCGGATCCGTCAGCTGCACATTTACGGTATAAGGAAGATACGAGTTGTAATCAAAATCATCGAGGATCGAAGACTCATCGCCAAGTTCTTTTCGGAAACGAGTATAATTCTCTTCCGGCGACATGCCGTAGTAACCCTTGATCTTGTCCGTGTTCGACTGCAGGTAATTGACGGTCATATCCATCTGTTCCTGCGTACAGCCGATCTTCATGTAGACCTCGATCGGCGGCTGCTGGCCGACTTTTCTCATGATGTAGCGCGCGTTCGCGGAGAAAATAAAGAACACCGCCATGAGAAGAAGCATAAGCAGGATCGTGGAGATCGAAGCGACAGTCACGAGCGGATGGCGCACGATACCCTGAAATCCTTCTTTTACTGAATTCCAAAACGCACGTACACTCATTTCTCATTCTCCCCACGGTTCGGCGGGAACTCCGGAAGGACTTCCGCTTCTTTTTTCTCGCCGGACTCTTCAGAATCAAATTCATCCTGCATACTCTTTGGTAAGTCAGGCTGTTCCGGCTCCACTTCCGCCGTATATCCGGCACCGCGTTCGTCGCGGACGATCAGGCCGTCTTCCACCTCGATAACCCGCTTCTGCATACGGTCAACCATGTTGCTGTCATGTGTGCAGACGATAACTGTCGTACCTGTACGGTTGATCTCAAGAAGCAGCGCCATGATCGATTCGGACGTCTCCGGGTCCAAGTTACCTGTCGGCTCGTCCGCCACGATCATCTTCGGGCTGTTCAACATCGCACGCGCGATCGCGACACGCTGCTGCTCACCACCGGACAACTCCAGCGGCATGGAGTTCGCTTTCTCACGAAGGCCTACTGCGCCAAGCACAATGTCGACCATCTGATTCAGTCTTTTTTTCGGGATACCGATGATCTCACCGGCAAAAGCAATGTTCTCCGCCACGGTCTTGGTCTCGATCAGACGGAAATCCTGATAGATGATTCCGATCTGTCTTCTTAGAACAGGAACAAGTGCACGGGACATTTTCGAAATATTGAAACGGTCGATCAGGACCATACCTTCGGTTGGTCTTTCCTCCCGCGTGATACACTTCATCAATGTTGACTTACCCGATCCGCTCTTTCCGATAATGAAGACAAATTCTCCGTCTTCAATAATGAAATTCACGCCACGAAGCGCGTCCGTACCGGTCTTGTATGTCTTATGTACATTTTCGAAACGTAACAAAACTCAGATCCAGCCTTTACCAGTTGATATTGCCGTTCTGACCACTCTTCTCCTGCTTCTCGAGGTACGTACGTACCATCGCAGCCAGCTTGAAAAGCACTGCATCATCGAAGCTTCGGAGATCCAGACCGGTGATCTTCTGGACTTTATCCAGACGATAGACCAGTGTGTTTCTATGAACAAAGAGTTTTCTGGAGGTCTCACTGCCGTTGAGGTTATTCTCGAAGAAGCTCTGGATCGTTACCAATGTATCGGAATCCAGGGACTCATATGCACCCTTCGGGAATACTTCACTTAAGAACATATTACAGAGCGTCGGCGGGAGCTGGTAGATCAGACGTCCTAAGCCGAGCTTGTCATAGCGCATGATGAACTGTTCGCTCTCAAAGATACTGCCTACACGAAGTGCCAGTGTAGCTTCACGGTAGGACTTCGCAATATCACGCAGTGTCTGTGCCGGCATACCGATACCAACATGGGCACGGATCATGGACTCGGCATTGAGATTGTCGAGGATCGTACCGCTGACTTCTTTGAGGAAACTGTCGAGGTTTTCGCCCAGATCCATCACGAGAACGATCGTCTCTTCGTCCATCGCTACGACCATCTGGGTCTTGCTGTCCGGGAAGAGATTCTGCAGGATCTCAAGGCACTCCACGCCATCGTTCTTGCTGACACGTACGATAAATACGATACGACGTGTGGCAAACGGGATCTTATACTCTCTCGCCTTCAGCGGGATATCACCTGGAAGTTCATTCTCCAGGAGTACATTCTTGATAAAAGTTTCGCGTTCTACATCTGTGTTTCTCTCACGCATCGCTGCCTTGATCCACTGGGTAACCAGTTCAAGATATGTTCTGGCTACGGAATCTACGCCGCTGATGAAAGCAATGTACTGGGTCGAATCGCCGATCACGATCTTCATGTAGGTCTTTCCTGCTGTACTGGAGAACAGGTCGTCAGAAAGAAGCACGGCCCGTGCGCTGGAATCCTCGATCCCTTCCCAGGCCGGGTCGGTGCAGGCAACGACCATACCGGATGTATCCATTACACCCACAGTCATATCCAGGATCTTCTTCGCTTCACGCATACATTTTTTCAATTCTTCCATACGCTTCACCTAATCACTTTCGTACGAATCTCGCGAAATAAGAGATAGTTATAACAATTATATTCTAACTACTTTATTTATGATAAACTTTTAGGTCAGATCTTGCAACATTAACCATAGGTAGTGCCTTTCACATTATGTTATAATCGGAATGATCTGATCGGACCATAAAGTTATATGCAAGAGGCAGTAAGATGAGCAAAGATCCTACACCTTCAGAACCTCTGTTTCTGAAACGATGCGGATTTCCGCAATTTCTCTTCATGCGCCTGCTGGGAGTGTATTTCCTTCTTTCCGATATCGCGATCCTGATTGCCGGTGCAAAAGGGCTCTCGCCGCGGAAGAACTGGCAGGACTTTATAAGGCTGTTTCCCACCGCGTGGATGGTCCTTTTCTATGTGCTTCTCTTTTGTGGCATAACTTTTCTCTATTCTCTTTTTTTGAAGAAACAGAAAACCTTGGCGGAATGCTTTGATCCGGCGCTTTTGGTCCTCTCTGTGATTTATTTTTCCTGCTCGCTGGTCTGGCGTGGCGGAGATTTCTTTCTTGCGGTTGTCGTCGGGCTCTTTGCTCTGGTTTTCGTCGTATACGGCATCTCCCGCATAAACCCCGATCTTTTAAACAGAAGCGGGCATGAGTATACGGTCATTCTTCCTGTCGCGGCCATCTCCATCGTCGTTTTAGTCTTCATCTGCGAGACGGCTCTTGCAATCCACCGTATATACGGAACGACAACCTTCGACATGGGTATTTTTGACCAGAGCTTTTACAGCATGAGCCAGCGTCTCTCTCCTGTCGCGACCTGCGAAAGAGGCTACGCTCTCTCCCATTTCCGTGTCCATACTTCGTTTATCCTCTATCTCCTGCTGCCTGTCTATAAGCTTTTCCCAGGCGCAGAGACCTTGATCGTATCGCAGGCCGTCATGGTCGTATCCGGTGTGATCCCTGTCTACCTCATCGCCGGCAAGAGAAATTTCTCCGGCGCGACGCGCTTCTTCTGCTGCATGATCTACTTGTTCGCACTGGGCATCCTCTCGCCCTGCTACTTCAATTTCCATGAGAATGCTTTTCTGCCACCGCTGCTTATGTGGCTTTTCTACGCGGTCGAATCCAAGAAGAACATCCTGTTCTGTATCATGAGTGCGCTGGTCTGCGCTGTAAAGGAAGATGCTACGCTTTTCGTGATCTGCATCTGCCTGTACCTCTTCTTCGAGACGAAAGGAAAAGACCGCCTGCGGGTCGTTCTCACAGGCGGCGCAAGCACCGTCTATTTTCTTATCGTTAGTGCATGGCTTTCCCATGCCGGAGACGGAAACATGATCTTGTCCTCAAGAATGCACGCCCTGATGATCGAAGAAAACCAGAGCGCGCTCCAGCTTATCGGAAACATGCTGTCTAATCCCGGCTACGCGCTGACCGTCGTCACAACGCAGCCGGATGCATTCCTGATCCTGCTCGAGATGCTCCTGCCACTTCTACTTATTCCTTTCTTCACGAAGAAAACGCACCGTCTTTTCCTGATGGTCCCGTTCTTCGTCTTCAATCTTTTAATCAGTGCGTCCTATGCCTACGTGGCCCAGATCCAGTTCCAGTATGCATTTGGACCGGCAGCACTTCTCGTTTACTTAACCATCATCAACATCAGTGATTTTGAAAAAGAAAAGCGGACCGTCCTCGTAAGTGCGGTGGCAGTCACATCTGTCATCGCCTCGATCTGTATGTGTTCCGTAAACCTCAAGCAGTACGAACAGTACAAGGCAAATAAGGAAACGTACCAAAACATTGAAGCTTGCTTCAAGACCATTCCGCAGGATGCCTCGGTTACATCCAGCGAAAAATATCTCCCGCACCTCTCCAGAAGAGACGAGGTCTATGAAATCACCAACGACAACTACGTAATCTATGGCTCGAATGTCGTGTCTCTCCAGAATGTAAACATGACCGACTACTACGTCCTCGACTTCAAGAACAGCCTCGAAGTCAAAGCCGGCGAGATCTTAAAGAGCAAAGGCTACACCGAATTCACCCGCTACGAAGACTACGTTGTCGTCTTCAAAAAAGGCGAGGCATAATCGCGAATACTGTAGAAGTGCTTTTCGAGCAGTATGAAAGGCAGATAAGTCGTAAATGTCGAAATTACAAAATACGACTTACAAATCGGGTTCTTCACGTTTTCTGTGGGATGAGCATATATTTGTGAGGCAAGGAAAGATAGCGGACAAGCGTGAAAAAATAGTTATCGTTGCGGAATCCATAACCGATTCTTTTGGCAACTTTAATCTTGTTATTGAGACCTTCGA
>JAFWPB010000021.1 GCA_017545245.1 Clostridiales bacterium
TAGATCGAGCAGTAATGCCAGAATGGTCCCACTATTCACCTTGCTCGGTGGGACTAGATCGAGCAACGTCGGCTGTGTAGTCCCATTTTTTCGACTTTTGGATGGGACCAAATTGAGTGAACGCTTCGGTATGGTCCCATTCGTGGCTTTATACAGTGGGACCTCATTTGCTCAAAGTAGCGGCAAGGTCCCACTTGGGTCTCTAAATAGTCTCGTCAAGCGGGACGAATACTATGGTATTCTTTCTGATATTAACGTTTTTGAGGCAACTCCTTTTCACAAGAAATTTTGAATATTCTGTTAAATGTGTGCCTCATCCCTATCTTCTCAAAAATGACGAGACTATAATCGAAATATGGGGAATACGTATGCAATATGCTTTCGTGTTTTAAGGAGGTTGTCATATGATACGAAAACGTAACACGCTGGCCGTGCTTCTTGCGGCTAGTCTTTCTTTATCTGTTTTTACCGGTTATTCCACACAAACAGTTTCCCGCGCAGACGAGTCCGCGCCGGCTGAAAATGTGTCTTCTGAACTTGCCGATATCGATCCGGATGCTTCCGATGTCTCTATTGACGAGAAGAATTTCCCTGATAAAGTCTTCCGCGAAAAGGCGAAGGAATTCGACACAGATGGCAACGGTAAACTCAGTTCCAGCGAAATCAGCAATGTCAAAGAGATCAGCTGCGGTGATTCCGAATTACAGTCCGCAAAAGGTGTCGGGTTCTTTACCGCCCTTGAAAGATTGAACCTGAATTTCTGCTATGATTTGAGCGAGCTGGATATCAGCAAGAACACTAATCTTGTATATCTCTCATTACAGTGTAGTAGCCTTACTTCTCTGGATTTGAGCAAGAATACATTATTGGAGACAGTCTACTGTAATTCCAACAAGCTGACTTCTCTAGATGTAACAAAACTGGGGAAACTCTCTACTCTCATTTGTTCTCACAATCAGCTCACTTCGCTGGATGTCGGAAAAAACTTGAAATTAGTAAGTTTGTCCTGTGAGGGTAACAAATTGTCTTCTCTGGATGTAAGCAAAAACACCGCTCTGCAATATATCTCATACGGTGAGAATCCCCTCCAGTCGGTAGATACCAGCAAAAACACAGAACTCACTTCACTTGATTGCTCGAAGATTGGTCTGACATCTCTGGATCTGAGCGAAAACCCAAAGCTTATGAACGTGAACTGCTCTTATAACAAGCTGACCTCTCTGGATTTCAGCAAAAACACAATCATTTCAACGCTGGATATAAGCGGAAATGAGTTCAAGTCCATAAACGTCAGTCAATTAACCAATCTTAACTCTCTGCTCTGTTCTAACAATCAGCTCACCAGTCTGGATGTAAGCAAGAATACAAATCTCGGCTCGTTGTTCTGCGACGGAAACAAGCTGACCTCTTTGGACCTGTCAAAGAATGCGCGTCTCTATAATCTGCGTTGCTACAAGAACCAGCTCTCCTCTTTGGATGTCAGCAAATGTACAGAGCTATATTACCTTGAAACCTATTCGAACAGCATCAAGAAACTCGACGTAAGTAAATGTGAGCATCTGGTTAGTGCTATCGAGAACTGCGATTATACCAGTAATGCATCTTTCTATGCTTTCCTCGATCCGGAAAAGGGTGACGTGATCTTCTCCTTCGATAAGAATACGGAAATCAAACCTTCTGTAAACAATATCACTCCTACTCCGAAGGCAATCTATGTTGAACCTACCTTTGCTCCGACACTCAAACCGGTAACACCGCCACCGGCAAACGAAGGCTTCGAGAATTTCGTAGAGCGTCTTTATAAGATCGCCCTTAACCGTGAACCGGAAGCAGAAGGTAAAGCTTTCTGGGTCAAGCATGTTAAAGAAGAAGGCGCAACCGGTGCCGACTGTGCCCGTTTCTTCCTTCTGACCGCACCGGAGTTCATGAACCGCAAGCTCGATAACGGCCAGTTCCTGGAGACCTTATACAGTGTATTCTTTGACCGTGCTTCCGATGCCTCCGGTAAGAATTACTGGCTCGGCCGTCTCAGCACCGGCACTTCAAGAGAAGAAATCGTGAATGGCTTTATCGAATCTACCGAATGGTGTAATGTCTGTGCCGCTTATGGTGTAAATCCAGGCGCAGTCAGTCATAAAGCCAACATTGCTTCTGAGAATGCAAAAGCATTTGCCACACGTCTTTATACGAAGTGTCTTGGCCGTGAGCCGGAGAAAGACGGATTAGCATACTGGTCTCTGGCACTTTCCAACCATGAAAAAACAGCAGCCGAAGCGGCACAGTTATTCTTCAATTCCGAAGAGTTCACGAATTTCGGTTTAACTGAGTATGAATACCTGAAGCGTCTGTACTATACTTTCATGGACAGGGAACCGGATGCAGATGGTCTGGATTACTGGGAATCCGAGCTGAGCAGGGATAAATCCCGAGCAGAGGTCCTGAAACTGTTTGCTGAATCACCTGAATTCACAGCAATCTGCAAGCAGTACGGCATCGAGCGTGGAACACTTCCGCAGCCACCGCCGCAAAAGCCCAAATACCAGACAAAAACAGACGACAACAAGATTCTTGTCATGTCTATGTCGAGCGAAGCTCAAAACATAATCGAAAACTACTTGAAGGCACACCCGGATGTTGCTGCAAAGTATGAGTTCGTATATACTGTCCGAAATAACGACGGTCAAGCCTACGAAAAAATGCTGAATTCCGCTCTTACTTCCGGCAATGGTCCAGACATTTATCTCGTCGAAGCAGATTATGCTTTACCTTACATCAAGGGTGATTTTTCTGATTTTGCCGCTCCTTATAGCAAGCTCATTCCGAATCTTTCAGCGAAACTCAAAGATGCAGATGTAGCTAACTACACTGTCGAGATGGGAACAAATTACGATGGAAAGGTTGTTGCTTTGTCTTATCAGTCTACACCTGGTGTTTTTATTTATCGACGCTCTATCGCAAAGGAAGTATTTGGTTCTGACAATCCGGCTACTATTGAATCAGTAATCGGCGCAGGCGCACAGAGCTGGGATAAATTCCTGGAAGCTTGTGAAACATTGAAGTCAAAAGGTTACAAGATGGTTTCCGGTCTTAGTGATATCTGGATTGTTGCCGAAAAGTCTGCCCAGACTCCTTGGGTAGTTAACGGAAAACTTAATATCGATCCTGCCAGATCCAATTACCTCGATGTTGCAAAAGCAATGATCGATAACGGATACACCAATGATAATTATTCCTGGAGCGAGCCCTGGTATGCTGACATGGTCGATAGTGGTCCGGCTAAGGTATTCGGCTGGTTCGGACCTGCCTGGTTCATAAATTTCGTACTGGCTAATAAGTGCGAAAACGCCGGCATCAATGTTGGCGACTTCGCTGTATGTCTCCCGCCTGTAGGCTTCTGGTGGGGCGGTTCCTGGATCCTGGCAAACAGAGCTGTTATCGGTACAGAGAAGCAGGCAGTTGTTGCGGACATCCTCAACTACATCACACTTGACACCAGCAAGAATGGTCTTCAGTATAAGTGGGCCAACATGCAAGACGGCATCTCCGCTTCCAGGGATTCCGTCACCTCCGGTAAAGTCTTGAAAGCATCCAACGGTGCTATCGACTTCCTTGGCGGACAGAATCCATTTCCGGTCTATACCAGCGCAATTCCGTACAATTCTGCCAAGTGCAAGAGTTTTTATGACAGCGATCTGAACGGCATGTGGCAGGATCTTGCAAACCAGTATGCACATGGCAATATCTCGAAGGAAACTGCCATCGTAAGATTTAAGGACAGAGCTGAGGAACTTGGTATCGAAGCTAGCTAAGGCGAATTATTGTCAATCAAAGAACGATTGTAATATCGTATCTCCTTAAATTTGTAAAGCCCCTGCTCCGGCTCATCACCGGAACAGGGGCTTTCCTTTAGAGGATCATATGGGATCTCCGGCAGATGTTCTGGCGGAGCCGGGGCATCCTTGTCCAACACGGATCCCCGCAAGTTTATCCTTCAATATTGATCGTCGCCGAACCAGGAAGATTCAGTTCCTTCTTCGGAATATCGAGTTTCAGGACACCATCCTCAAACTTCGCCTTCACGTCTTCCGTCTTGACGCCTTCACCGACGTAGAAACTTCTGGACATTGCACCGGCATATCTCTCCTGACGGATGATCTTGCCATGCTTATCCTTCTTCTCTTTGTCGAGACCCTTTGAAGCACTGATCGTCATGTAACCATCTTCGAGTTTGACATTGATCTCATCCTTCTTGAAACCCGGAAGATCAACTTCGAGTTCATAGTTCTCGTCCGTCTCGTTTACATCGGTCCTCATGATATGACCCGCGTTCTTGCCATACAATCTACGGTCAACATTCGCGAGTTCTCTCATCGGGAAGCCCATCCAATCATCAAACAAGTTTTCTCCAAAAATACCAGACATCAACATAAGTCATTCCTCCTTTAATATGTTGTTATCTTGCATTGGGGCGGAGGTCTTATCTATTCTTTGGATCTTCGTTCCTCTGTTTTCGCCTACATTATAGCTCCAAAATTAGCACTGTCAAGGTCAGAGTGCTAACAAAAACTGCACAGAAATCGGATCACCGATTTGTGCAGTTTTTAATGCGTCATTTTTCTTAGAGCGGACTATACTATAGGGGGTTGCGCATCATTGGCGGTTTCCGAATTTTCCCTTTATAAAAGCACTCAATTCCGGGGAACAGTTCTTTTTCTGCAGGATGATCACCGCACGGCGGCCCTTGCTTCTCAGGTAGAAACTCTCTTCTGTCTCAATACACTGGATGATCTCATAATACTGGATACGCGCATTCATGACTTTGCCCCGTACCCGCAGATAGCCATCGTAGAAAGCATAATCCCGGCGCGTGTCAGAGGGGTCACGGCTCATCATTTTGTTATAGGCCTTTTCGGCCAGCATTCCCCGAAGGGACCATACTACCAGAAATGCGATCAAAGCGCATACGCCAAAAGCAGGCAGGACAATAATCGGCGGGAAAATAAAGCTTGCCGCCACAGCAATGATGGCCAGGATCACCATCACCCGAAGGAGATTGGGCGTAAAAACAGACGACGGCACTTTCTTCTCCATCTTCCGGTATTCTTCCAGATCGACTACAGAATAAGTTGTCAGAAGCGGTTCGTCCTCTTCTTCGACTTCATCGTCTTCCTCTTCCTCTTCATCGTCATCCTCGTACTCGTCATCCTCGTCGTCTTCGGAATCCTCTTCAGATCCTTCCTCATCATCAACAGGATCACCCGTATCTTCGATTTCTTCAGACAACTCGTTTTCCAATTCTTCCACTGTCTCTTCCAGTTCTTCCGAGGTTTCTTTCAGTTCATCGTCCTGCATATCGTTTCTCCGCTATTCTTAATTATCTTCTTTCTTACTATTCTATCCGATTTGCAAAGTTTGGGAATAGCTTTATACATTTTCAGGTAATTGTGGTATCATAATGAGCGGAAGCTTAGCTCAGCGGGAGAGCATTCCCTTCACAGGGGAGGGGTCATGGGTTCAAACCCCATAGTTTCCACCAGTTCTTAAGATCCTGGAAGTCTGATAGTACGGGCTTTCAGGATTTTGTGTTTTCTGTCACTGTAAGGAAGCTTCCCTGTGCATTGCCCAAATTGAAGGCAAATCTGCTATAGTAGGTTTACGCTCATCTCGGCGATCATTCAAAATTCGTAACCGGGTTGTTCGTTTTCATGCAACAAATTGCACCTATATGCTGATATGTATAGTAGAAGTAGAAAAACAGGCGAACTAAAAAGGAGACCGACCATGAAGATTGCCGACAGTGACATCGTAGATATGTTTCTTAAAAGAAATGAAGATGCTATAAGGATAACTTCAGAAAGATACGGGAGCCGTCTTCGGAGTATTTCTTTTCGAATCACCGGGAATATTCAGACTGCCGAAGAATGCGAGAACGATACATATCTGGAAGCATGGAAGCGCATTCCACCAAGCGAGCCACGCACATATTTTATGACCTTTCTTTCGCGAATAGCACGAACGATTTCCATCAATCGAATTGTAAGCGATCACCGTTTGAAACGTTTTGCTTATGTAGAAGAATTATCGTCAGAAATGGAGCAGTGTATCGCATCTTCATCTTCCGCTGAAAAAGAACTAGATGCAAAATTGCTACTCGAATCAATCAGTATATTTTTGAAGAAGCAGTCAAAAGAAAAGCGTATCCTCTTCATGCGAAGATACTACTATCTTGAAAAAACATCAATCATTGCCAAGCAATTTGGATATAACGAAAGCAGTTTACGCTCAATCCTTTTTCGCTTGAGAAAAGAACTTCGAGACTATCTCGAAAAGGAGGCAATAATATGAATGGAAAAGATTTGCTGTTCCTAATGTCTGACGCCGATTCAGAATTAATCGAGGAGTCTGAAATAGTATTAGACACTAGTAAAAAACAAACTACGAATCAAATTTTGATTCTATCTATTGCTGGGGCAGTCATCGTCGGTCTTCTGATTGGAATAACTCTATTTCTCAAAACCAGTATGAAAAGCAAAACTCCCTCGGACAACAATCTAAAACTTGAAGAATTAAGCTGCATCATTTTTCTTAATAACGAAGAAGATTTAGAATACCACTCAGCAGATGCCGCCGACAGAACTCGATATGGACTTTCTTCAGATATCTCTGATGTAAAACTCTCTCAATCGGACATCGGAGATTATCTTGGATCAGTAAGCGGAATCAAGAACAACAGCCGTGAAGACATAGTAGGGAAAAAAGCTTATCACTACTCAAAATACCCTGAAAGCAAATCTATTATTATAGTCGATATTGAGGGTTCCTATTCGCTCTTCTGTTCATACGGATATACAATTGATGTCCCTTTAGGGAACTCACTCAATGATGCTTTCGCGAAATATGGATTACCAGAAAAAGGGGTGAAAATCGAAATTTATAACCATAGTGATAAACTCGTTAGAACGATTACCGAGAAAAGTGATATAAACAAGTTGATATGTATTTTTTCTGACTGCAGAAATATCGGATACACAGAGCAGAACCGTCGTCTTGTTCAAGCGTGGCATGATTCATACGATAATGATTATGTTTATCTTGATGAAAAAACTGGTTCCATATCATTCAAAGATATCACCCTCGATGAAAGATCACAGAAAGGTTCCAGCTCAGAAAAACAAGCTGGAATAGAAACAGGCGTCGAAACAGGCGTCGAAACAATATCGGAAGTCTCTCGTCTTCCAATCGAAGATATGGCAAATGAACTGTGGCATAAGGATTCTTTAAAACTGATAATCGAGGTCGAAGAGGGCTTTTGTATTATTCTTAACTATTGTCCTGTATCAAAAACAATATCCGCATTCAATGGCGCTTTTGATTTAACAGAAGAAAAAACGGAATCGATAAACTCGTTCACAGAATAAACATTGTAAACCAATCGAAACTTGTTTTTACGGTTTTCAGGATCTTTATTTCATACTTGAAGATCATTCTTCTTCGCCCTTGTCATACTTTGGATTCTTCAATCGCTCAAACATCTTCTCTTTCGGGAGCGGACGATCGTAGTAATAGCCTTGGATCACATTTGCACCGAAATTCTTAAGAGTACTCACCTGGGCCGGCTGTTCAACACCTTCCGCCACGATCTTCAGTCCTATGTCGGTCGCCAGCTTGATGATGTGATTGAGGATAGTCAGATCTTTTGAATGGTCCCGATCGATGAATCCCTTGTCGATCTTCATGGTATCAAAATTGATCTCGCGAAGAACGGACATGGACGAGTTTCCGCATCCAAAATCATCAATGGAAGCACTATATCCCAAGTCATGGAGCGAATCGACAAATTCCTTTAGTGTGCTGAGTGGGAATTCATCGACGGTCTCGGTAATCTCGATTTCAATCAGTTCCTTCGAAATCCCGCTATCCTTCACGATTTTGTCGATCTTCCGGGCAAGATCCGGATCTGCGAGGTTTCTTCTGGAGAAGTTCACGGAAATCGGAAGAATATCGATCCCTTCTTTTTTCCACTGGGCAATATCACTACAGATCTTCTTGAGCATATACATATCAAGTTCACAGATCGACTCGTTCCGTTCCATGAAAGGAACAAAGTCACCCGGATCAATGATCTGGTCTTTATGGATCCATCTCGCCAAAGCCTCAGCACCGCAAAGCATATTCGTTTTGCTATTCACCTTCGGCTGGTAGAACGGGACGAATTCTTCGTGCTCAAGCGCATAGCGGATATCCAGATCAAAACGTTTGCGCTCCTCAAGTTTGTCCATCAGTTCTTTTGTCATATAAACAACTTCCCTGCTGCCAAGACTCTTGGAATGATCCAGTGCAGTTCGGGCATAGGTCACGATTTCTTCGCCCTTGATGTCTGATGAAGCGATCTCATACACGCCCGCCTGCGCCGAGATGTTCTCCGTAAGTTCTTTTCCCGTATCATCCGTAAACTTGACCGGCAAGCCCTTTAAGAGTTCAAGAGACTTCGGCAGATTCTCTTTGCGCACGATAATGATGAACTGGTCTCCTGTCTGGCGTCCCATAAACTCATCCGGCTCCAGTTCTGCTGCAAAAGCACTTGCATAGGCAGACAGTATCCTGTTTCCGCTTTCGACACCGTACTTTCTATTGATCAAGGTATATTTGGTCAGATCAAAATACACGGCAGCATAATCTTTCAGATCCACATCGTTCCTTCTGGTCCGGATCCACTCCATACAGCCATGTTCGTTTGCCAGGCCGGTTCGGATATCCGTACGCTCTGCGATCTGGATCTGCCGGTTCTGGTAAATGATATTCTCGATAAACATGATATGCACCGAGACAGCCACGCCAATATCCATATAGGCAAATCCGTAGAAGAAATACTGGAATAGGAAACCTACCAGCGGGAAGACGATGTAGGACAGAAGGGCGAGGAAACGGCTCCGCGTCGTCTTATGCCGATACTGCATCAGGATCGAGAGGATAATGGCCATTCCCGTTACCGGAATGAGTACGGACAGCGGGAAAAGATCTCCCCTGTAATAAAAGTTGTCTTCATCGATAATGTAGTACAGTTCGGAAAAGTGAGAGATCACGACCATCACCATGCCCACAACGGAAAGCATACAGCAGGTCAGGAACCGGAATCGGCACCGTTGCTCACGTCGGAGATCAAAGTGCCCGAAAAGAACTATCGAGACGTAGATAATGATCGCGACCAGGAACAGATCACATATCAGGAATACGGACAGTGTGGAAAGATTCATTACAAACTTACTGAACGGCGTCACACGTCCTGGCAGGACATATGTCAGATAATCGAAAAGGAGCATCAGGCCGGCAAGTACATTCAGGAACACAACGGCGTGCTTGGCTTTCTTATCGCGGCTGTTCTTGACCGCAGAAACGATAGCCGAGATAAAGCAGAAAATCGACTCAAAAAGCAGAAATGCTACTTGCACTGCGAAAAAATCTACCAACCCTGTTCGCCCTCCCCCGAAGCAATCCTAAGTGTTCCCACGGGAATCCTTATAATCAATTATACTAGCGCGTATATGTAAAAGCAATTTGTGTATTTTAACGCTTGAAAAACTTTCTGTTACATAAGAAAATACTATGTGGTAGAAAGGCGGTCGAATATGGAAGATTGTTTAGTTTACTTTTTTACAGGATTTCTTGACAGCGGTAAGACATCGTTTATCCTTTCGTGGCTTACTGACGGAAGTTTTCGGGATAAGAACGTTGTGATCCTTGTCACGGAAGAGGGAGAGGTCGAGTTTCCTCCGGAGCAGGGTGCGCCTTGCAAATCCTTGAAGATCATCACCTGCGAGACCGATGATGTGAATAAGGATTTTACTTATGATATTGAAAAGAAATACAAGCCGGATGTGGTTCTGATCGAGTGGAACGGATCCGTGTCCCCGGCTGCTTTTTTCGACGAAGTGGATGTGCCGGAGCGCTGGGCTCTGGCTGCCGGCATCACGATCGTGGATGCTTCTACTTATTCGGATTATTACAGAAATATGCAGACGATCTTCGCAGACTATTATCGTTTCTGCGACAACGTCATCTTCAACCGTGTAAATCCGGAAACCAACAACATTCCGAAACTTCGTGGTTCGGTCAAGTCATTGAACCCGGCAATGAATCTGTCATTCTTCGGAACCGACGGCAACATGATCGATATCGGAAACTTCCTTCCCTACGATCTGGACACCGATCCTTGCGTGATTGCGCCGGACGATTTCGGTCTGTTCTATACAGACGCACTCGACAACGTCAAGCGCTATAACGGAAAGCGTGTCACTGTGACCGGTCAGGCGGTTCTTATGCGTGAGCACAGAAAAGAGGCGTTCGTCCTCCAGAGAAAGGCATATACCTGTTGTGCCGCCGACATCGGGATGATCAGTCTTCTTTGCCTGTTTAAAGTCCGCCCGGGATTTCCGGCAGAAAAATGGCTGCAGGTTACCGGAAAGATCGGATTCTTCCGGGATGAATCGCAGGGTACTCCCGTCGCGATCCCGTGTCTTCAGGTCGAGAATTATCGTTTGACCGATGCTCCGGCAAACGACATCATATACTTTAGTTAACAAAAAGAAAGAAGGAAACGAAAATGGCAACAAAGGTAGACATTTTTTCAGGTTTTTTGGGCGCCGGCAAGACGACCTTGATCAAGAAACTCATCTCTGACGGATATCAGGGACAGAAGCTTGTCCTGATCGAGAACGAATTCGGCCAGATCGGAATCGACGGCGGTTTCTTGAAGGAGGCTGGTATTGAGATCACCGAGATGAACTCGGGCTGTATCTGCTGCTCTCTCGTAGGAGATTTCGGCACCGCACTCAAGGAAGTCATCGACAAGTTCTCTCCAGACCGCATCCTCATCGAGCCATCCGGTGTCGGTAAGCTTTCCGATGTTGTCGCTGCAGTTGAAAAGGTTGAGGGCACTGAAGTCTGCGGTACTGTCACCGTCATCGATGCAAGCAAGTGCAAAATCTATCTGAAAAACTTCAAGGAGTTCTACGAAAACCAAATCAAATACGCCGGCACGATCATTCTTTCCAGAACCGGAAATATCGCGCAGGAAAAACTGGATACCGCGATTTCTTTGATCCGTGAGATCAACGATCACTCCCAGATCATCACCACACCTTGGGAGAAGCTCTCCGGTGTGCAGATCCTCACAGCCATCGAAAGTCCTTTGACAGCAGATGACATGGCCGCTGCGCTCCTCGAAGCCGAAGAACACGCGCATCACCATCACCATGACCATGAACATGAACACGATCATGAGCACGAACACGAGCACGATCATGACCATGACCATGAGCATGAACACGAGCACGAACATCATCATGATCATGACCACGAGCATGAACACCATCATGACCATGACCATGAACATGAACATGAACATCATCATGATCACGACCACGGACCGGACTGCACCTGCGGTTGCCACGACCACGATCACGACCACGACCATCACGAGGGCCACCATCATGCAGATGAGGTCTTCGACAGCATCGGATTTGAGACCAGCAAGCGCTTCTCCGAAGCAGCGATCCGTGCAGCGCTCGAGGAACTCGACAGTGGCGAGTTCGGCATGATTCTCCGCGCCAAGGGCATCGTTGCCGGCGAAGGCGACGAGTGGATCCACTTCGACTATGTACCAGGCGAAGCAGATGTAAGAACCGGCGCGGCAGACGTCACCGGCAAACTCTGCGTCATCGGCTCCAAGGTCAACAAAGACGCGGTGAAAGTGCTTTTCGGGCTGTAAAGGATCAACGCACCATATCGGCAAGAGAGAAAAGTCGTATTTGGCGGGTTTCGTCAGATACGACTTGTTTTTATGCGCAGGTCGGCAGCAACACGGCCAAATCAAGTGCTTTTCAAACAGTGCGAGCAGGGCAGATAAGTCGCAAATCCGGATTTGGCGGTTTGCGACTTACATAAGTGGCATTACAGTACAAACGCCTGAAAAGTCACATTTATACTGTAAAAACAGGCTCGATCCAAGGGCGATTACAGTACTGGAGAGAAAAAAGTGCTTTTTATACTGTAATTGTCAAAGATCTATCTCGAAAAGCACTTGATTTTACAGTATTTTCCACGCTTTTTTGTATTTATACTGTAATGGGTTTTCATTACAGAGAAAGTAAGTCGCGAACCAGCTTTTCTTATTTTGCGACTTATCTCTTCGGGAACGGCCGGTCAAAGCGAGGTTAGAACAGATAAAAGAAAAGACCGAAGCTTGGAATCCCAAACTTCGGCCTGCTTAATGTCGTATTTAATAGTTGCAGCCTGATTTGCTTACTTCTTACGGAAGGTACTTGATGATGATATCGTCGAGCTTATCCTTCTTGAACTGATACTCGTATCTTGAGCTGCCGAAGTATCTTGTGGCTTTCTTCTCGTAGGTAACTGTATCGGTGTAGTAATCCGGATCGCTGTCGCTCTGATAATGTCTGTTTGTCGTAGGTTCACCACACTCGGCAAACAGTTCATCCATAGTGATATCGAACGGGATCTCCGCTCTGACAACTGTTTGCGGAGTCTTCTCGCGTTGGATATCAGCGTAGTAAAGTTCGCAGAGCACGCACTCGGAAGCCGGCTTTCCGGAATCCGAATCATTCAGGAAGTACAGTGAGATGTAAGCATTGTTTTCCAGTTTGAGCTTGAACTTTGTCTCGTGATTCTTGTTTACGTTGTTGCTTACATTCTCAAGTGCATTGTCGTCAAAAGGAACGCCGTCGTCGATCATCTGCTGGAATGTGGCCTCACCGAATACGTACTTCTTATCGTTGATGTAGATGCACATCTCGTCAAAGTTTGCGTATTTTCCGGTACCGGTCTGTGTGATCTTCTTTGTTTCCTTGGACTCTGGAGCCTCTGTTTCATCCGGCTCAGTCATCTTCTTTGTTGTCTCTTCAGTTGTTTCTTCAGAAGTTTCTTTCGAAGTCTCCTTGGTTGTTTCCTCGGTAGTTTCCTTCGTTGTCTCCTTGGTTGTCTCTTTAGTCGTTTCCTTGGTGGTTTCCTTTGTCTCCTTGGAAGTCTCCTTGGTTGTTTCCTCAGTTGTCTCTTCCGAAGTCTCCTCTGAAGTTTCTTCCGAAGTTTCCTTGGTCGTCTCTTTCTTCGTCTCTTTCTTTTCCGCCTTTTCGGTCTCCTTCTCGGTTTCCTCTTCTGATGGTTCCTCAGACTCTTCTGTTGCCTCAGTCTTCTTTGTCTTCTTGGTTTTCTTTGTTTCCTCTTCGTCGTCTTCGTCCTCATCGGAATCGTCCTCTTCGGTCTCTTCCGTCTTGGCGTTCTTTCTCGTTCTCGTCTCATCCGACTTCTTCGAGCACGCGGCAATAGAGAACACCATGCCCAAAGCAAGCATGACTGCCATTATTTTCTTTTTCATTTCTTTTCTCCTTCTTTCAAAAAGCTTCTTTTTCCAAACGTCCCAAATTATAGCACATATGCTCTTTATTTCAAGCCAAAAGCACTTTCCCCACAACTTTCCGTTCTTTTAGGTTCGCTTAAAGTTCGCTTGTTACAATGAGGTCAAGAAAGATACAAACACTGACCCCTATGGAGATCAAGACAATGACATACCAGAGCGTTTTTCAACGATACGAATTAAAATACACACTGACCAGAAAGCAGTGTGCCGAAATAAAAGAAGCGATCGCCGGCAGGATGAGGATCGACGATTACGGTCTGACCACGATCCGCAACATCTACCTCGACACAGAAGACTACCGTCTGATCCGCAAATCGCTGGACAAACCGGTCTATAAAGAAAAGATCCGCATCAGAAGTTACCGGTACGCCAGCACCGAAGACATGGTCTTCGTGGAACTGAAGAAAAAGTACGAAGGCATCGTGTATAAAAGAAGGATCGAATCTGCCAACTACCTTGCCCTCGATTGGCTCTGCGCAGGCGGAGACGCCCCGGCGGAAAGCCAGATCGCAAGAGAGATCACCTACTTCCGGGACTTCTACGAAAACATCATTCCGAAGGTCTTTATCAGTTACGAAAGAGAAGCCTATATCCCGATAAGCCAGGACAGCGAAGAGATCCGCATCACTTTCGACACGAACATTCTGGGAAGAGACCATCACCTCTCCTTCTCATCCGGAATCTACGGAGAACGGATCATTCCGGACGACACGGTACTCATGGAAATCAAGATTCCGGGTGTGATGCCCCTTTGGCTCGCCAGGATCCTGGACGCCAAAAATATAAAGCAAAGTTCTTTTTCCAAATACGGAGAATACTACAAAAACTTCATCCTGAATACTACTGAAGAAACAAAAGGAGGTCTCCTCTATGCTTGAAAACATATACAACACACTAATGGGAAATACATTGATTTCGATCACGGACTTTTTGCTTCCGGTCATTGCCTCTATCCTCCTCGGTCTCCTTTTTGCGCTTGTGTATAAGTGCAGATACCAGGCCAGCAAATCCTTCGTAGGCACATTGGCCCTGCTTCCGACAGTCGTCTGTGTCGTGATCATGGCCGTCAACGGAAATATCGGCGCAGGCGTCGCCGTAGCAGGCGCTTTCAGCCTCGTAAGATTCCGTTCCGCACCGGGAACAGCCAGCGAAATCGGCGCACTTTTCATCGCCATGACGATGGGCCTTTTGACAGGCATGAGCTTCATCATCTACGCTGCCCTCTTCATCCTGATCGTCGGGATCGTGTTCTTTTTCTACAGCGCGATCGGACTCGGCGAAGAGAAAAGCGTACTGACCAGAAACCTCCGCGTGACGATTCCCGAAGACCTCGACTATGCAGGGCTTTTCGATGACGTTTTCGCAAAACACACCACTTCCCACAAGCTCCTGTCCTCGAAGACAGCTGGCATGGGCTCCGTTTTTAAGCTCAGCTACGAAATCAAGTTGAAGCCTGATGCTTCGGAAAAAGCACTTATGGATGACATTCGCGTCAAGAACGGAAATCTGGATCTGAGTCTCTCGGTGATCATGCCGAAAGAAGCGGTCGAGTTGTAACAGACATAGAAAACCAGTTAGAAAGAATAAGATGAAACCAGTGAAAGGAGAATCACTATGAAAAACAAGAAAACAGTTCTTACGATAGCATTGTGCGCAGCACTCGCAGCCGGCATCGGCGGAGTCGCCTACTTTGCAGGAACCAAGACCAGCAAAACTTCCAGCGCAGACAGCGGCAGTACAGATATCTCTTCCAGCAACACGGCTTCTGGAAACAAGAGCAGCAACACCAAGACCAATTCTGACAGTTCTTCTGACTCAGGAAAAAGCACTGGCACCGATTCCGGAAATACTTCTTCTGGAGCGACCGCAACTGACCTTGCGCTGAAGATCACGGAGAAGGACAACGAGATCACCTACGACACTTCAAAGAGCAAAGTGATCAAGTTCACAGACAGCACCGGCACAGAGAAGATCACGCAGGAAGGAACCTATATTGTTACCGGTTCGACAAGCAACGGCATGATCATCATCGATGTTGGCGAGGAAGAAGACGTACACCTGGTACTTCGTGATGCCAACATCAACAGCGCTACCTCAGCTGCCATCTACGTGATTTCTGCAGACGAAGTCTATATCACACTTGAAGGAGAGAATACACTTTCCAATGGTGGAAGCTACGAAGCGATCGACGAGAACGACATTGATGCCGTCATTTATTCCAAAGACGACCTGACCATCAATGGCGAAGGTTCTCTGACGATCAATACACAGGCCGAACATGCGATCGTTTGCAAAGACGATATGGTGATCACCGGTGGCACCTATGATCTTACAGCAAAAACAGATGCCATCAACACCAACGATTCTCTTGCTATCACAAACGGTACTTTCACGATCAACTGTGGCGACGATGCCCTCCACACAGACGGCATCCTGCAGATCGACGGCGGAACTTTTGATATCACTGCAGCAGAAGGTCTGGAGGGAACATATATCACCGTAAATAACGGTACGATCAATATCAACGCCAGTGATGACGGAATCAACGCCGCGCAGAAAGTTTCCGACTACAAAGCAACACTGGTCGTAAACGGCGGAACCATCACCATCAAGATGGGTCAGGGCGATACGGATGGAATCGACTCCAACGGCGACATCTACATCAACGGTGGTACGATCGATATCACGGGTCAGTCAACATTCGACTATGACGGAACAGCAGTCAAGAACGGCGGTACACTGATCATTAACGGAACCGAAACAGATACGATCCCGAACCAGTTCATGGGCGGCGGAATGGGCGGCGGCCGTGGAGGCCGCGGCAATTCCGGTGAGAGAGAAGGTGACGGAAATTTCCCGAATGGAGATTTTCCGTCTGATGGTAATTTCCCGGGCGGCACACTCCCAAGTGATTTCCCGTCTGACGGCAACTTCCCGAGCGACTTTCCGGGCGGCGACTTCAAAAACGGCAAAACCGAAGATTCTTCTAATGAAAATAACAACCGCCAGAAAAGAGGAAACCGTTCCACCAACGCCGAGCAGGTCTGATCATGAAAACGCATATCTTTTAGATACGAATCCTGTATAATAAAAGAAGCTTGCACAAGTCATAAACTGTTCCGAAAAGGAGATTCCGACAATGCGGATACTGTTAGCCGAAGATGAAAAATCCATGTCGCGTGCTTTGACTGCGATCCTTACTAAAAACAACTATTCCGTTGACGCGGTCTACGATGGGCAGGACGCGTTGGAATATTTGCTTTCAGGCGATTACGACTGTGCCGTACTGGATGTCATGATGCCGAAAATGGATGGTTTTGAAGTTCTCCGGCAGATCAGAAGCAAGAACATCACGATCCCGGTCATGATGCTCACCGCCAAATCCCAGATCGACGACAAAGTCGAGGGGCTCGATCTTGGCGCCAACGATTATCTGACCAAACCTTTCGAGAGCCGCGAACTCCTCGCCAGGATCCGTGCAATCACGAGAACCGTCACCCCTGTCGCAGACAACAATCTGCGCTATGGAAATGTCACGCTGAACCGTGCGACTTTCGAGCTCTCCACTTCCGACGGAAGCGTGAAGCTCGCAGCAAAAGAATACCAGATGATGGAATACCTGATGTCCAATCCAGGAGTCCTCATCTCCACCGACCGTTTTATGGAGAAAGTCTGGGGCCTCGACTCCGATGCCGATATCAACGTCGTCTGGACGAACCTCTCTTATCTCCGTAAGAAACTCGCGTCCATTAATGCAAATGTAAAAATCAAAGCGACCCGTAACGCGGGTTATTCACTGGAAGAAGAAACATGATAAGAAAACTACGTATACGCTTCATCATCGTTACCATGGCAGCAGTACTTCTGGTACTGCTTGTCCTCATTGGTGGAATCAACCTCTCCAATTACAGACAGGTCGTTTCCGACGGAGATGCCGTACTCGATCTTCTCATGGAAAATGGCGGTACCTTCTTTAACCAGAGAGAGTTCCCTCGCTGGATCGAGCGGGAGACGATCGTCCAATGGAATTTCAAAGACGATTCTATGGAACCAAACCGTTCGATCTCGTATACGAAAGAATATGCTATCCCGGACAATGCCGATGATTTTCTTCGTGGCGGACGCCGACGGATCAGTTCACCCGAACTTCCCTATGAGACACGGTATTTCAGCGTGCTTCTCTCCTCAGAAGGAGACGCGCTCCGGACAGATATCGGCCGTATCTCCGCAGTTACCCAGGAAGACGCGATCGACTATGCTCTCCGCGCTGCCAACCGTTCCGCTACTTCCGGCTTCATCGGTGATTACCGTTATCTCGTCGGAAAAACAGACGTGCTGGGAAACCGTCTCATCGTCTTTACCGATTGCGGTGCCAGCCTGGCCTATTTCCGCGGATTCCGGAATATCAGCATGGCTGTTTCCTTCCTTTGCCTTCTCCTGGTCGGCATCCTCGTCTTCTTCGCCTCCGGCCGCGTAATCCGCCCGGTTGCCGAAAGCTATGAGAAGCAGAAGCGCTTCATCACGGATGCCGGGCACGAGATCAAGACTCCTCTGGCAATCATTTCCGCCGACGCCGAAGTCCTTGAGATGGAGCTTACGGATGAAAGCGAATGGCTCTCGGATATCAAGACCCAGACCAAGCGTCTTTCCGAACTGACGAACGACCTGATCTTCCTTTCCAAGATGGAAGAGAACCGGACTGTCCTGGAGATGAAAGATCTCGACCTCTCCGCGCTCACAGAAAAACAGACAAGTTCTTTTCGCGCAGTCGCTTCCGATACAAAAGCACTGGCGCCTGACATTGCTTCGGGAATCCATATTACGGCGGATAGAAAGTCCATCGAATCACTTCTGACGATCGTTCTGGACAACGCCGTGAAGTATTGTCCGGATGGCGGGAAAATCGATGTCAAGCTCACCCGCAGCAAGCGGCACGCCTATCTTGAGATCACCAACGACACCGAAGAAGTGATTTCGGAAGAGTCCGTCAAGCATCTTTTCGACCGCTTCTACCGCACCGACACCTCGCGGAACTCGCAGACCGGCGGGTACGGAATCGGACTTTCCATGGCCGCAGCCATCGTGGAAAAGCATAAGGGAAAGATCACCGCAGAGAGCGGAAAGATGAGAGAAAAATCACTGACGATCTCTATCTCGCTGCGACTGGGTTTCTCTGAAACACCCACTACATCCTGATCAGGACGTAGGCTCACGCAATAAGGAATCGTCCGCTGTTTTCGAAAAATCCACGATGTGGCACACCATTTTATGGCCAAGATCTTTGAATGAGAAACCGGCAATTCTCCCATCCTTACAGAAATAAGTGATTTTCTCTCCATCTAGTTTCCATTCCTCCACTATGTAGGAATCCCCATCGATGGTCGCATCGTAAGCCGTGATGAATTCTTTTTTGTGTGAATTACTTGGCGTTAACGGTTCAGGAAGCTGCAAGTCCACTTCTTCCCGCGTGAAATACGAGTCCTTCGGGTATTTTCTCGGTTTCTCCGGATTTCCTTGGTATACATAGTCACCCAAAGCGATGTAGAGGAAATCGTAGTCAAAAGAATTGTCGTGGGAATGGACGTTTGAAATATGGTAGAAATCCATATTATCCGCTGTCACGATCTCGTGTTCAAATCTGAAATTTCCAAATGTCCATGTCTCGAGCTTGTACTCCTTACGCGAAGCGAAGTAATCCATATACTCTTTTACGACCGGTGAATCTGAATATTCCTTACTCTCCTTCTTAATCTCCGCAGTCAGGTCAGGAAGCCCTTGTTCTTTCTGATCTGCTTTTATCCAGTCCGCGGCAGTCTGGTTCACAGACTTCGGATCCTGACCCGGAACCCCGATATGCGTTCTCGCATGGTCTAAATATTCCTCAATATCCGGATCCATATCTCTTGTAATGATGCCCTGCATGAGCGCCAATCCGGCACCGCAGATCGCCTCATTATCATTTGCGCCAAGTATAATTTTCTCTTCGGACCACTTCCATCCTGCGAATGGATATCCGTCCGGATCCAAGAGTATAGTCTCTCTCATTGCACCAGACTCGAAGACTTCACAGTAAAAATCGGAAGATCCGCACTTCACCGGTATTCCGTATAGGAACGTGTATGTATCCGGCGTCTCTTTAAGCAAGAAATCCAGACTTCCGTGCCCATCAAATCCGTTTGCTTCGTAGAACACATCTTCCATCGTCGGGCGGAAGTACATCTCACCTTTCACTCCGCCATATTCATATTCATCTGCATGCTCAGGATAATCCTGTCCATCAGCAAGAACATGGTTTATCGTCAGACCTTCGTAATAGATCAGCTCGTCATTCTGACGGATAATCTCATACATCCAGAACGAATCGTCCTTCACATAAAACTCGACCACCTGATACGTACCGTTCGGATACTCTTTGGCAAGCTTTGACTGGTCATAGGGATTGGAAAAATCCGGTTCAAATGCTTCGTACATCTTATAGGTTTGGATCCTGGAAAGACATGCACTTGTTACGATCTCCTCAATGATATTCATGTATTTCTCCGGATCATCGTACGAGAACATGCTTGTCGTTCCCATAAAGCCAGATGTGTATGTCCACTTTCCTTTACCGTAATACTTGTACTCGCTACGAAGGACATCATCAAAAGAAACTCTCAGCAAAGGAGAACCGTTGGTACTTATGTCACTCGTCTGTGTATCTGAATCTTCACGAAGCTGTTCCAGTTTAGCCAAGAGATCCTCCGCCTCTTTTTTATCCTTTTCTACCATCAGATTCTTGGCAGAATACTTGTCAGAAAAAGCATTGCGGACTGAGATCTTTGCTACACCATTGATTTTATTGTCGATCTTCTTCCCGTATTTCACTACCGTCTTGAATTCTTTCATTTCCTGGCGGTAGTTCATAGGCATAATATGGATCTCCACATCAAAATCCGAATTCATTGCCAGAGCAATCGTAAGCATATATATACAATCCCCTGTGATCCGATCGGAAGTCAGTGTTTTTTCCACATCGGATCTGATCTGCGGATCTGTGATCATGAATTTAAAACCTTCAGAGATACACTTCTGCAGTGTGTCTTCCTCGATCATGGAAGGATCAAATACGCTCGTAAATGCGATTATCATTCTCTCGACCGGCATCTGCTTCAGGTGATAATCGTCATCGAGGATCTGCGAGTATTGCGGGACCAGCTGCTTAAATTTCTCCCTGTATTCATCGAGCGAACCGGAATCGTCCCCACTGCTTTTCGCAAATTCATATCCTTCCTCGGAGAAAAGAAACTCAACATAAAGATCCAAAAGAAGCAACGAGTCTGCGGAAGTCGAAAGATTGTTGATCCTATATCGTCCATTGCTTCCGAGAAGGACCTCCTCAGTAGAAGATTTCTTTTTCGACAGAAGATTCTCTTTTATATCCCGCAAGATAGCATCCTCCGGGATCTGCAGGTCCAGTTCCCTGGTCTCTTTTGTTTCAGAAGATTTCTCCGAAGTACTCTCCGACTCCGTTCCGGAAGATTCCTCTGTAGAACTCTCCGACTCCGATTCCAAAAGCACTTCCGTCTGACTCGATGGTTCCTTTGACGTCGTTGTTTCTTCGTCCTTCGTGATTGCCTTATGGCATCCGCAATACATCATGCTTCCCGCAAGAAGCAGCGCGATGCATTTCTGTTTCCATCCGTGTAACTTCATTTCTTCCTTCTTTCTCCTATATGAAGAGAAGTAACGAGCACTTCTCTGTTTTCAAAATTTCTGTCCTATCCGCACCACCCGGTCAGGCAGGACAAACTCAAGACTCCAGTGCTTTTAGCAAAGAATCCTTCGCCTGGATCTCAAACCAGTTCAGGTGCCAGGTATACGAGGTGTCATTCACCGTCGTAAGGAACCCGCTGAGATCACCATCGTAGCAGTAGAACAGCGTCGGCTGCCCTTCGACCAGCCACTCTTCAATGACATATTCCAGATCGCCGATCGTCGCCGGATATGCCTTCACAAAAGTATGCGTTTTCAACGGAGACAAAGCATCCGGAAGCTGCTCCAACACATCCTTGTTCGAGAAATCCGCCGCTTTTGGCTCCGTAAAAAGATCATCCCCACTCTTGAGATAAGTCGTATCACCCAGCGCAACACACTGGTACTCGATAGTCTGATCCGACTCGTGGGACAGCATGGAAACGGAATGGTAAAAATCCATATCCTTCACTGTCAGGATCTCATGGTTTTTCTGGGACCCTCCGAAACAGTACAACTCCATGTAGTATGGCCTGCCTCCCTCGAAATACTCCAGATAATCCTGCACCACCGGAGATGAATCGATCTCATCACCGATGTTTGTTATTTTACCTGTCAGATCAGGAAGTCCTTCATCCTTCTCGTCTGCACGGACCCAGTCCGCCGCCTTCCTGTTTGCAGTCGTTGTTGTACTGCTTTGAGTATCTTCGTCCCCTTGTATGATCGTGTGCGAGCCCGCATGCTCCATAAACTGGTCGAGTTTCGGATCCTGATCCATGGTCACGATCGTCTGGATGATCGCCATTCCGGCTTTCCACGCCATTTTCTTAGCGTCTCTTTCCTGAAGCGCACTCGTATCGCTCCATTTCCATCCTGCAAAAGGAACGCCGTTGGCATCCATGCACAGCGCCAGTCGGTACATGCTGTTACTGTAAACATCTACGTGGAAGCTCTTTCCACCGTCACTTGCGGCAAACCCATACTCAAACGTATACGGATCCTCCGATTCTTTTAGAAGAGGATCAAGACTTCCATAGCCCTCAAAGCGATCCGCTGTCCAGAATACATCCGGCATCTCCGTGCGGTAGTACAGCTCCCCGGAAACACCGCCGTATTCATACTCATCCTTGGTAAACGTGTAGTTCATGGCCACATCGTTACTGTACATAAACTCGTGGTAATAGGCCGCGTCGTCCTTGGCATAACACGTGTATTCAAAGTAGGCCACATCATTCACATAGTAACGCACCCTCTGGCTGTTTCCCTGCGGATACTGATCTTGAAGTACCGGCTTATCGTACGTCGTGGCAAAGTCAGCCTGAAGACGCATCCGGTTGGTATTGTTGATCTCCGGAAGACTCGCATATGTCCGAAGCTCATCCAGAAGCCGCGTATTCTCCTTCTGGTCATTTACTGCAAAGTAGATATCCGAATTAAGCGCAAAGGACTGATAACGCCAGATCCCGTCTCTCAGGTAGGAATATTTGCTCTGGAATTCGTCTTCAAAAGTAACCTGTACCGTGCCTGGAAGATTAGTTTCGGCATCTAAAGTCTCCTTCGGCGAGGAAGAATTCTTTCTTAGCTTTTCCAGCCTATCAAAAAGCACTTGGGCTTCGTCTTCATCCCATTCCATTTCGAAGTTCCGTGATGCATATCTTTGGGTGAATACATTCGACACGCTTATCTTCGCTTTACCCTTGAATGTATTGGTAAGTTTTGCATTCTCGTTTTTGAATGTGATCTCGGACTCAATATAGACTTTATCGTACGTATATATCATTGTGACAACGCGAATATTCTGTTCCGCATCATATTCAAGACTCACGGTCACGCTCTGTGCCGTATTTCCGTTGATCACTTTATCGGACAGCGCATCATCCATACTCGCTTTCAATTCCGGATCAGTGTTCAGCTGGGCAAATCCGGCCATGATGCATTTTTCAAGATAATCGTCATCGTCGAACGTGTCGCCCAGTGCATAGCTCACGATAACACCTACGCGGTCGTTTGGTCTTTCTTTCAGTCGATAGTCAGAATCCAGATATGTGTCAATATCTGACTGATCGTATTTTCCGACCTGCCTCTTACGGAATTCATCCAGTGTCAGATTTGCATATTCCGGCTTTGTCTCCTGCTCTTTTTTCAGTTTTTCTTCGGTGAAATTGTACTCCAGCGTAAACTCATAGAATTCCAGGATAATCGAAAGAGTGGGGACCATCTTATACTTTCCGTCCGCGCAGAGAACGATTGCATTGTCCGAATTTTGCGAGTCAGGATCTTTCGCCTCTTTCAGAAGTTGTTTAACAACATTATCCGGCGGAAGCGGAATCGTCCAGGACGGATCCGGATCAAAAGAAGGATCTCTGAGTACGTTCGGATCTGATGCTTCGCTCGCAGAACTCTCGCTGCTTTCTTCTGTCGATGCCGCGGCCGAGGTTTCAGACGTCTCCTCGTCCTTCGTAGTCTCGCTCTGTTCTTCCGTCTTTGTATTTTGCCCGTCGGTTGAAGATGCACGCTCTTCGTCCGTCGTCGTTATAATCTGCTCCTTCGACGTTTCACTGCTTGTCTCCTCCGATGCCCCATCTTTCTGGCATCCAGATAGCAAAACAGCTACGCATAGCAGCATAGCCGCAAAACATCTCTTTATATTCAACATATCTTCTCCTCCACTCAAAAACCAACATGGATATTATAGCACGGAGAAAGACTCGCGTATAAGAAAGCTTCGAAACGAAGCCGCTCCTGAAAGAGGAAAAACCATTACAGTAAATATCCGCATAAGGGGTTGTCTCAAAATGATGCAAATCACATTGAGACGCCTCGCTTTTTTGCAGCTTTTGAGAAGCTCATAAGTCGGAGATCCGAATTTTAGAGGTATTCCTTCCGCTCCAAAAGCACTTTACCTTCGGCTTTTTCTCTTCGGAAAGTCTGACATCTAGTCTGATTTGTGTCTCTATCTGACCAACTATCAGACCCTCTTCTTTCCGCGTAAGTCGGGGAATGGGAAATACCGCTTTCCGACTGCTTTTAAGTCGGAAAGCCAATATTCCCAAAAAA
>JAFWPB010000022.1 GCA_017545245.1 Clostridiales bacterium
CCGACTGCTTTTTAAGTCGGAAAACCAATATTCACGAAAAACGACTTACTATTTTGACGCCTCGTAAGTCGGAAATTGGAAAAAGCCACTTTCCGACTGCTTTTTTGACCTGTTTTTCAGTGATTTTAAGTCGGAAAATGAGAATTGCCGATTTCCGACTTACTTTCTCAAAAAAAGAATTGCTAAATGGCGCGATTTGTAAGTCGTTTTCTGTGATTTCGACATTTACGACTTACCTGCCCTATCATACTGCTCGAAAAGCGCTGGCCCGCAGCTATCCCAATCACTTCGGGCAAATGCCGGATACATGACCAAAATCAGGGACACAATGAAACAGATCAGTTTTGAAACAGTATTTTTTTTTGAATATGGTATATACTATTCGAAAATGGATTTCTATCAGGGAGGGAATCGTATGAAGCGGACAATTCGAATCGGTATTGTTTATTGCATACTTACTTCTTTAGTAACTGCTTGTTCAAGTGTGTCTGCGAATGCTTCAAATACTACTCTCATAAATGTCTCAAAGAATCAGGCATCAACAGAGATAGAAGAAAGTGTTTCTTTGTCAGGTAATGATAAAGTAACTCCAGCTGCGTCTGTCGAGAATCCCTCTTCAAGAAATCTGTATTTTTATGTGAGCGCGCTTGCTGATGACGCCAAACTTTATAGCTCTGTTGATGAATTGAGTAATGATGCAGACTTGATCATAACTGGAAAAGTAGTTAATCAAGAGAATTATTTCCATATGGATATGATATATCAATTGGCCTTTGTAAAAGTAGAGTCTGTGCGCAAGGGCGGGATTCAAGTCGGCGATACAATTTTGGTTTCCCAGCGTGGCGGATATGCTACGTATAAAGAGTGGACAGAAGGTACTCATTTTGAACCAAAGGAAGGAGATGGAGATCCAACAGTTGACATGGATCAGATTATTGCTTTCGGATATAACGGGTATTATCCTATAACAATGAGTGATGAAGTACTTCTGTTCTTGAAGGAAACGGACAATCCTTATGAAAATGAAAAAGGTGATATATATGCACCTTTGAGCGGATACTCTGGAGTGTTTTATCGATCCGGGGATGAATATGTTTTTCCAAGTGCTTTTCAAGAGAGTACGTGCAGCGCACAAGCATGGAAGGATCATCTGAAAAAGAATGCTTTGCTAAAGAGTAACTAGTAGTTCTGGGGTAGGAATATGTGCACTTTGTTGAACATCAAGAGATTCGTCATTGACGAATCTCTTTCTTCATCTTAAAATACCTATTGGTGTAATTATATTGCATATGTAAATATATAATCATAAAGGAGAGATTCATTATGGCATTAGTAACCACTACTGAAATGTTTAAGAAGGCCTATGATGGCGGTTATGCTGTTGGTGCTTTCAACGTAAACAACATGGAGATCGTACAGGGTATCACAGAGGCTGCCGGCGAACTGAAGAGCCCGGTTATTCTTCAGGTAAGTAAGGGCGCGAGAGCCTATGCTAATCACACATATCTTGTAAAACTTGTTGAGGCTGCTGTAGCTGAGAATCCGGAGATCCCGATTGCTCTGCACCTTGACCACGGTGATTCTTTTGAACTTTGTAAGTCCTGCATCGATGGTGGTTTTACTTCCGTTATGATCGATGCTTCCTCCAAGTCTTTTGAGGACAACATCGCTCTCACAAAGCAGGTTGTTGAGTACGCTCACGCTCATGGCGTAGTTGTTGAGGCTGAACTTGGTACTCTCGCTGGTATCGAGGATGAAGTAGTTGTTGAGGCTGGTCACGAGTCCTACACACGTCCGGAAGAAGTGGAAGAGTTCGTATCCAGAACAGGTTGTGACTCCCTGGCTATCGCTATCGGTACTTCCCATGGTGCTTACAAGTTCACAGCTGCTCAGTGCACAAGAAATGAGGAAGGTATCCTCGTTCCACCGCCGCTCCGTTTCGACGTTCTCGAAGAGTGCATGAAGAAGCTCCCTGGCTTCCCGATCGTACTCCACGGTTCTTCTTCCGTACCGCAAGAATTCGTTAAGATGGTTAACCAGTATGGCGGTAACATGCCGGATGCAGTTGGTATTCCGGAAGAACAGCTCCGTAAGGCAGCGACCCTCGCTGTTTGCAAGATCAACATCGACTCCGATATCCGTCTTGCTATGACAGGTAACATCCGTAAGTACTTCGCAGAGCACCCGGATCACTTCGATCCTCGTCAATACCTCAAGCCGGCTCGTCAGGCGGTTAAGGATATGGTTGCTCATAAGATCCAGTACGTTCTGGGTTCTGATGGTAAGGCTTGATCCACACCTAACTGAACAAATCACAAAAGAAGCTGTCCCGAGGGGCAGCTTCTTTTTTTCATCTATGTGACAAAATAGTGATGGAAGTGCTTTTGCAGTGTTGTACTATATAAAGTATGCTATAATCAGACTGGAAAATAATGATTTAGGAATCTAGGAGGCTATTTCCATGAGTTACTCACAAATGCCGCGTAATCCGAGTCCGAATCCCAAGCGGACGCTGACGAAGCAGTTATATGCTTTGCGGAATACGGCGATGTGCCTTTCTGCCGTGTTTTTGATCCTTTTCTGTACTTTTGTGTTCCTTCTCGTATCGATCAACAAGGTATCGGCGAAGAACAATACTGCGACTACGACAACTACGAAGGCGGAGACGACTACGACGCCAACTGCACAGGAGGGTGAGGGAAGTTCTGTTGAACAGACAACGACCACCGAAGCTACTACTGCAGCAACTACAGCCGCGCAGCCTAAGACTACGTATCCGGAAGGAACCAAGCTGATTGCGTTGACATTTGATGACGGACCGAGCAAGTTTACCCCGGAAGTATTGGATACACTGAAAGCGGAAGGTATTCCGGCTACATTCTTTATGATCGGTCAGTGTGTCGAAGGAACCGATGCTTCTGTACTTCAGAGAATGCTCGATCAGGGTTGTGAGATCGGAAACCATACATGGAGTCACGCGACATTGACGAAAGTGGATGAAGAGGGTGCTTACGAGCAATTGAAAAAGTGCGATGATGTGATCATGAGTAAGATCGGTGTGAAGTCGACCGTTATTCGTCCGCCGACGGGTGCCGGAGCGAAACAGCCAGGGCTTTTTAAATATGCAAGAGAGAATAAGCAGTTTATCGTAAACTGGAACGATTCCAGTTGCCCGAGTGACTGGCAGAAACCGGCAAACGGAGATGCGGATTATACTGCAAAGTATGTTATCGATAACGCGATCGCCGGTGACTGTGTTCTTCTCCACGACGTGCATGAGTCTACGGTGAAATCCTTGCCGGCCATGATCAAGGGCTTGAAAGAGAAGGGATTTACTTTTGTAACGGTATCCGAACTTCTTGAGGCACAGACCCAGCTCGGCGTGGAACAGGCAAAAGCCGCAGGATGGTCTGATACCGAAGCTTTTGCAGGAGAAAATGGCGGCGTGATCGGAGTGCGTTATGTATATAGTTCCAATAAGATCTATATCGAGAAGAAACTCTACAGCTAAGCAAAAAGACGTGTAATAGTGTTACAAATACAGAAAAGACCGATGGTTTGTGCGCCGTCGGTCTTTTTGCTTGCAATTAAATAAGTATGCCTGTCAGGTACCTTCCAGTTCCATGTATTCAGCGTACATGTTTTCCAGTTCTTCGGAGTTTTTTGCGTATTTTTCGTAATCTTCCGGAGAAGTATCCGGGCCGAAAGAAGACTCAAGGGCTTTCTGTTCGTCTTCAAGTTCAGCGATGCGGTTTTCGAGAAAACGGATGCGCTCTTTACGCTTGGCATTTTCGCGTCGCTCCTGTGCACGGTTAAGAGACGGTGTGCGCTCTTTTGAAGTTTCGCGTTCCTGCGCTTTCTGCTCTTTTTCTGCGGCACGTGTCTCAGATAAGAGTTTGGCGCGGGCTTCATCTTCCGATGCAGTGAATGCTTTGAACTTCTTTCTGTACTGTTCGTAACTGTCAAGAAGCTCCACGTGGTCACCAAGGAAACCCAGGATGGTGCTCTGGCATTTTTCGATGAAGTAGCGGTCGTGGCTGACAGCAAGGATTGCGCCGTTATATTCGGCAAGCGCATCCTCAAGCACTTCGCGCGACTCGATATCCAGATGGTTCGTAGGTTCGTCGAGGAAAAGCAGCTCGGGCTTTTCTTCCAGCAGACAGCATAGATAAAGCCGGGAACGTTCACCACCAGAGAGGACAGAGATCTCCTTATATACATCGATATCACGGAATCCAAAACGCGCCAGAAGATTTCTGGCATTTGTCTCGCTCAGGTCGCTTCGTGACATGAGTTCATCCAGGATCGTGCGGCTCTCATCATCAAAAGGCACGAACTGGCCCATGTAGCCGATCTCGGCGGAGCCTGAAATCAGCACGTCTCCGTCAAAATCATCGACCTTGCCGAGAAGAAGGGAAAGCATGGTCGTCTTTCCACAGCCATTTGGTCCGACAAGGAACATCTTATCGGAAGCCTTGATTTCAAAAGACACATCATGGAAAAGCACTTTGCCATCAGGGAATGTTTTCCCGATCTTTCTTGCTTCCAGAAGCCGCTTCTCGGAATCGCCGGTGCGCTCTTCGGGCATCAGTTTAAAACTCATGCGAAGAGGACCGCCGGAGATCTTCGCACGTTCTTCGGCCAGACGGTCGGAAAGCTTGGCCACGACTTTCTCGCGAGCGTGGTAGCCGGAGATATTTCTATGGGAGAGCATCGTCTGGGTTACCCCTTCCTGACGATGCAGTTCTTTTTCCAGATTCGCGATCAGCTGGCGCTGGTCATCCAGAAAACGCTGCTTTTGGTATTTATAGTCGGTATAGTTTCCACGATATGCCGTGATGTGGCCACCTTCGAGTTCGAAGACTTTGGATACGGTATGGTCGATGAAATAACGGTCATGCGAAATAAGAAGGACCGCGCCGCCGTAGGAACGGATGAAACCTTCCAGCCATTCCATCGCTTCTGTATCGAGATGGTTTGTGGGCTCGTCGAGAAGCAGGATATCTGGACGGGAAACGATCAGTCTTGCAAGACAGATACGCATTTTCTCGCCACCCGAAAAGCTGGATACATCACGCGTCCAGTCGATATTGGCAAGACCAAGTCCGGCAAGTGCCGCCTTCATTCTCGGTTCGTAGTCATATCCGCCGAGAGATTCAAAGCGGGTCGTCAACTGCTCATATTCACGAAGAAGCGATTGCGACTGCGCTGCATCGGTCGTGGAAAGCCGGTATTCTGCATCGTGCATCTGGTCCTGTATCTCGGCCAGTTCCTCGGAGATGAGAAGACTTCCGCCAAGTTCGAGTTCATCCATGTTTTGGGAAAGATATCCGCAGATCGCAGTGCCGTGGTGAAGGACTTCGCCTTCATCCGGTTCCACCTTTCCCTGGATCATCTTGAACAGTGTAGTTTTTCCTGTTCCGTTATTACCGATCAGGGCAATCTTATCGCCGCGGTCGACAGAAAAAGACACGCCATCTAAAAGAAGGCGTGAGTGATAGGTTTTTGAAACCTTATTGATCGATAGTAAAGGCATGTATTTTCCTTCCTGAAAAAGAAAGAATTTTAGTTATCGAACGGGTTGCCGATGATCTCATGTCCGCAGTAGATGCAACGGTCGATGATCGAATCCGTGTTCTGAAGCGGAACATGGCAGTTCGGGCACTCTCTGCGCTTCGGAGTTTCTTCACCACTCTCAATGGCTGCTTTCCGGGTTTTCTTGTTTGTATCCAGCTCGGAAAGGATGTCGATCAGTTCTTCTTCGGTATGTCCCTCATTTTTCAGAATCGTCCAAAGTCCCTCTGTGATCATGTTCAGGCGTGCTACCTGACCTTTCAGATGGGCGATTTCCTCGCCGTACTGACGGAAATCCATTGTTGATGCATTACTTACACCAGAACCATTGTTGTAGTTGGAGTTAGTAGAGAAAAAACCGCGCGCCATAAACCACCTCGTAAACCATTCGGAATTTTTCTCATTATATCACAATGTAAAGAAAATCTGCTACATATTCTTGCACGCTGCCGACTTTGCAAGTAACATTAAATAGAAGACTTCCCGAAAGGATGGCGACGATTATGGGTATTGGCATGACGATGACACAAAAGATCCTGGCCAAACATGCCGGAAGAGAGATGATCCGAGAAGGTGAGCTGATCGAAGCAAAACTGGACCTTCTTCTCGGAAACGATATTACGACCCCGCCCGCTATCGACTGCTTCCGGGACAGTGCTTTTGGATCGGTATTCGATAAAGATAAGATCGTATTGGTACCGGATCACTTTGCTCCAAACAAGGATATCAAGAGTGCCGAGCAGTGCAGAAAGATGCGCGAATTTGCGCGTGAGCAGAATATCACCCACTACTTTGAACAGGGACAGGCCGGCATGGGTGTCGAGCACGTCATTATCCCGGAGAATGGACTTGCCAGACCGGGGGACTGCATCATCGGCGCCGATTCGCATACCTGTACATATGGTGCGCTTGGTGCGTTCAGCACGGGCGTAGGTTCGACCGATCTTGCCTGTGCGATGGCGACGGGGACGACCTGGTTCCGTGTGCCGGGTGCGATCAAAGTAATACTTACGGGAAACCTGAATCCATACGTTTCAGGAAAAGACGTCATCTTATCCTTGATCGGAAAGATCGGTGTAGATGGAGCGCTTTACCGCTCGCTCGAGTTCTGTGGCGAAGGTGTCGCGGAGCTGACCATGGCGGACCGGCTTACGATCTGCAATATGGCGATCGAGTGTGGTGCGAAGAACGGCATCTTCCCGGTCGATGCGACGACGCTGGAATATGTGAGAGAACGCGTTCCGGGATATGCGGATCAGCCAGAATGGCTTTTCCCGGACGAAGACGCGGTCTATGAGAGTATCCTGGAGATGGATCTTTCTTCGATCCGTCCGGTGGTTTCTTTCCCGCATCTTCCTTCTAATACAAAAGAACTTGGGACGTTCGGTAAGATCCGGATCGATCAGGTCGTGGTGGGTTCTTGTACCAACGGCCGTATTGAAGATATGCGAAAAGCAGCGGCGATCCTTAGAGGAAGAAAGGTGGCAGACGGTCTTCGTGCAATCATTCTGCCCGGATCCCAGAAAGTATATAAACAGGCTCTGGAGGAAGGACTGCTGGCAGTTTTTGTAGATGCCGGTTGTGTCGTATCTGCACCGACCTGCGGACCTTGTCTGGGTGGATATATGGGAGTTCTGGCAAAAGGAGAAAAGTGTGTCTCGACAACAAACCGGAACTTCGTAGGACGTATGGGACACAAGGAATCGGAGGTGTATCTGGCCGGCGTGGAAGTTGCTGCGGCTTCGGCGGTACTGGGATACATCGGAAGTCCGGATGAGCTTTCCGAAGCATAGTTTTTTGGATTGCAGTCAAAGGGCGGAACATAGCGCTGAAACAGGCGGAAGGGATCAGAAAATGAAAATAACGGGAAGAGCGATCAAGTATGGAGCAAATGTAGATACGGACGTGATCATTCCGGCCAGATACCTGAATACATCGGATAAGAATGAACTGGCCAAGCATTGCATGGAGGATCTGGATCCGGATTTCGTGAACCGGGTAAAGCCGGGCGACATCATTGTGGCCGGACCGAATTTCGGCTGTGGTTCATCCCGTGAGCATGCTCCGGTTGCCATCAAAGCAAGCGGGATCGCCTGCGTGATCGCGCCATCTTTCGCAAGGATCTTCTATCGTAACAGCATCAATACGGGACTGGCGATTTTAGAATGTGAAGAAGCGTATAAAGATATCTGTGACGGCGATGAGCTGGAGATCGATTTTTCCTCCGGAATCATCACGGATCATACAGCCCATGTCGTTTTCCGGGCCAATGCTTTTCCGGAGTTTATCGCGGAGATCATTGAAGCAGACGGGCTGGTGGAGTATACCAGGAAAAAACTAGGAAAATAAAGAGGGTGAATGCGATGACCAAGTTCAATATATGTGTCATTCCCGGAGACGGGATCGGACCGGAAGTGACGAAGAGTGCTTGTGAAGTATTGGAAGCAGTAGGAAAGAAAAGCGGACACGAGTTTGTTTTTCAGGATGTCATCGCGGGTGGCTGTGCCATCGATCAGTGTGATGATCCGCTTCCTTCGGAAACCCTGGAAGCGGCGAAGAACAGCGATGCGGTCCTGCTCGGCGCCGTGGGCGGTCCGAAGTGGGACAATCTTCCGGGCAAGAAGCGTCCGGAGGCGGCGCTCCTTGGTCTTCGAAAAGGACTCGGGCTGTTTGCCAATCTCCGGTTGGCAGTGCTTTTCCCGGAGCTTCGGTCAGCCAGCCCGCTTCGTGAAGATATCGTAAAAGACGGTGTCGATATCATGATCGTAAGAGAACTTACCGGCGGTATCTATTTCGGAGAGAGAGGAACCGCGCCTTCTGACGGAGTACTGGAAGACGGGACGCCGAAGGGCATGGAAGCGTACGATGTGGAGCGTTACAGCGAAGCGGAGATCGAGCGTATCCTGAAGGTCGGATTCACGATCGCCATGCAGAGAAAAAAGCGCCTGATCGTGGTTGATAAGGCGAATATCCTGGAGACCTCACGGCTTTGGAGAAAGGTGACGGAGAAGATCGCGCCGTCTTTCCCGGAGGTCGCCTATGAATTCATGTATGTGGACAATGCATCGATGCAGCTTCTGAGACAGGCAGCGCAGATGGATGTGATCGTGACGAGCAATATGTTTGGAGATATTCTTTCCGATGAGGCGGGTATGATCACCGGGTCGATCGGAATGCTTCCGTCTGCTTCCCTGGGTGAACCGGGAAAGCCGGGCATGTACGAGCCGGTACATGGATCTGCACCGGATATCGCCGGAAAAGGAATTGCCAATCCTCTGGCGACGATCCTTTCTGCGGCTATGCTTCTTCGTTCTTCACTGGGGCTTTCCGATGAAGCGGCGAAAGTGGAACAGGCCGTGCGTGCAGTTCTTGCGGGCGGATATCGTACAGTCGACATTTCACTTTCCAAAGACGATACGATCCTGGGAACGAAAGAAATGACAGACAAAGTGATCGAGGCGTATCTGGATCTCTGATAAATGTTAACGGAATAGCCATCTTTCCCGTTTATACTGGAAGAAATCATTGACGATGAGGAGTGCTTCATGAGTAAGAAGAGTTTACTGGCGGTCATCGATCTGGGATCGCTTTCTCTGAGACTGAAAATCTTCGAACTGGGTGATAAGAGTCTCCCGAAGGAGATCGAATCAGTCCGTAAATACCTGTCGCTTGTTTCCAAAGCGTATACCGAGGGCGTGATCTCCCAGGCGCAGACGACTGAACTGGTGGAGATCATGGAAGGGTTTGCCCAGAAGATCAAGGAATACAAAATCAAGGAAGTCATCTGCGTGGCGACAAGTGCTTTTCGCGAAGCCAGTAACCGCGCGATGGTCATTGAACAGATCCGCGTGCGGACGGGCATCAAGGTGAGTGTCCTGGATAATGCACGTGAACGGTATTTCCATAACCTGGCGGTAAAAGAGAGCCAGCCGAACTTCATGGGACTGGTCGCACAGGGCACGATGGTGCTCGATATCGGCTCCGGCAGTATGCAGGCGACCCTCTATGACAAATCGGAACTGGTCTTCAGCCAGAATACCATGCTTGGTTCACTTCGTGTCAGTGAACTTCTTTCAGACCTGGCCAAGCAGACGACGCACTATTCGGAGGTGCTGGAGGAATATGTTTCCCAGGACCTGGCTGAATATCACGCGATCGAACCGAAGAATATCCAGTATAAGAATCTGATCGTTTTCGGAAGTGATCTTGGTTTTATAAAAGCACTTGCGGGGGAGTCGCCGCGTGAGTATTGCTACCTGCCGAAAGAGAAATTCAATGAAGTTGTGCAGGCGCTTTTTAAGATGCATCCGGAAGAACTGGCGAGAAAACTGGATATCACACCGGCAACGGCGCCGCTCCTTCTTCCGACAGCGCTGATGGTGAAAAAGACTCTGGATTATACCGGCGTCGATGGCGTGCATATGCCTGATGCTTCGCTTACTGAAGGCGTGATGTATGACTATGCCTGGAACAACAAGCATTATGATCTTGTTGCCGATCCGAATGCGGATCTGGTATCGGCGGCACGCCATGTGGCCAAGAGGTACAAGTCCGAGAAGAAACACATCATGTTTGTAGAAGGTGTGGCGATGGCGATCTTTGATGCGACAAAGAAGATCCACGGCATGAGTTCGAGGGAGAGAACGCTTCTTAGGGTCGCGTCGATCTGCCATGAAGTCGGAAAGTTTATCAATATCTCTAATCCGAGCCCCTCAACTTACAGCATTATTGACAGGACCGAGCTGATCGGTATTTCCGACAAGGAACGGAAGATCGCGGCTCTGGTCGCCCGTTTCTATGTGAACCCGGATTTCTATCTGGATGAGCGCTATAAAGAGATTCCGACGGAAGATCAGGTCCTGGTTTCCAAGCTGACGGCGATCCTGCGTCTTGCCGATGCGATCGATGCGTCCCATAAGCAGAAGCTTCGTGAGATCGTCGTGACACTGTCACCGGATGGTGTGATGACGGTGAGTGGCGATACCAATTACGATATGACTTATGACAAGTGGTTTTTTGAAAACCATACCGATCTGTTCACGCAGTTTTTCTCGGTAAAAGCACTTCTTAAAGTACGGAGGCAGATTCGATGAGTACCAAAAAAGATATGAACGCGAAAAAAGAGGTGAACCCGAAGAAGGATACGGGTGCCAAGAAAGAGGCAAATTCGAAAAAAGAAGCGGGCATAAAGAAAGAAGCCGGCTCGAAAAAAGAGAAAAAAGAGAAGATGCTGAAAGTGAAAGGCGTACGTCGTGAAGTTGCCCATTCCGCGATGGATAATGCAGATATCGAGGCAGATTCCGGACGGTATTTCAACCGTGAGCTGAGTTGGCTGGAATTCAATAACCGCATCCTTTTTGAGTCGAGAGATACGAAGAATCCGCTTCTCGAAAGATTGAAATTCCTGTCGATCACCGCATCGAACATGGACGAGTTCTATATTGTCCGTGTGGCTTCACTCCGTGATCTTTCGAGTGTGGACTATAACGAGCGGGATATTTCCGGAAGAACCGTCCAGGAACAACTAGAGCAGATCGACGAAAAAGCAAGAAGTGCGATGGCGCTTATGTATTCGACCTACTCGAGATCCCTTGTTCCGTCCCTGAAGAACCACAACATCTTCATCAGCGATTACGCGGACCTGGATGAACATGCAAAAGAACTTTGTGACGAGTATTTCAAGTCGACACTGTACCCGATCCTGACACCGATGGGTGTAGATGCATCGCGTCCTTTCCCATTGATCTATAACCGCCAGTTAAATCTCTGTGTGCTGATCGATGAGACCGAGGAGGATAAGCAGGCTAGACTTGCCAAGCAGGAAAAAAAGGGAAAGATCTACGAACCATACTACCGGTTCGCAACACTTCAGGTTCCGACCGTCGTGCCGAGGCTTTTCGAATTGCGTCTTTCGGCCGGCGTTTGTATGGTGCCGATCGAGCAGATCATCCGCGCGAATCTTTCCTCGCTTTTTACCGGCGCATCTGTACTGGCATCCGGTTTCTATCGGGTCATGAGAAATGCCGATCTGGATATTGATGAAGATGAAGCAGAAGACCTTCTGAAGGAAATCGAAGAGCAGGTGAGAAAGCGCCGTTTTGGTGAAATCATCCGCATGGAAGTCAATGACGATATCGATCCTCGTCTTCTGAAACTGCTGACGACTTCCTTGAAGATCTCCAAGAAAGATGTCTTCGAGGTGAGCGGCCCGATCGACCTGACGTTCCTTATGAAAGTCTATTCGCGTGTCAGCGATGAGTTCCCGGCACTTTGCTACCACTCCTTCACACCGGCAAAGCCGAAGATGTTCCCGGATGGCGTGAATATCTTTGATGCGATCCGTGAAAAGGACCGGCTTGTGCATCACCCGTATGAGTCTTTCGATCCGGTCGTTGAGTTTGTGAGACAAGCGGCTGTCGATCCCAAAGTACTCGCGATCAAGCAGACACTTTATCGTGTCAGCTCCAGTTCGCCGATCATCCGTTCTCTGGCGGAGGCGGCACAGAACGGAAAGCAGGTCATGGTGCTCGTTGAACTGAAAGCCCGCTTTGATGAAGAGAACAACATCAACTGGGCGAAGATGCTTGAAAAAGCCGGGTGCCATGTCATCTACGGTCTCGTTGGATTAAAGACACATAGTAAGATCACTCTGGTCGTCCGTGATGAAGATGATGGAATTAGAAGATATCTACATCTTGCGACAGGAAACTATAACGACATTACGGCGAAGATATATACGGATATCGGTCTTTTCACGGCATCCGAGACTTTCGGTGTTGATGCGTCCGAATTCTTCAACACCTTGTCAGGATTCTCTGAACCACCGGAGTGGAAACGCCTGATCCCGGCTCCGACCCGGATGAAGAAATACTTCCTGGAGAAGATCCGTCATGAAGCCAAGAAAGCGCGCGAAGGAAAGAAGACACGCATCATTGCGAAAATGAATTCTCTTGTTGATGCTAATATCATCGATGCCTTGTATGATGCTTCCTGTGCCGGTGTGCCGATCGATCTGATCATCCGAGGAATCTGCTGCCTGCGTCCTGGTGTTCCGGGTCTTTCCGAAAATATCACAGTGCGCTCGATCACGGGCCGTTTCCTGGAGCATTCCCGTATTTATTATTTCTATAACGAGGGACAGGAAGACATTTATCTTTCTTCGGCAGACTGGATGCCGAGAAATCTGATACGCCGCGTTGAGCTGCTTTTCCCGGTTGAAGATCCGGATTGCAAGGCACGGGTAAAAGAAGTCCTTGATGTTGAACTGGAAGATACAGTCCGAAGTCATTTCCTGGATTCTAACGGTGATTACCATAAACTTGATCTTCGTGGAAAGAAAAAGGTCGACAGTCAGGAAGAACTGCAGATTTTATAACAGTTTTATGTTCTTTTTGTCGATTAACTCTAACTATTTCCGAACGATTGTTCCTTGTCGCTTTGAAAAAGCGCCATTCTCGGAAGAGGTATATATTTAAGCCTTTTTCGAACTTTTTCGTGCTTCGGCTAATCAAACATTCGCAAAAATACATTACACTTTTGTGTGAAAAGAACAAAAAACAGAGAAGAATTTTGAAATTCATTGTGACAAGCGAATGATGATATGCTAAGATGTACTTACGAAATTATGGCGTAAAGCTAAAATCGGAGGTAAAACATGAAGAAGAGATTTATGAGTATGTTTCTTGCTGCAAGCATGATTCTGGCAGCTGGATTCGCTGGCTGTGCCAAGAAGTCCGACAGCAAGAAGATTGGCGTTGCAATGCCGACAAAGGATCTCCAGAGATGGAACCAGGACGGCGACAACATGAAGAAGAAGCTGGAAGCAGCTGGCTTCACGGTTGATCTGCAGTATGCAGGTAACGACATCCCGACACAGCAGAACCAGATCGAGAGTATGATCTCTGGTGGTTGTAAGGTTCTCGTTATTGCATCTATCGAAGGTGACTCCCTCGGTACAGTTCTCGCAACTGCAAAAGAGAAGAACATCCCGGTAATTGCTTATGACCGTTTGATCATGAACACAGACGCTGTTGCTTACTATGCTACATTCGACAACTACAAAGTTGGTCAGATCCAGGGTCAGTACATCATCGATACACTGAAGCTGGATTCCACATCTGGTCCTTACAACATGGAGATCTTCACAGGTGACCCGGGTGATAACAACGCTCGTTTCTTCTATAACGGTGCTATGGATCTTCTGAAGCCTTATATTGAAGCCAAGAAGATCAATGTTAAGTCCGGTCAGATCGATTTCGACGTAGTTGCTACAGCTGAATGGTCTACAGCAAATGCTCAGGCTAGAATGGATGCTATCATTTCCGGTAACTATGCTGACGGCACAAAGCTCGACGCAGTTCTCTGCTCCAACGACTCTACCGCTCTTGGTGTTGCCAATGCTCTCGAAGCTGGTTACACAGGCGATTATCCGATCATCACTGGTCAGGACTGTGATAAGCCGAACGTTAAGAACATGATCAATGGCAAGCAGTCCATGTCCGTATTCAAGGATACACGTACTCTGGCTGATCAGGTTGTTGAGATGGTTAAGGCTATCATGGATGGCAAGGCCGCTCCGGTTAACGATGAGAAGACATACAACAACGGTGTTAAGATTGTTCCGTCTTTCCTCTGCACACCTGTATTCGCAGATGCTGATAACTACAAGAAGATCCTTATCGATTCTGGTTATTACACAGAGGCAGATCTTGCTTAATTTCAACTGAACATGATTAGTTGACAAATCTACATGTCGGGTCCCCTTATATCTTGGCAAGAGATTTAAGGGGACCTTGTCATGTAAGCTATCAGAACGATACATGGATTATTAGGAGGGATAACATTGGCAAACATTTTGCTTGAAATGAAAAATATTACCAAAACCTTCCCAGGTGTAAAAGCACTGGATAATGTTAATCTTCAGGTCGAAGAAGGGGAAATCCATGCACTGGTTGGAGAAAATGGCGCCGGAAAATCTACGTTGATGAATGTTCTGTCTGGCATCTATCCGTATGGTTCATACGAAGGGCAGATTTTCTATAATGGTCAAGAGTGTCACTTTACAAACACAAAGGACAGCGAACGTAAGGGTATAGTTATTATTCATCAGGAACTGGCCCTGGTTCCCTACATGACGATCGGCGAGAATATGTTTCTTGGAAACGAAAGAGGTTCCCGCTTCAAGATTAATTGGAATGAAACATATGGTAAGGGAAATGAATATCTTCGTATTGTAGGTCTTTCAGAATCTTCCCGTACCTTGATCAAAGATATTGGTGTTGGTAAACAGCAATTGGTTGAAATTGCAAAAGCTTTGGCGAAGAATGCCAAGCTCCTCATTCTCGATGAGCCTACATCATCATTGAATGAATCCGAATCAAAACATCTTCTGGATCTTTTGCTGAAGTTTAAGGAAGAAGGCATGACCTCGATCATCATCTCTCACAAGTTGAATGAGGTCTCCTACGTTGCAGATAAGATCACAGTTATTCGAGATGGTTCCACGATTGAGACTCTGGTCAAAGGTGTGGATGATTTCTCCGAACCGCGTATCATCAAAGGAATGGTTGGCCGTGAATTGTCTGACCGTTTCCCGAAGCGTGAATCGAATATCGGTGAAGTCTGCCTGGAGGTCCAGAACTGGACTGCATATCATCCGCTTTATTCCGAAAGAAAAATCGTGGACGATGTCAGTTTCAACCTGAGACGCGGCGAAGTGCTCGGTATTTCTGGACTGATGGGTGCAGGACGTACTGAGCTGGCCATGAGTATGTTTGGTAAATCTTATGGTGAAAACATTTCCGGAACGCTCATCAAAGACGGGAAGGTTTTGCACCTGAATACGGTTGAGGATGCGATCAGAAACAAGATCGCATATGTTACAGAAGACAGAAAAGGAAATGGTTTGATCCTTTCCAATGCGATCAAGACCAATACCACTCTGGCAAACCTCAGAGGTGTTAGTAAGAACGGTATCATCAATCGCGATGAAGAATACCGTGTCGCAGTAGAGTACAAGGAAAAGCTTCGGACAAAGTGTCCGACAGTCGAGCAGCTGGTCGGCAACTTAAGTGGTGGTAACCAGCAGAAAGTACTCCTGGCGAAGTGGATGTTCGCAAACCCGGATATCCTGATCCTCGATGAACCAACGCGTGGTATCGATGTTGGTGCGAAGTACGAGATCTATTGTATTATCAACCAGCTCGTAAGCGAAGGTAAATCAGTTATCATGATCTCTTCAGAAATGCCTGAACTGCTCGGAATGTGTGACCGTATCTACGTCATGAGCGAAGGTAAGTTTGTAGGCGAGCTTTCCGGTGAGGAAGCAACGCAGGAGAAGATCATGGCCATGATCATCGGTGGTGGTAACTCCGCAGATGAGAGTGTGGACGATGCAGAATATGAAGTTGTGGAAGGAGTGGAATGATGAATAGTAATAACAAAGTACTCGAATTCGTCAAAAAGTACACCATGATCATCGTTTTGGTCTTGGTATTCGTTTTCTTCGGTATTCGTACGAATGGTCAGATCCTCTTACCAAGTAACGTAAGTAACCTGATCTCCCAGAACGCCTATGTATTTGTGTTGGCAACAGGTATGCTTCTTTGCATCCTGACCGGTGGTAACATCGATCTTTCTGTCGGATCGGTCGTATGTTTCGTTGGTGCTGTCGGTGCAAAACTCTTGGATGCAGCGCACTGGTCTGCTCCGGCAACCGTTCTGGTCATGTTCGTGATCGGTACTGCAATCGGTGCATGGCAGGCTTTCTGGATCGCACATGTACGAATTCCTCCATTTATCGTTACCTTGTCCGGTATGTTGATCTTCCGCGGACTGAGTAACGTTGTACTGGATGGTCTTACAGTTTCACTTCAGAATTACACCGGCTTTGTTAAAACCTTCGGTGGTGGTGCAAACTGCTACATCCCGGACATTTTCGGAAATGACTCGATAAACCTCACATGTATCCTTGCGGCGGTCCTTGCCATTGTGATCTATGTGGGTATTTCCTTGAACAATAGAATCAAGCGCATTAAGAAGCAGTACGAAGTAGAGAACTTCACACCGTGGCTGGTCAAGCTGATCGTTATCTCTATTGTTATCGCCGCTTTCGGTATCCGTCTTGCCCAGCACAAGGGTATCCCGAACGTTCTTCTTATAGTAGTTGGCGTTGTATTGATCTATTCCTACATCACATCGAACACGACAACAGGTCGTTATTTCTATGCTGTAGGTGGTAACGAGAAGGCTACCAAGCTTTCCGGTATCAACACAAACAAGGTATACTTCCTGGCCTACACGAACATGGGCTTCCTGGCGGCCCTTGCCGGCATGATCACCATTGCCCGTATGACATCGGCTCAGCCGACATATGGTCAGAACTACGAGATGGACGCGATCGCATCCTGCTTCATCGGTGGTGCTTCTGCTTACGGCGGAATCGGTACAGTTCCGGGCGTTATCATCGGTGCTCTCCTCATGGGTGTCATCAACCTCGGTATGTTCTCCATGGGCGTTGACCAGAACATGCAGAAGGTAGTTAAGGGTCTCGTACTTCTCGCTGCTGTAATCTTTGATGTAGTCAGTAAGCGTGGCGGTAAGCTTCTTGCGAAGAATACCTGATCCTTATCAAGTAAAGTCTTTATTACGTCCCCGGGTTTTCCTCGGGGACGTTTTTTTATGTGAAAAGCACTTGGTCCGATGGATTTGCCGTGAAGAATTGCGAAAAGACGGGGAATAAGGTAAAATCTCATGTGGTATATAAGGTGGAGTCTGCCTTTACCATTTCGCAAAAAGGGAGTTATTCTATGCATCTTTCGATCGTTATGCCGGCATACAATGAGGGAGAACACATCTATGCGAACCTTCTCAAGACGAATGAGATCGTGTCGAAGTTCTGTGATTCATTCGAGATCGTCTGTGTAAATGACGGAAGTAAAGATAATACACATGAGGAGATGGAACGTGCGAAGGCTGAGTGTGACCGCATCACGATCGTTTCCTATACTCCGAATGGCGGTAAGGGCAATGCGATCAAGGAAGGCGTGAAAGCTGCGCAGGGAGACCGCATTGCTTTTCTGGATTCGGATCTGGACCTTTCTCCGGATCACTTTGAAGACTTTCTGAAACACATGGATTCGGAAAATGCCGATGTCGTCATCGGTTCCAAAATGCATAAGGAATCACAGCTGGACTATCCGCCGCTTCGTAAATTCATCAGCTTCGGTTACTACGTGATGCTTAGAGTGCTTTTTCATCTGAAAGTGCACGATACCCAGACAGGAATCAAGTTGTTTTCGGCGAAGCTTCTGAAGACGATCATACCGGATGTTATGACAAAGGGATTTGCTTACGATATTGAGATCCTGGCCGTTGCCAATGAGATGGGGGCCAAGATCATCGAGCGTCCGATCCGTCTGGTATTCACCCGTTCGGGCGGTTTTTCCCGTATCCGTTTTTCCGATATATGGTTGGTATTTAAGGATACCTTCAAGATAAGAAAAAAAGTCTCGGCTTTGAGAAAGGCCAGAAGAAAGGCGGCGAAGCAAAATGGAAACTAAGTACGATTATCTGGTAGTTGGTGCAGGTCTTTTTGGTTCTGTATTTGCGCATGAGGCCAAGGCGCGTGGCAAGAAGGTCCTCGTGATCGAGAAGCGTCCGCATATTGCAGGAAACGTCTACTGCGAGGATGTAGAAGGCATCAAGGTCCATACATATGGTGCGCATATTTTCCATACAAACAACGAAGAAGTATGGAACTACCTGAACCAGTTTACGACGTTTAACCGCTTCACGAACAGCCCGGTAGCCAACTATAAAGGTGAGCTGTACTCGCTTCCTTTCAATATGTATACGTTTAACAAGATGTGGGGTGTCGTTACTCCTGATGAAGCGAAAGCAAAGATTGAGGAGCAGAAAGCCGAGATGGCTGGAAAAGAACCATCCAATCTCGAAGAGCAGGCGATCTCCTTGATCGGCCGCGATATTTTCGAGAAACTTGTCAAGGGTTACACCGAAAAGCAGTGGGGCCGTGACTGTAAGGATCTTCCGGCGTTTATCATCAAGCGCCTTCCGGTCCGTCTGACTTTCGACAACAACTATTTCAATGCACTGTATCAGGGCATTCCGACACATGGTTATACGAAGATGGTCGAGAATATGCTCGAGGGTATCGAGGTGAAGCTGAACACCAATTACCTCGATGACAAAGAAAAGTGGAATGCAATCGCAGATAAAGTGCTTTTCACAGGGCCAATCGATGCATACTATGCATTCTCGCTTGGTTATCTGCAGTATCGTTCCGTGCGATTCGAGACTGAGCTTCTGGATATGCCGAACTTCCAGGGTAATGCTGCTGTCAACTATACTGACCGCGAGACGCCGTGGACCCGTATCATCGAGCATAAGTGGTTCACATTCGGTAAGGATGAAGAGGGAAAAGATCTTCCCAAGACCGTGATCAGCCGTGAGTTCAGTTCGGAATGGCAGCCGGGCGACGAGCCGTATTATCCTGTCAACGATGAGGCAAACGGTAAGCTCTATGCGCAGTACAAAGCACTGGGTGAGAAAGAAGAGAAAGTGATCTTTGGCGGTCGCCTTGGCGAGTACAAGTATTACGATATGGATGCGGTAGTTGCTTCGGCTCTTGACCTCGTGAAGAGAGAACTTGCCTGATACAAAATACCGATAGAATGGTATAATTAAAGGTACACTACATAGCTTAGGAGAGCGGAAATATGGATAATCTTTTTATTGTTATGCCGGCCTATAACGAAGAAGCGAACATTGAGAAAGTCGTTAGTGACTGGTACCCGATCCTGGAAGGAAAGGGCGAAGGTTCAAGAATGGTCGTGGCGGACAGTGGAAGTAGTGACAAGACACATGAGATCCTGGTTTCCCTCCAAGAGAAATTCCCGAAACTCGAGATTATGTCCGACTGCTTGAAGCAGCATGGACCGAAGCTCATCGCGATGTATAAATACGCAATCGCAAATGGTGCAGACTGGATCTTCCAGACCGACTCGGATGGACAGACCAATCCTGCTGAATTTGATGCTTTCTGGCAGCTTCGTACAAAGCATGATGCGATCCTGGGTAACCGTGTGGTCCGTGGTGATGGTAAGTCTAGAAAATTCGTCGAGAAGTTCCTGTGCTTCCTGCTTCGTCTCCACTTTGGCGTCAAGGTGCAGGATTCCAATGCTCCGTTCCGTCTCATGAAGAGTTCTTTGGTGAATAAGTATGTCGGACGTTTCAGAGAAGACTATAACCTTCCGAACGTAATGCTTACGACATTCTTTGCTTACTACAAAGAAAACTACACACTTCAGGTGATCACATTCAAGCCGCGTCAGGGTGGTAAGAATTCCATCAATATCAAGAAGATCATCAAGATCGGATGGGCAGCGCTTGCCGATTTCCGCGCTTTCAAGAGAGAAATGAAAGGAAAGAAGTGATCCTTCATCAGGAAAAGCGCGTCATCTAAAATTGACATGAAATGAGACATGACATGGCTGAAAAACAACCAGAAAAAAGTAATACCAATGAACCAAAAGAAGAAAAACAGGTGATCCTTCCAGATCCGAAGTTCGAGACCATGACCCGCGATGAAGCGATGGAATACTTCGATCTTCCGGTCTGGGCAAAGAGGGAAGATCTGGACGACCGTTTCTGGAAACTGGGAAAGACATATCGGGCACAGAAAGATGAGCAGAAGCTTGCCGATCTTTCTGCTGCGTACAATATTGCAACAGGAAACAGAGACCGTATTATCGAAGAGAAGAAAGAAGAAGAAAACACCAAGCATTACTTTGGTAAAACGAAGAAGCAGTGGGGAGATTTTTTTCACTATGAGGGATGGAAATTCGTAGTCGCTTTTGCCGTACTGGTTTTCGCCATTGCTTTTGCCAAAGTGTTCATCTTCGCACCAAGACTTGATATCCGCGTGACAGGCGTTGGACATTTTGATCTGGATGAATCCCGATTGAATAATGTCGTTACTGATTATTCCTCTTTCAAGAATCCGGAAGTCGATTATGTTGACGTGGTTTCCGATAATGACGAAGGAGAAGAGGTCGACACGCTTGCATTGCAGAGAGAAATGACGCTTTTGGCGGTATATCCGACAGTTCTGATCCTGGATTCGTATACGGCACCCAGTTACGTTTCCGGTGAGACGCTTCTTCCTTTGGACGATATTTACGATGAAATGAAGCGTACCTGGACAGCGGAAGAACTGTCCCATATCGAACCGTATATCTATTCGAGAGCGCAGTTTGTCCGGGATTATGGCGATAAGATCCTGGCCGGCGGTGCCGAGCTTCCTGAAGAGGGCGAGGATGATGAGGCCGAGCATGTATATGGTTTTATCATACGTGACCGGATCGATCAGCTTGCTTTAGGTTTTAAAGTTAAGTGGAAAGAGTCCGATTCTTCGATCGTGATCGGAATCAATGCCGGTGGAGAGAAGATCGACAAAGCCAAAGAAATGGAAAAGGCTTTTCTGAAAGATCTGGAAAATATCCGGGCACAGTATTTGGAAGAATATCCGTACATTGAAGCGAACGATTAGTCCGCTTCTTTTTTCCTAACAAATCACTCTTTCAGTTGTGCGATCTCGTCTTCGCTGAGTGCATACATTTCTCCCGGTTTTTGTCCTTCATGAAGACATAGGGAGCCGATGCTTTCGCGATGAAGTGCGATGACACTTCGGCCCTGGGAAGCAAGCATGCGCTTGACCTGGTGAGTCTTTCCTTCGGTCAGTATCAGACGGCACTGACCATCGGAGAGGAGGGTGAGCTGGGCAGGCTTGAGTTTTTCCGGTTCGTGGCCTTTCTCGTGCAAGGTGAATCCTTGCGCAAAAAGCTGTACTTCTTTTTCTGTGAGTGCCGGCCCTTCGTAGGTGACCAGATAGACTTTTTCTTTGTGCCATTTCGGACTGGTGAGTTTGTGTGATAGATCACCTTCGTTCGTGATCAGAAGTACACCGGTCGTGTGATAATCAAGTCTTCCGACAGGGGCCAGTTTTTTCGTTTTCAAATGCTCGGGAAGGAGGTCGCCGACGCAAGGAAGATGATCATCTTTCATGGCAGTGACATACCCATCCGGCTTGTTCAGACAGAAATAAAGGTAGGAACCGGCGCGGATTGGAGAACCGTCCAGAGTAATAGAATCAAGGTCTTTGTCAAATACGGAAAAACCGGGGTCGGTGATGATCTGTCCATGAAGGCAGACGCGCCCTGAACGCAAGTATTCCTTGACTTGCGAGCGTGTACCGTAACCTGAATTTGCCAAAATTTTATCAATTCTCATGTTTGCTATTATAGCAAAATGTATACACTTTCAAACATGAAAAATGCGAATAATGTGATATAATAATGTTGTAAGTCTGGATAAGAGGTATATTATGGCCGCTAGTATCATCAATATCAAAGAAGGTATGCCCAAAGTCGATGTTGCCGTGCGTAAGTTGCGCCTGGAACTGAATACTTTGCGTCGTGTCGGCGTGAATCAGGTCAAGGTGATCCATGGTTACGGTTCGACAGGCAAGGGCGGTGTGATCAAGTCGGCAACCCATGAGGTCCTGCGTACCATGAAAGATGAAGGACGTATCCGTGCGTTCTGTCCTGGTGAGCAGTTTGGACCTTTCGAGACTTTAGGCAGATCGATCGTAGAAGCGTGTCCTGCTTTCCGCAATGACCCGGACTGGGCGAAGGGAAATGACGGGATCACAGTGGTAGTATTGCGTTGACCGGCCGGTGCATGTATGAAGATATCCTGGAGTGATTTTGTAGAAGAATGTCGTAACTGTCAGGCGTGTCCTCTTTCGAAGACGCGTAAGAACGTTGTGATTTACCGCGGAAGCGTTGTCGCTCCGATCATGTTTGTCGGAGAAGGCCCCGGAGCAAACGAGGATGAGCAGGGATTGCCGTTTGTAGGTCAGGCCGGACAGCTTTTGCAGCTGCTTCTTGATGCCCAGGGATTTCAGATGGAAGATTTTCACATTGCCAATGTCGTGAAGTGCCGTCCTCCGGAGAACCGTGTCCCGACAGAAGCGGAAGCGAAGAGCTGCAAGGTGCTTCTTGGAAAGCAGATCCTGATCGCCAAGCCGAAGATCATCGTGCTTTTGGGTAAGACAGCGTATACTTTGTTTACCGGCGATAAGATGGCCAAGATGACAGAGATCCGCGGACATTTCTTTGAGAAGAACGGATACCTGATCCTTCCGACATTCCATCCCGCGTATATACTGAGGAATAACAACGAGCGGATCAAGTTATGGCAGGATATCGCGGCGGTTCGTGCCAAGGCAGAGGAGCTGGGTCTGATGCAGCCGCTGCCGTCTGTTCCGGATATGCCGACTTCACGTCCGTCCGGAAAATAAAACTATTCTAGAAATCTTTACTTTACATCCTGCAAAAAAGTATTGCACTTGCTGAATTCTTTTGGTATACTTTCAAACGTTGATTAACAACATTGCCGAATTGTGTAAGGGTAGCACTCCGGTTTCTGGCACCGTCTGTCTGGGTTCGAATCCTAGTTCGGCAGCCACAAGGCTGTTTCTCGAAAGAGAAACAGCCTGTTTTTTTGTTTCACTTGAAAGGAAATGAAAGAGAAACGTTGACAAATGATAGTGAGGCGTTTATCATATGACTCGTTCTGTACATATTGAACTGGGATGGGGGAAAAAATGATCAATATCGATAGAAGAAAAAAGATCCTGGAAATACTTGAAAAAGAAAACCGCGTAGCCACGACTGATCTTGAGGAAAGACTTGGCGTGACAGGTGCTACTGTACGTTCTGACCTTCGTGATCTGGAAAGAGAAGGGGCGATCGTCCGCTTCCATGGTGGTGCTTCGATCTCTGATTCGGTCAAGCAGTCTTCTACTCCTGAAAACTATATGCGCCGCAGTGTGATGAGCGTGGCGGAAAAGACGGCGATCGGCCGTGAAGCCAGTAAGTATGTGCGCGAGGGCGAGACGATCTTTATCGATGCCAGTTCGACGACTTTTCATATGATTCCGTTTATCAGTAAACTGGAGAATCTGACGATCGTGACAAATGGTATCCATACTGCAATGGAGATCCAGAGATACAGTAATTTCCGTACCGTACTGGTGGGCGGTGTATTGCGTCCGCATTCCGGTGCGATCGAAGGTCTTCTTTGCGAAGAAATGCTGAGAAGGATCAGCGGCGACAGTTATTTTGTTTCAGGTAACGGATTCTCGCTGACTTCCGGATTGACAGGTCATAACTTCTATGAGCTGGAACTGAAAAAGCGGTTTGCCGAGAAGTGTAAGAGAAGGATCGCATTGGTTGACTCTACGAAACTGAATGCTGATTCTACGTCTTCCTTTATTCCAGCGGATAAGATCGATGTCTTGATCACGGATTCCGGTATTTCGGAAGAGCAGGCACAGGAGATCCGCGACTTCGGGATCGAACTGGTGATCGCGCCTTTGGATTAAGATCAGGAGGAAGTGCTTTTTCCAAAGAATCTGATTTTAAAAAGTATAATGCCGTGACCAGCGGATGTGATTTCATCTCATTCATGTAATAGCTGGATTCACGGCATTATTGTTTGCATAGCATTTTCTGATTGTCCTTCTCTTTCTCCTAATGTCATATCTCCTTATTAGTCACAGATAATGATGGACGTCTATCGACCATAGAATGCTTTTTTTCGAGCGCGACCAATTCCCAGTAATCTTCTGACGGGATACCTAAAGTCTCCAGTATCCTGCATACTGTTTTGACGGTCGGATTTCCTTCTCCTCGCTCGATCCGACTGTAAGTGGAAAGATTCATATCTGCTTTGTATGCGATTTCAATCTGGGATAATTCTCGTGCTCTGCGAAGTGCCTTCAATACTCTCCCCATACACACGATATCGTCCACGGATTCACCTCCTTTCATAAAAGATGCATCAGTCAAGAAAAGTATATAACGGGAAAGCACCTAACTAAAGATTATTTAACTTTATGACGTGGAAAAAGCACTGTCTGACCGAACATAGTGTACAGATTATAATTTCTCTGCATATTCTCAGGATTATTACGGAAACACGCGAAAGTTTGGAAAAGTTGTCGTATAATAGGTAAGATAGACTTAATATGTTCAAAATTGAAAGGTGTCGATACTATGACGCAAACAAATGATATTCGTCTTCCTTCGTGGATCTCACCGGGTATGGTTTTCCAGCAGGGGGTACCGGTCAAGCTTCGTGGAGAAGTGGGAAAACCGAATGTTCCGGTTACACTCGAGGTCATGAAGGATCCGACTGACGGTCGAAAAGTTTCCAAACTGGATACGGATTACGGTGTTATCCTGAGTTTGGAGACGACTTCCTCGGAAGACGGCAGTTTCCAGTTTGATCTTCCGCCGTACAAGTCTTCGACGGACGCATATACGCTTGTATTCCATTCACTGACAAATAACCTGACGATCGGCGACTGCCGATGCGGTGATGTCTGGGTCATGTTCGGCGGCAAGCCTTTTGGCATATCGATATCGGAGAGCGCTGCGCCAAGAACGCCTTTGAAAAAGACGGTCATGCCGTTGATCCGTTTTTATACGCCAGAGAGAAATGCGCTGACTGATATTGAAAAGATCTCCTATGAGCCGATCCTGACACAGCAGGACCATAACTGGATCCGTATCCGTGATACAAAAGAACTGGCGAAGGTTTCTTCGGTAGCGTTCTCTTTTGCCTATCATCTTGCGGAGCAGCTTCATTATCCGGTAGGCATCCTTGATCTGGCCGAAGACTATGCTCCGATCTATCGCTGGCTTTCTCATGACGGAATCGATAATAACGATACGATCCGCGAGTATCTTGACGAGCGGAACCTGTACTTTGATGAAGAGGGATTCCGTGCGAATATCCTGCGCTTGACGGAGAAGAAAAACGCGATCCTGACAGGCTCACTTCTTAAGAAAGATGAAGTTGGAGAAGACGGCGAGGCAACAAGCGAAGAGTCTTTCGTCTTCGAAGATGAAGAGAAGTGTGATGTGCCGATCGATCCGGAAGGTGCACTGGCTTTTGAAGATGATGACGGGACGAAGAAAGAAGAAGCGGAAGAGAAAGAAGAAACCTCTGAGACGCCGGCTTCGGATGAAAGTGTTCCTGATGAAAATAAGGAAGAACCGAAAAAGAAAGAAGAACAGGCGGATCAGGAAGAGAAGGAAGAATCTTCAAGTGAAACTGAAGAGGATGCCGGCTTTAAACTGACAGAGGATACAGAAGATCCGGAGGAGAAGGACGAAGCGCCGCTTCTTTTCCCGGATGAAGAAGTCGAAAAAGAGATCAAGAGCAATCACGATCTGATCACCTCCATGTTGAAACTTGCGCCGGTTGAGAATGACACGCTGGTTTCCGAAGCGAGTCATAAGCCTCTGGTCGGACCGGAGGATCTGATGTCCGTGCTTTATAACCACAAACTGGCACCGCTTTGCGACAGCAGTATCCGTGGTATCGTCTTTGCGCCGGATGCATCCGATGCGCAGATCGGTAAGAGTTATACCATCATGGTACGTCAGCTTCTGATCGATCTGGCCCGTGTATTTGGCCCTCGTACGATCGAGGATAAACTGCAGGTGCCGTCGTTCATTATTCTGGGATTGCACCCGGATGCGATGGACCCGGAGAAGCCGTATCAGCATGTTGAGTTTAATGAGAGACTTTCGGCGATCAGAAGGAGTTTCCCGATGCCGATCGGTATTTTGAGCCAGCACGATATGCTGCTTGCCGATCAGGCCGTTTCTTTTGCATTGGGACGCCGTCTCTCATGTATTGCCTTGGGTCTGCATTTTACGCCGAAGATGCCTTCGTCATCGCCGGAATGTGTTGGTGTCGAGGTGATCGGAAACAAGATCATGCTTTCCTTCGATAATACGGTCGATGGTTTGCGGCTTGCAGAGAACGAAGCGATCCTGAGAGGTTTCTCAATCTGTGATGAGAGCCGTGTATATGTGCCGGCACAGGCCAGGATCCTGCATGGCGTACGCGTCATGGTGTGGAACGATGAAATCGAGAATCCGGTAGGAGTTACATATGGTTACAGCCCGATCCCGCATCAGGCGACATTCCGTAACCGTATCGATATTCCGGTACTGCCGTTCCGCTTTGACCGTATTCCTTCCGAGTATTGTCCGGACCTGACATTTGCCGCATGTGAAGATCTTTCCTTTATCGGAAAAAGAACTTGGGAAGACAGTTTCGAAAAACTGCCGACGTACCAGGTAACGAAGGGCAAGGCGGAGATCTTCCGTGAAGTCATGAACAAGACGCAGGGCGCTGCTTCACTTCGAATCAAATATGAAACGGAGAACAGTCTTCTTTCTTTCGGACCGGTGCTCTCGTATGCATCCTGCATGGCACCGCTGCACTTCAGTAAAGCCAGAAGGATCTGCCTGGATGTGTTTAATCCGGATCAGGTGGAGAAGACCATGCAGATCTCCGGTTTCCGTGGAGAAGCGACGATCGCGATCGGGCTTCGCTGGCAGACGATCACATTGACCTGGTCTTCTTTCGATGAGATGGAAATCAGCGATCTGAAGTTCACGATTTTTGACAGACAGCGTTCCGGTGAGATTTATATAGATAACATACGATTCCTGACATAAGGAACGAAAACATAGGAGGTGACATGATAGATGGTTGAAGATATACTGCCCGCATTTGAGAAAAGTCTTCTTGAGTTTTCAGGCTCGATTCCGGTCGTGTTTGAAGGCGTGGAACATTGTTACGAGACATCTACGCCCTTTCCGACAGCCAGCCGTCATACCTCCCACGAATTGATGTACCTTCGACAGGGCAAGTGTGAGTTCGTGATCAACGGGAAGACGGTCCAGGTGACGAAGGGCTCGACCCTCGTTATACGTCCGCAGGTCACGCATTCGGTAAAAGTACTTGAGGGCCCGGCAGATATGGTCGTGTTGTACTTTGGTTTTTCAAATGATCTGGAAAAGGCCAAAGAGGCGTTGCTTTCCAAACCGAAGGATGCCCAGCCGATGGATAACGGACGATTGAAAGGTGGACCGACAGTTCCATTCCTTCAGGAGAATGTTTCGCAATTGCCGCTGGAATACTTCCTGGATTTTGCGCAGGGTGAAAAAGATGCGAAGATCGATACGTCTTACCTGATCATCTCGGGAAAGAGCCGTCAGGCAATCGGAAGTCTGGCAGAGAGGATCATGCGTGAGAGCCGTCAGGATGCATATGCAAAAGATCTGATGATGCAGTTTTTGACGATGGAGCTCCTGATCACGCTTTCCCGTGCGCTTCGTGAAGAATGGGAAGAGAGTCTTCGTGTGAAGAATGGAAAAGCACGTGAGCTTGTCCTGATTGCAAGAGACTATCTGGACCAGAATTACGAGCGTGGTGTTACTGTGGCGGAAACGGCATCATATGTCTTCCTGAGCCAAGGTTACTTCACAAGAGCTTTTCGAGATGAATTCGGGATCAGTCCGATGAATTATCTGATGCAGATCCGTATCGAAGCAGCATGCCGGCTTCTGACGCAGAAAGAGATCAAGGTCAGCGGTATCGCGACGCAGGTGGGCTTTTCCAGTCCGCAGAGATTTAATGTGGCATTCCGTAAACAGAAGGGCATGACCCCGATGGAATACAGACATCAATATGGAGTTTGAGGAGATATAAAAATGAGTGTGTATGATGATGATTTCCGTGTACCGGAGGAAAGCCGTAAGGGCATGGATCTGGAGAGGATCGAGAGAGCAGTAAGGGAGATCCTGATTGCCGTAGGTGAGGACCCGGACCGTGAAGGTTTGGTGGAGACCCCGAACCGCGTGGCCAGAATGTATGGCGAAGTGTTCTTCGGACTGCATCATGATATCCAGAAAGACATTAAAGTTTTCACGGAGACAGGAAATGATGAGATGATCCTGATCGGAGATATTCCGTTCTATTCTATGTGTGAGCATCACCTGCTTCCGTTCCATGGCAAGGCGCACGTCGTCTATATTCCGAAGGACGGCAAGATCCTCGGTCTTTCCAAGGTGGCACGTATCGTGGATACACTTTCCAGAAAGCCGCAGCTGCAGGAGCGTCTTACAAAAGAGATCGCCAAGACGGTCGAGTCGGTCGTAGATGCGCAGGCGGTCTGTGTCGTAATCGAAGCCGAGCATTTGTGCATGACTATGCGTGGTATCAGAAAACCGGGATCAAAGACGATCACTTCTGCAATGCGTGGCGGATGCCGTTCCGATGCAAGAACACGTTCCGAAGCACTTGCACTGATCAACCGGCCGAGAAATGCCTGATGAGAGGAAGCGCGAAGAGACGATGATGACAGATATCGGGAAAAACGGGCAAAGAACTGAAGAGACAAAAGGCGTGTGGACGTTTAGGGACAAAAGTCTTTCTTATCAGAACAGAACGCTGGTCATGGGGATCCTGAATGTAACGATGGATTCCTTTTCGGATGGTGGCAGTTACTATACTCCGGAACTTGCTTTGGCTTGTGCTTTGGAAATGGAGAAAGATGGAGTCGATATTATCGATATCGGCGCAGAATCGACAAGACCGGGTGCCGAAGCAATCTCGGCAGACGAGGAATTGTCGCGTCTGATCCCGGCGTTGAAGCTGATCTCCCAGTATGTCTCTGTTCCTATCTCGGTAGATACATATAAGAGTAAGACGGCCAGAGAAGCGCTTGCTTTCGGTGCGTCGATCGTAAATGATGTTTGGGGCCTGATGTACGATCCGGATATGGCGAAGGTCGTTTCTGAGAACAATGCCGGTTTGGTTCTGATGGCGAATTATACTGATCCGAAGATCTTCAAAAAAGAAGGAGCGATCGTGGAAAACTGCCGTGCATTCTTTGAAATGGGAATGAAGAAAGCGCAGGAAGCAGGGATCCCGATGTCGAATATCCTTTTTGATCCGGGCATCGGATTTGGGACCGAAACAGATGAATCGATCGAACTGATCCGGAATACTTCGTATTTTCAAAAACACGGATATCCGATCCTGGTCGGGGCTTCGCGGAAGCGCTTTGTCGGTGCGACACTTGGTGGTGTGCCGGTGGAAGACAGGGATGCAGGTACGCTTTCCGTATCCTGCTATTGCGCCAAGGAACACGCTGCTGCTGTCCGCGTACATGATGTGCACGGGACGGTGCAGGGCATGAAGATGTGGCAGGCGTTGGAGGGCTGATCCATGGATAAGATTCTTCTGAACAATATGCGATTCATCAGCCACAGCGGAGTCCTGGAAGAAGAGAAGAAGAACGGGCAGACGTTTGTGGTCTCTATGGAACTGGATCTTCCGGAAGTGAAGGCCTGGAAAACAGATGCACTTGAAGATACGATCGACTACAGCAAGGTGTTTGAGATCGTTAGAAAAACAGTCGAAGAGATCCAGTGTGATTTGATCGAATACATGGCAGGTAGAATCATCAGAAACGTGATGAGTGCTTTTGGCGAAGTAGAGAGAATCAAAGTAAAGATTGAAAAACCACTTGCACCGATCGAGGGCGACTTTGAATCTATGGGTGTCGAGATCGCGCGCAGCCGAAAAGACCTGGAGGGGCTTGCATGAGTGTCGCGTACCTTTCTTTGGGGAGCAATATGGGAGACCGTCTCGAAAATCTTATGGAGGCGGTGCGGCTCCTGAAGGCAGATCCGAAGATCACGGAGATTTCCTGTTCCCCGGTTTTTGAAACCGAACCGGTCGGCTATACGGAGCAGGACCTTTTCCTGAATATATGTGTGAAGATCGAGACAAAGTATTCCCCGGTCGCACTTCTGGATAAGTGCCAGGAGATCGAGCAGGCTTTGCATAGAGTGCGGAAGATCCACTGGGGACCGAGAACGATCGACCTGGATATACTGACCTTTGACGACAGGAAAATCGATACGAAGAGATTGACGATCCCGCATCCGAGAATGGAGGAGAGAGGCTTTGTCCAGGTGCCGTTGCTTTTCCTTTCCGGGGAGACGGAGATCCCGGAAAAATGGAAGACGGATGTCCGCTACTTCGGACCTATGCCTGACATTGACAGTTGATAGAAGTACGAAAACCGATATAATAAAGATGTTCAGTTCGTGATTACGATGGGAGGAAAAGAATGGGCGAGCAAGAGAATAACAAGCCGAATCATCCGAATCAACCGAATCAGCCGGTAGCGACCAACGGAAACCAGACACCGAGAAGTGGAAACGGTAACCATGGCCGTAGAAGAAAATCAGGAAATCATGGCGGTAACCAGAACCGTAATGGCGGCTATCGCGGCGGTAATAACCGTTCCGGAAACGAAGGCGGCGTTTCAAAGGAAAGAGACGAGAGACGTTCTGACAATCGTGAGCGCAATAACGATAAGAATCAGGAGAAGAACCCTGAGAGAAATAACGAAAAGAGAAACGAGCGTAATCAGGAAAGACGCGAATACCGTTCCAACAAGAGAGATTACGATCGGAATCAGGAGCCACGGGAGAACCGTGATGGTGAAGGCCGTTCCCGCAAGAACTGGAACCGCGCACCAAGACGCCCTGCAGAGGAGACGCTCGAGGATATCAAGAAAGATAATGAGCGGATCGAAAAAGATATCTGGCTTGAAATCGCCAGCATCCATTCTGTGAAATTGGATTGATTATGTTATATAATAAAAAGGTAAGGACGAAGGAGGTCAGAAGAAGCGCATGAAGGGTCTGTTTGTAACCTTTGAGGGAATCGATGGTTCCGGAAAATCCACGCAGATCTCGATGCTTTCGGAAGACTTAAAGAAGGAAGGGATTCCTTTTATCCTGATCCGTGAACCTGGAGCGACACCGATCGGTGAGAAGATCCGGACGATCCTTCTGGATAAGGCGAACAGCAAGATGCATGCCCGCACCGAGCTTCTTCTTTATGAAGCAGCACGTGCGCAGATCGTAGAAGAGAGGATCCGGCCGGAACTTGAAAAGGGAACAGTAGTGATCTGTGACCGTTTCTACGATTCGACTGTTGCCTATCAGGGATATGCGAGAGGCCTTGATCTTGATGCGATCGGGTATCTGAACCGTTGGAGCACGGATGATCTAAAACCGGATATTACGTTTCTTTTCGATCTGCCGGAAGAGGTGGCATATCAGAGAAGAAATGGCCGTGAAGGCGCAGAGGACCGTCTGGAAGCAGAAGGTCTGGCATTTATGAAGAAAGTCCGTGACGGGTATCTTGAGATGGCCAAAGCGGAGAAGAGAATACATTGTATCTGTGCGTTGGACGAACCGGAGAAGATATATGAGAAGGTTCGTCTTGCTGTATGGGAGGTGTTAAGAAGATGAAACTGATTTTTGCAATTGTTCATGATGAGGATACGCCTCGTTTGATGGCAGAATTGAATAAAGCCGGTTTTCGTGTAACGAAACTGAATTCTTCCGGCGGATTCCTGAGATCCGGGAATACGACATTGATGATCGTGGTGGAAGAAGAAAAGAAGCAGGAGGTACTGGACCTGATCCGCAAGTATTCCTCCAGCCGTCAGTCGGCGATCAACACGAATGTGACTCCATCTGCAATGGGCGGAACCTATGTACCTTATCCGGTCGATGTAACGGTCGGCGGTGCGACGGTTTTCGTTGTGAACGTAGAGCAGTTTGAAAAGATGTGAGTTATGGCATTTTCTGAACTGATCGGACAATCTGAAGCAAAAGAGCGCCTCGGGAATTCCCTTCTTGGTGAACCGGGGCATGCTTTTTTATTTGTCGGTCCTTCCGGGATCGGCAAGAAGAGCCTGGCTCGTGAATTTGCAAAAGGGCTGCTTTGCAGTCATCCGACAAAAGAGGGCGGGTGTGGAACCTGCCCGAATTGTATTTATATGCGTGAGCACACCCACCCGGATTACAGGGAGCTTCTGCTTCCTTCCGGAGAGAAGAATATCAAGGTGGCAGATGTACGCTCGAAGATTCTCTCGGATGTGGGGATCCTTTCACAAATCGCGGAAAGAAAAGTATACCTGATCGATGCGGACGGTCTTGCCGAAGAGGGACAGAATGCTCTTCTGAAGACTTTGGAGGAACCGCCGAAGCATGTGGTGTTCCTGCTTACGGTCTCGGATGATTCGAAACTTCTCCCGACTGTGCTTTCCAGAACTGTATCGATCCGAATGACACCCAACCAGGAAAATGAAGTGATCGCGCTTCTGAAGAGCAAAAACCCGGATATCCTGGACGATGAGGCGCAGCTTTATGCGCGCTTCTCCGGAGGAATCATCGGCTATGCCCTGACACTGATGGAGACGACGTGGCTGGTTGATGCTTGGGAAGAACTGCTCGATCTGATCCTTCGTTTTCCAGAATTGTCGCGGACGGATCTTCTTACGGATACCTATGCTTTCTTCGATGAAGAAAAAGAGCATTTCCTGGATCTGATCGCTCTCATGAATATGCTTTACGATGAACTGGCGATCCTGATCGTGGATCCGGATTCGCCAAACTTGCATGGCGAGAGCAAAAAAGATAAGATGATTAGCATGATTAAGAAGTATAAGCTGGAAGTGAGCCAGGTCGAGAAGTGTTCGCATATTCTTGCGACGGCGGCAAAGGCTTCCCGCGCTAACGCGAATTATGAAATCATGGTGTGCCGGATGCTTCTGGCACTGAAAAAGGAGTATATACATGGCTAAAGTAGTAAACCTGCGATTCCACGATGCCGGAAAGCCGTACCGCTTCCTGGCAGGAGAACTGAAACTGAAAGTCGGTGATGCCGTTATGGTCAACACCGCTCTCGGTCAGGATATCGCATTTGTAGTAGATGAACCATTTGAGCTTCCGGATGAGAAGCTTGACGATACGATCCTTCCGGTCCTTCGTATGGCGAATCAATCCGAGATGGAACACTATAGTGAAAAGAAAGAACGCGAGCAGAGTGCTTTTATCAAGTGCCTGGAATTCATTGAAAAACGAGAGCTTCCGATGACTTTGGTCGAAGCGGTATATACTTTCGATGGCAAGAAACTGACTTTCTATTTCACAGCGGAGAAACGCGTCGATTTCCGTGAACTGGTCAAAGACCTTACATCGTGTTTCAGAACGAGGATCGAGCTTCGTCAGATCGGTTCAAGAGAGCAGGCGAAGATGGTTGGCGGACTGGGTATCTGTGGACGTGAGCTTTGCTGCTGTTCCTATCTCGACCAGTTCCTGCCGGTAACGATCCGTATGGCGAAAGACCAGGGCCTTTCCATGAATCCGGCAAAACTAACGGGAACCTGTGGCCGTCTGATGTGCTGCCTGTCTTATGAGGAAGCAGCATATGAGGATGCAAACAAGCGTGTACCTAAGGTAGGTAAGAAGGTCAAGACACCGAATGGTATCGGTGTGGTCATGTATTCTGATCTTTTGAGGGAACGTGTGACAGTTCGCTTTGAAAAAGAAGAGGAAACAGAAATGGAAGTGTTTGATGCTTCCGAAGTCACGCTTCTCAACCCTCCGCAGCCGCAGCCGAAGTGCAAAGAAGACTGTCCGAGAAAGAAAAACCAGAACCAGCCTAAAGAGAGTGAGAAAGCGCCGGAAAGCCCGGATGCCGAGTAAAGAGTTCTTTTTCCGTCTGATAAAATACAATACCAAAAGCAACGGAGTGTTCCTTCAGAAGGGGCACTCTTTTTTTCGTTGAGATTTTTCCAAAATCACAAGAACTCTTTCAAAGACATGGGTATTTGCCAGAAATATCTGCCCTGTACCCGGAGAGATTTGTTGATAAGAGAAAAGATTTATTTTTGTACTTTACATTTCAGTCTTTTATCTATAATATACCGACCTTGGGTTATATAAGTAGAAATGATATAAGAAAAAGACGCAGAGGGCGTTTTATGAATGGAGGTATTTATGAGTAAAGAACTGAGTTCCAACACCTTTGGTTCAGAAATGAAAAAGTACGCAAAATGCACAATGATCGCTTCCGTGATCACATTGATCCTGGGCGCGGTACTTCAATATCTTTGGTTCAAGTATGATGCGATCCTTCGTGAAGGATGGCTGCGTATCTCCTATGAGGGATATACTAGTGACGAAGAGGCCTGGGTTTCTTTCTTCCAGTCTCCGATCCTCGATAAGATCATCCCGATCTGCTCTTTTATTACTCTCGGTATTCTCCTGTTCTATATGGTTTACGATGTGCTGAAGGATGTACATGCCAATGAGACTTCTTTGGACCGCTTCCTTGCTAAGTTTGCCGCAGTAGGAATCTTCTCCGCTGTTTCTTCTGCAATTCTGGCACTGGCTGCTTTCTGGGGCAACGGATGTCTGACATACAATAACGGATTCTTCCAGTTGGAGGAGAGATGCTTTCTTCCGATCGGCGGATATACTTACGATCAAGTTTGGTCGAAGCATCCGTCCGTAAACGTGAAGTATTATGTCTATGCTTTCCTCATGGTACTGTTTGTTTTCCTTTGCCTGTATCTGACAGCTACATTGGTTTCCGCGATCGTTACTCTTTCTGAAAGAGTGGAGAATGCATCGGTTCTGGGTATCCTGGCTGTAGCGGCAACAATCGTTCTTGCCGCTCGTACATCCATTCTCGTGGTCATTCTCCTGGTTGCTGTTCTTCTTGCTGCAAATATCGCTATGCAGGTCATTTCCGCGAAGAGATTGGAAAACCGTCATCAGATGGTCTGATGCCCCCGAAAATGCTTGTTGTAATTCGCAAAAGCGACAGCATTTGTGATGTTTACAAAAAGAAAAAAATAGTGTTTAATGAAATCATAGACCAGAAAAGGAGGATATTAATATGGCATATGTAATTTCTGATGCATGTCTTTCTTGCGGTAGCTGCGAGGGTGAGTGCCCGGTAGGCGCTATTTCTCAGGGCGACGGTAAGTATGAGATCAACCCAGATCTTTGTCTGGAATGTGGTTCTTGTGAAGCAGCTTGCCCGGCAGGTGCAATTTCACAGGGCTGATAAGTGAATGTGATTTGAATGGAAGAGATCTGTACCCGTTAAGGATGCAGATCTCTTTTTATGAGCAGGAGGTATCGTGGAGATCTTTGATCCTGAAAAAGAAACGATGGAAGACCTTGGCCGGGGAGGGCTGCGCCTGATCCAGAGCAAGGAGGGCTTCCGTTTTGGCGAAGACACGGTACTTCTTTCCTGGTTTGTTGCGGAGCGTGCGCGTTTCCGGACTAAAGATCCGGTGCGTGCTTTGGAACTGGGTACGAATTGTGGCGCAGCTTCGATCCTTCTGGCCGGAAGAAGAAGTGATATCCGAATTGACGGTGTGGAACGGCAACGCGAAGCGGCAGCGCTTTTCGCACGGAATATTGAACTCAACGGCCTCTCGGACAGAGTGCGGGGGGAGAATGTGGATCTTCGTGATCTTCCGACGGAGAAGTTTCCGAAAAACTATTACGATGTTGTCTATGCCAATCCTCCTTTCCGGAAAGCCGACAGCGGACCTGTCACGGAGACGGATGTCCATGGTCAGGCGCTTCTTGAGGCCAGGTTTGCGATGCATGGTGAAGTGGAGGATTTCATCTCTTGTGCGGCGAAGATGCTTGTGCCGAAGGGAGATCTTTTCCTGGTTGACCGGGCCGATACTGCATCGGAAGTGCTGAAGGCGTGTTTTCAGGCTGATCTTGCTCCAAAAGTACTTACTTTCGTCCATCCTTTTTCGGACCGGCCGGCAACACTGTTCCTTCTTCAGGCGAAGAAGAACGGGAAGACTGCTAAACTTGAAGTTACGGCGCCCTTGATCCTTCGGGGTGCAGATAAGAAATATACTGAAATCGTAGAACAAATCTATAGTGAGGAATAAAACATGTTATATCTGGTAGGTACGCCGATCGGCAATATGGGGGATCTTTCCCCGAGAGCGGTCGAAGTGTTAAAGAGCGTGGATCATGTAGCTTGTGAGGATACAAGAAGGACCGGGCTTTTGTTGGCGCACTTCGGGATCGAGGCGCACCTGATCAGCTACCATGAACATAATAAGGCGTCCCATGGGGAGAAACTTCTTGAACTTCTTCGAAGCGGTGCAAATGTAGCGCTTGTATCGGATGCAGGTATGCCGAGTATTTCGGATCCGGGTGAGGATCTGGTCAAGGCATGTATCGAGGAGAATCTGGAAGTAACAGCCATCCCGGGTCCGGTTGCCGGAATCACGGCTCTGGTCCTTTCCGGTATGGATACGCGTCATTACTATTTCGAAGGGTTTCTGCCCGTGGAAACGAAAGAGCGAAAAGAACGGCTCGCGGTGGTCAGTTCGATGGAAATGACCACGATCCTGTACGAAGCACCGCACCGATTCCTGAAAACACTGACTGATCTGGTGGAAAACGGAAATGGGGAGAGACGGGCGGCTGCCTGCAGGGAACTGACCAAGCGCTACGAAGAGGTAGTGCGAGGCACGGTCGAGGAGCTGCTAAAGCATTTTCAGGAAGTGCCGCCAAAAGGCGAGTTTGTGCTGATCCTGGAGGGCGCCAGAAAAAAAGAAAAGGCTGTCCTTACCAAGCCGGAACGTGAAAAAGTGATCCATGAACTGCTCGGACAAGGGCTTTCGACGAAGGAAATCGCCAAGAAGCTTTCAGAAGAATGGGGAGAAAGCAAAAAAGCACTATACGCCGAGGTGCTTGAGATGATAAAATAAAGGGAGTAATTGCGTCAGGGGATGAAAGTATGGTAGCAGACGATTCAGGATTTGCGTCCGAGTTATTTGACTCGTCGATCTGTCTGGATCCGCAGCTTTTGGAACAGGCGGACGGCTTGTTTGAAAAAGTTGCTTTATGTACGTTTGTGGTTTTTCCGAAGGAAAAGCGCTTCTTCTTTTCACAGGGGATGATACAAGTCCTCGGACCTGTCGCGTCCCAGGGCATGATCATGGATGCCTATCTGCAGTATACTGACCCGACGGAAACTTTTAGTATCCAAAAGCGCTATGAAGAAGCTTTCTATACTCTGATCGCAGATAACAGCAGGGTCGTTTCAATCGAACACAATCTGATTTCTGCCAATGGCCATATCTATCACATGCGTGTCAGCATGCAGAAAGTGAAGAAAGATAACCACGTCCTGATCTATGGTATGTTCGAGGATCAGACGCAGAGCTTTGGCGCGATCGTGTTTGATAAACTCATGAGTGATTCCATCGATGGTTATGTACTCTGTTATAACGAGACAGAAGATACATGCCGTTTTAACACATCCTTATCGCAGTTGATCGAACTTCCGAATCATGAGCTTTTGCATGCATCCCGTGAACTGAGTAACTATGTTCATCCGGATGACTATGCCGCATTTGTTTCAGTTCTGGAAAACCAGGCGCCGAGCAAGAATTCCCGGGCCCGTGACTTCCGAGTCTTTTCTCCGTCAAAAGGAGAGGTGTGGGTACATTCCTGCGGCGTATTCCGTTTTGTATCTCCAGATCAGAAGAGGTACCTGATCGGTATCTTCGTAGATGTGACGGACCGGAAAGTTGCTGATTCTTTCCAGCGTATCATCATCGATGGTTCTGAAGCGATCACATTTACCGCCGATATGAAGCGTGGCACGATCACGTTCTCCAAGAACCTGCAGACCATGTTCCCGGATATGGAACTGACCTATTCTGGCGATATTATCAACCGCATGGCGGAAGAGGTCATCGAGGATGACCGCCGCCGCTTTATCGAGACGTTTGCCTATCTGGTCGAAGAAGAGAAGGATACCTTCTCGATCGAGTTCCGTGTATGGGGAAAAGACGATCAGATCCGCTGGCTGGCATGTCGTGGTAAGACTGTCTACGACAGCAGTAAACAGGCTCTACTTCTGATCGGTACGATCTTTGACCTGACCGGTATGAATGAAGTCCGTGAGAATGTAGAGAAGAATTCGACCCGCAATGAACTGACCGGCCTTCCTGTTCGTGGCCGTCTTCTGGCGGATGCAGAAGACCTGATCCATAACCGTGATGTACTTTCGGCTGCGATGGTTATTGTCGATATCAAGGATTTCCATGTATTTAATGACCGTTACGGCAGATCGACAGGTGAGAAACTTCTGGTTGCCGTAGCGAAGAAACTGCGTGACAGTCTTCCGAAAGATGGTGCACTGTATCAGATCGGTGTAGATGCGTTCTGTGTCCTCTGGCCGCATGCTTCGCGGGTACAGGTCGAAAACTTCATGAAGACCTTCAAGGAAGAAATGAATGCGCCGATGACGCTCGATAGAAGTTCGATCTATATCTCGTTGTCCATGAGTGCATCTCTTTTCCCATCTTGCGGAAACAGCGCAGAAGAACTGCTTGTAAATGCTGAGATCGCTCTTCATAAGGTCAAGCAGGATGCAAGGATCGCCTATTCGATCTATACACCGCAATATAAGGTAGAACTGAAAGAGAGACTGGACTTTGAATTCCAGATTTCCAAGTCGATCCGTGAAGGCAACAAGAATTTCCTTTTGTATTTCCAGCCGCTGGTTGATGCGCGCTCCGAGCGTCTTGTAGGTTGTGAGGCGCTTCTCCGCTGGATCTCACCATCCGGTAACCTGATCAGTCCGGAAAAAGTAATTGCGGCAGTTACGGCAACCGGTCAGATGAATGTTGTCGGAGACTGGATCCTCCGTACGGCGATGGCGCAGTGTAAGGACTGGATCGACAGTGGTGTCTCCGAGGACTTCTATGTACATATCAACGTAACCGCGGAAGACATGGCAAGAATCGATTTTGCAGATTATGTAATCGAGCTTCTCGGTGAATACGGATTGAAACCGAAGAACGTACTGCTTGAGATCACTGAGACGACGTTGATGAAGAACCTGGCGATCTGCCGTCAGAACATGACCAAGTTAAGAAATAACGGTATCCGTATCGCGCTCGATGACTTCGGAACCGGCTACTCGTCCTTTAACTATCTGCGTGAATTCCCAGTTGACGAGATCAAGATCGACCGTGCTTTTGTCGATCAGGATGACCGTTTCAATACATCGTTTATCTCCGCTATCGTACTTCTGACCCGAACGATCGGCATGACCGTGTGCGTAGAGGGAATCGAGACAGCACAGAAAGCTTCCCGTATCCGTGCACTGGGCGTAGATATTTTCCAGGGCTATTACTTTGCGAAGCCGCTCTCACCGATCGACTTTGAGAGAAAGTATTTCTCAGGCCCGAAGTTCCGCCCGACCAATGCTCCTCGCGAGAGGACCAAGCGCGGCGAGTAACCGTCTAAACAGACACCCTTCCCGGATTATTACAGTATTGTAAGAACGAAGCAGAATCTGCTGTGCTATACTGTGTCGACAAGGAAAAGAAGGTGTGTTATGAAAAATTCAAATCGTTTATTATCAGGATTATTGGGGCTCCTTGTTCTTTCCGGTTGCAGTTCGGAAACGACAAAGAGTAAAGCAACAAGATGGACTTCGGAAGATACTTCGACGAAGACAGAAACAACAAAAGAGACGGAGCCGGAAGAAACAACAACTTCCGAAGAAACCACTACAACAGTTCCAGAAACTTCCGCATCGGAGTCTTCTGAAGAGACGACAACAGAAACAGAAGAAACGACGGAACCCATACAGGTGACGATTCCGGATCTTACGGAAAAAGGACTGGCCAGTAAGAGTGCCTATGAGAGCTTCCTGAAGGATGAAATCAAGGTGGATATCAGTCCTCTGGATGACAAGGCGACTTCCATCAATGCAGCAATAATCGGGACCGATGTGCGAAATCAAGAGATGACTTGTACAGATCTCGTTTCTTATTTCAAAGAAAAAGCATCGGCAGACGAAGCAGATCAAACTGATGTGGCTTATGGATACCTGGATTGCGGCCTCGATGGCGATCCGGAACTAGTAGTCAGGATCCGTGGGCTTGGACCTTATGAGGAACAGTTGCTTTTCAAGTATGAAAATGAAAAGGTCGTTCTTAAGGACGCCTATGAATCATGGGATAGAAGCCAGACTTTGCTTAATGTGGCCGGAGGATTACAATCCAGTGGTTCAGGCGGAGCTGCGATGCACATATTCTTTATGGGATATCTGGATAATACGGCGACACTGAACAAGCTCTGTGAAGTAGTCGAGCAGTATGACTCCTATGCTTCTCTGGATCCCAAACTGGAAGTGATGGATATGTATGTCAAACAGAATGGATTGACGTCCAATTGCGTGATCATGCAGATCGCAAGACCCAATCACGAGTATGAGTATACATATGCGATCTTGAATGAGGATGCCGATCCTTCAATCTATACCAGCGGCAAGATGCATGAAGTGTTTACGAATACGAAACTTCCATATCAGGCCTATCCTGATTTTGAAAAGCAGTTGAAAGAATGGGAAGAGCAATCGTTCTCAACTGCACCTGAGATCGAATGGATTGAGAGGAGCTGAAAAGGACTTAGTTCTCAATGTTTATGAAACGACTGTAACGTGCGAGTGCAAACTCGCCGTCATGCGCTTCTCCTTCAAAAAGACTCGACATGTGTCCGGCACGTGTGACGCGCTGGACACCGCAACGGGTCAATTGAAGGGTGAGCGCATCTCTTTTTTCAGGACTGCAGATCAGGCCTGCTGTCTGAAGATATCCTTTGCTTTTCCGGAGTACATCGGCCAGGTTCTTAGCGGGGAGAGGTTTCACGATTACGTTTCCGTACATGTATGACAATTCCAGGTCCGGATCTTTTTTGACCGTAACGCTTGTATGCTGGCCCTGAAAACGGGATCTCTTATCTTCCGATGCTTCGTCGCCGTGAAGATGTTTTTCGATCCTTTCCTCATACCGTCTGAGTGTAAGCTCCGCTACACCACCGATCTCCCGGATCGGGTGCTTTTCGAATGCGCGTTCCAGATAGGGGAGAAATCTTCCGGCAAATGACAACGCCTCGTCATATTTGTCTGTATCGATATAAATGACCTGGCAGGAACTGCACAGCAACTGGCGGGTCATCAGGATGTGTTCCGCAAGTTCGGTAAGTTCTGTCTCTTCGTTTTCATATCCGGAGATATAGGCAAATCCAAGTTTGTGACCCCATTCGATCAGCCTTGTTCCCGGTTTGGCAAAAGCTCTTACTGCGTGCACGACTTCGTCGCCACCCCAAATGGCGATGCCGTCAGAAAGATCGGCCAGCTTTTTCATAGCTGCGATATCTGAGGAAGGCGTATCAAAGACATAGATGAAGTCCTTCAACGCCGGTTCGGCATCGACAAGCATCTTGAGTGCCTGGATCGTAAGGCCGCGGTCGACACTTGGAAGTTTAAGAATGTTAATGTTTCCGGCAAGAAGACCTTCTCCGATACTGGCGATCGGAAGCACGTCCATATTACCCGCAGCAATATGGAAAATTACACCAAGCGGAACTTCCTGCGTCTGGATCTTTTCGTTGTCGTTTCTTACACCGTGAAACTCGATCTCGGTTTTCTTCTGGAGATAATCACGGCTCATCATGCGGACGATCTGATCCATGTAGAGAGAAGCAGAATCCGGATCTACAGACTGAAGAAGTGATTCAAATTCACCGGCGGCCAGCCGCTGGCTGATATTGTCAAAAGCCCGTATTACATTTTCACGGTCGAGCGTCTGGTGAAGGAGAGTGTCTGTCAGTTTCGAAGGCAGTTCGTCAAGAAGACGGTTCTGCTCTTTTGTCTCGAAAAGAGTTCCGTTGAAAAGGATCATTTCAGGCCTCCTTTATCCAGATATTCTGCTGCACCTGCCGCACAGGTCTTGATGTCTTTCAGACCGACACGGCCAAGGATCTCGAGGTACGGGGAATTCTGTCCACAGGGGCATGTGCTGCCGTCATGCAGTATCCCAAGATCGTCTGTCATGACGCTTGTTAACGGTGTACCTTTTACAAGCGGCGTCAGTAGATTCACAAGACCCGGCGTGCCATTGGGGACAGGTTCCAGAGTATTGACGTCCCGGATCAGGACACGGCCATAAACGGGAACATGGAAATGGTGGTGCGGGCAGTCGCAATAGAGGATCGGATGTTCAACCGCACCGAAAAACTCGACGATGTTATCATCTGTGATTCCAAGCACGCGCTTGGCCAGATCATAGAAGACGCTCTTTTCCACTTCCTCGGCATAGAACTGTTTCCAGCCGCCGGCGAGCATGATCTTGGATCCCTTGGGAAGCTGTACAAATGCTTTTCGATCTTCCATCATCTGCATGACAAAAGTCGTATAGGAAGGAAATCCCATGAAGCGGACAGGTGTCTTCTTTTTCGCATATTTTTCAATAGCCTTGATCACGCCTTCCAGATCCGGTTCGTATTTTCCATCGTGGTATTTCAAAGCATAGGTACGATGCCGGGCCGGTGCCAGAAGTGTCGTTATAAAGGCGGTCTTGGTAACACCTGTTTTGTTGTGGCGGTTTGGTTTGTATCCGAAAACTATATAGTTGCATGGACGAAGAGAAATCAGATGACGCTTGCTTACTACCCGCAGCGACATCTTCAGTGCATACCAAAGCTCGCTCCATGCAAATCCCATGCGGCTGAAATGACCGCTTGTTCCGGACGAAGTGACCTTGATCGAAAGACGCCGGTTCGGAAGAGAATAGATGTGGTGCTTTTTGAAGAAAAGCGTGGGCAGGAAAGGAAGCTTTGCAAGATCAGAAAAAGAGGCGAGGTCTTCCGGAGAAAAACCCTCGCCATCTAATACTTTTCTGTATTCTTCACAATGCGCATAATGGAACGCACAGTTTTCTTTCATAGCACGCAAAAATAACTCGTTTGTCGGTTCGAGATTATAGATCTTCTTTTGTGAGAAAAGCTTGCTTCGAAAACTCATGCTTCCTCCATCCGGCGTTGACTTTATTTTGCTACGATGTTTGCCAATCTTCCTTTTACGTAAATGAACTTCACGATATTTCTGCCAGCCAGTGCCGGTTCGAGGTGGCTGTCTTCATGGACGAGTTTCTCGACTTCTTCAGAAGTAGCATCCGGGCTGATGTTGAGCTTGAACTTCACCTGACCATTGATCTGGACAGCGATCTCGATCGTATCTTTTACGAGCTTGCTCTCATCGCATACCGGCCAGGGCTGATTGAAGATAGAGTATTCATTGCCCATTCTCTCCCAGAGCTCTTCCGTAAAGTGCGGAGCATAAGGAGCATACAGGAGCAGGAAAGTCTCTACCGTCGATCTCAGAAGTGCATCGTTCTTGTTCGAAGCGCCCTGGTATTTACCGATAGCATTCAAAAGCTCCATCAGACGTGCGATCGAAGTATTAAACTGGAACTTTTCCGTATCTGTTGTGACGGCCTTGATCGTGTAGTTCAGGCTGTAAAGAAGAGCCTTGTCTTCTTCGCTGAGGTCTGTCGGAAGAGCCTGATCCTTCGCGATGTCTTTTACCTCTTCTACCAGACGGTCGATACGTCCGGTGAACTTAACGATCGCCTGAAGTCCGCTTTCGCTCCATGGACCACCATCGGTGTATGCAAAACCAAATGCAAGGTATGTTCTGAATACGTCAGAACCATACTTCTGGATGTACGGATCCGGTGCAACGGTGTTGCCTCTGGACTTACTCATTCTGTTTCCGTCAGGTCCGAGGATGATACCCTGGTGAACGAGGGAAGTAAACGGCTCGTCGAAATCGAGGTAACCCATGTCACGGAGTGCCTTACAGAAGAAGCGCGTGTACAGGAGATGCATTGCCGCATGCTCTGGACCACCGACGTACTTATCAACCGGGCACATCTTATCGATGAGCTCTCTGTTGAAAGGCTCCTTATCGTTCTTGTTATCCGGGTAACGCAGCTGATACCAGGAAGAGTCAACGAATGTATCCATGGTATCCGGATCACGCTTGGCCGGTGCGCCACACTTCGGACAGGTTGTGTTCATGAACTCCGCGCACTTGGCAAGAGGAGATTCTCCATCCGGACGGAACTCTACGTCGTAAGGGAGCAGTACCGGGAGCTGGTCATCCGGAACCGGAACGACGCCGCACTTTTCACAGTGTACGACCGGGATCGGTGTACCCCAGTAACGCTGACGGGAGATCAGCCAGTCACGGAGACGGTAGTTGATCTTTCTCTCTGCCATGCCCTGTGGAGCAAGCTTTTCAATAATTGCATCGATAGCGGTCTTGAAATTCAAACCGTCAAATTCGCCGCTGTTGACCAGAACGCCTTTTTCGATGAACGGGAGTTCATCCTCAGCGTCAGGAGCAGAAGCAATAACTCTCTGGATCGGCAGATCGAACTTCTTTGCGAATTCATAGTCTCTTTCATCGTGAGCCGGAACCGCCATAACCACGCCGGTACCATATGTTGCGATAACATAGTCGGAAGCCCAGATCGGAACCTTCTTTCCGGTGATCGGGTGGATCGCATAGGAACCTGTGAATACACCGGTCTTTTCACGTGTGGTGGACATTCTGTCGATATCGGAAGCTTTCTTGGTGAAAGCCTGGTATTCTTCAACTTTTTCTCTGCACTCGTCTGTGGTGAGCAGTGTGCACAGCGGGGATTCCGGTGCTACAACTACGTAGGAAACACCCATCAGGGTATCGGCACGTGTTGTAAATACAGAGAGTTTCAGATCATCGCCGTTTTCGTCTTTCAGGCGCTCACCGTTTTTCTCGCAGAGGAAGGAGATCTGTGTACCTTCGGAACGGCCGATCCAGTTGGTCTGGATCTTCTTTGTCTTTTCCGGCCAGTCAAGCTGCGGCAGGCAGTCAAGAAGTTCCTGGGCATAGGCAGTGATCTTGAAGAACCACTGTGTCATGTTCTTGTGTTCTACTTCGGTGTGGCAACGCTCACATGCACCATCGATAACCTGCTCGTTGGCAAGTACCGTGTTACACTGCGGGCACCAGTTGACCGGAGCATTCTTTCTATAAGCCAGGCCCTTTTCGAGGAGTCTCAGGAAGATCCACTGGTTCCACTTATAATATTCCGGTTTGCAGGTTGCGATCTCGTAATCCCAGTCATAGGTCGCGCCCATGTTCTTAAGCTGCTGTTCCATGATCTCAATGTTATGCAGTGTGGAATCCTTCGGGTGGATACCGGTCTTGATGGCGTAGTTTTCTGCCGGAAGACCGAACGAGTCGAAACCCATCGGATGGAATACGTTAAAGCCCTGCATACGCTTCATACGGGACCAGGAGTCTGTCAGAGAGTAGTTGTACCAGTGACCAAGATGTAGGTTAGCTGCGGAAGGGTAGGAGAACATCTCCAAAACGTATAGTTTCTCACCCTTTTTATCCGGGTCAAACTTATAAAGTTTGGTTTCCTCCCATTTTTTCTGCCACTTACGGTCAATGTCTGTTGAATACGCCATATGCATACCTCTCTTTATATAGAAACTTACAAACAGTCATTATAGCAGATTTTGTCACTATAGTCTCTTGTTTTGTAGTTCTTGCCAAACTTAGTGGGTTCTTTTGAAGCGTCCTTAAGATGATGCAACTTGTTTTCATGCTGGAAAGAAAATAGAATTATCGATACTTTTTTCAGCATCGGCCTATTACCCGTTATAGTGTCACGAACAATAAATAAACAGTCTTATTCGGATTCAGAAACACTTGATATGTCTTTGCCTTTTCTATATAGTCGACTTAAAGTATTAGGCTTTTAGGCCGTAAGGGAGGTGTTTGGAAATGACACTGATCAAGAAGCATACATGTACGAATTGCGGAGGACCACTCATTATCCATAATGACCGTCAGCAGTATGAATGCCCGTATTGCAATGTCTTCTTTGATTATGAGTACTTCCGGTCCCGCGATATTCTTGAGCAGGCTGCCTCCTCCCAAAAGATGTTACAATACGATTCGGCCAAGGAAAAATATGAATTTATCCTGAATAAAGAGCCTCACAATTTTCTGGCACTTCGGGGGAAACTTCTCTGTGAAGTCAAACTTAACCGTCCGGAAGAACTCAAAAAGCCGGAGAACGTACTGCTCATTTCGCCTGATGCTCTGCTTCAGGCCGAGGAAGCCTGCAGTCCGGAAGGAAAGACATATTTCTCAAAGTTGCGTCTTCTATATGAACTCGCGGGATATATCCGTGTGAATGATCGGGAAAGAGAATGTATCGAAAAAGGTAGAATACAGGATACGGATAATCCGTATGCCTCAATACGGATCGATGGTGTTGAAAAATCCCATTTGTTGGTCAAAAACAGAGAAAAACGCCAGAAGTTCGATGAGGAGTTTTCCAAACTCTATTCCCAGTTAGAGGCATTAAATCCGAAAGAAATAAAAGCCGATCGTTCTCCGAAAGATACATCATCGGTAATAAACTTTGTAACTTCGGCTTCCTGCCCTTCGTGCAGTAGCGAGCTGATCGTAAATCTGGACAGACAGTTGTACGAATGCCCATACTGCGGAGTCACATACGATTTCGATTTTATCCGTGATGAAACGGCTCTTGCCGAGGCAGAAGAGGCGCTCTCAGAATCCCAGTTTATCAAGGCGGATTCTATGTACTCATATATATTAGCTATCGATCCGAAGAACTTTGAAGCACTTCGTGGACGTATCCTCTGCGCAGCGAAATGGACAGATCTGAAGATTGCTTTGCAAAGCGCAGAACTGTATATGAGGAAAGCGCATATTCCGACGATCAAAACACGCATCGAAGAGGCGATTGGCGCTTGTGAAGAATCTGATAGGCCTTATTTTGAAGAGTTTTTAGAGATCATCCCGGCATATGAAGAGTTTGTCAAGCAGAGTAGCCCGTCAAACGAATCCAGAAGAAATAAAAACCGTCTTGTCAACGAGAAAAACACAATGAATACGGAATATAACCAGATGGCAAAAGAATTAGCCAAACTACGTCAGAGGTTATTATCAGACACTAATCCCCTAAGTCCTGATGAAATAGGCCGGATGGGAGTTCTTTCGCGGGATATGCGGGAAATCAAGAAGAGCAGAAGATTTCTCGATGAGTGTATAAATGAAAAATCAAATATCGTCATTCAACTGAATCATATCAGTGAGAAAGCGATGGAAAGTATCAAAAGGAATATCAAAAATCTGGTCAGTTTCGAGTCAGAAAAGTATCAGAAAGAGGGGACTGCGGAATAACGCAGTCCTTTTTCTTAACTGACCAGGTATGAAGCGGTTGCACAGACAGCGATCGTAAGCGGGTAGAAGAGATAGAACGCACGATAAAACCATTTGGATTTTTTCCGCTTTTTGCTTGGTAGAAGAAGGCAAAGGAAAAAGCCGATCAGCGAGACCCCTTCCCAGGTAATGATCCCTGTCATGCGAAAATAAAGATATGTGTAGCATGCGGCAAAAGCGGCGAAGAAAACCGTTGCCACAAAGACACGGTTATCGATTTTCCAGCGATGCAAAAAATAAAACATCAGTACACACATAATAGACATTAGCGACATCGTCAGTGGAAGAAATGTGACCAGTACCATGCAGATTGCAAAAAGAAGGATCGCAAACCCATGAAGTGTAGTGCGTGGCCACTCCGGAATCTTCATGCCATGGGGAAGATTATTGGCTTCCGCGCTGGAAACAATGACACCATAGCGTGTGCTTTGGGATGAAGCATTTGGCTCGATAAGATTCATCGAAGCGACCCGGTCCCGCGGAAGAGAAACAAGAAGTTCCACGGCAAAAAGAATAGACAATGTGATCATCCAGGTGAAAACGATGTTGAGACGTAACGGCTTCGGTGAACTATCCCACAGAAGATACACGAGCAGAAATGCGGCCTGAGCCAGATAAGCGGTCAATGAGATACGAAGAAAATACTTGTAGATATTTTTAGTCAGAAAAAAGCCTTCCACAACCGCCTGGGCAAAGAAAGGCATGGAGATATACCCTAGTATCTGAAGAGGAAAAAGCACACAAATCGGCAGGATCCCGTCGAAGAAATAGGCGGTGACACCACAGATCATGAATAAATATGCCAATATCTTCTTCACAATTCCACTCCGATTTGTAAAATGAATGCAAACTTGCAACATTGAAAGATAAGCTCTTTTATTGTATCATTAACGTGCTTATTTGTGTGCATAACAATACGCAGAGCGTATTTCTTTATATTATGAGGTGTTGATCATGGGCTTAGGATTAGATATCGGAATTGATCTGGGCACAAGTAGTGTCCTTATTTATGTACGAGGTAAAGGCGTTGTGCTCAAGGAGCCATCTGTCGTTGCCGTAAATACAAAGACGGGAACCGTACTTGCCGTAGGAGAGAGCGCCAGCCTGATGCTTGGCCGTACACCGGGCGTTGTAGAAGCGATCCGTCCTCTCCGTGATGGTGTTATTTCTGACTTTAAGGTTACCGAGGTCATGCTGAAAGCGTTCATCGGCCGTGTTTGCCAGGGTATCCGCGCGACCTATTTCCGTCCGACGATCGTTGTCTGTGTACCGTCTGTTATTACGCCGGTTGAACAGAAGGCTGTAGAAGATGCCTGCCGTCATGCCGGTGCGAAGGATGTATTCCTGATCCGTGAGCCGATTGCGGCTGCGATCGGTGCAGGTATCGATATCACGAAGGCATGTGGTTCCATGATCGTAGATATCGGTGGTGGTACGACAGATATCGCGGTTATCTCCCTTTGCGAGCCGGTAGTAGACTTCTCCTTGAAGGTTGCCGGTGACAAGTTTGACGAAGCGATCGTCAAGCACGTCCGTCGTAAGCACAATGTTCTCATTGGTGAGAAGACGGCAGAAGAACTTAAGATCAATATCGGATGCGCATATCCGAGAGAAGAAGAAATGACGATGGATGTACGTGGCCGTAACCTGATCACAGGTCTTCCGGCAACCGTTACGGTATCCTCCACAGAGATGCTCGAAGCATTGGAAGAACCGGTTGCAGCAATCTTTGATGCTGTTCACTCCGTTCTTGAGAGAACCCCTCCGGAGCTGATGGCGGATATCTCCCAGCGCGGTATCGTTATGACCGGTGGTGGTGCTCTTCTTTATGGTCTCGACAGAATGCTTGCTACCAAGATCGGTATCGATGTTTATGTTGCAGAAGATACAGTCAGCTGCGTAGCGATCGGTACAGGTAAAGCACTCAGCATGATGGACAAGTTTGCTGCTCTTGGCGATACTTGATTCATTGGAAAAAGAACTTGATCCAGACAGAGGAACTGCCTCATCGGGGCAGTTCCTTTTTTATCTGTAATTGCGGAAATAAGGGCAATGCCAGTTGACAATCAGACGGACTTCAATTTATAATGACATCGGTTTAGTGAATGTATTCTTTCTGCGAAGAAGCAGACATGTTGAATACTGATGAGGTGTAATTAGATTTTCATTTTTTTCAATCCATAGTTTTTGTTTTGAGAAGGGGATACTTCTCTGTTCAAATATAAACCGATTTCATTTTAACGAGGTAATTTTGTGTCAAAAGACGATTTTTCTTCTAAGAGTAAAGAAGCGCTTGCTACGATCGCAGTGACCTTTAATCTGGTGTCTGCCGAACAAGCGGAAGCAATGAGTCAGAAGCAGCTTGCCGATCTTTTGAACCGCGAACAGAAAATGTCTGAAGCGGTAGAGAAAACTGCGGAACCTCCGAAAGCCGAGAAAACTGAGAAAGTTGAGAAACCAGTCAAAGCAGCAAAGAAACCTGCTGCAAAGAAGACTGCTTCCAAAGCTTCCAAGGAGGCTCCGGTGAAGGAAGAAGCAGTTAAGGAAGAGAAGGCTTCTGAAGAACCAAAAGAGGAAAAGACGGAGAAAACTTCCCGTCGTTCTACTAAGAAAGAAACCAAGGCGGATTCCGGAAAAAAGAAGACTGCGAAGAAGAAAGAGACCACTTCCGAGACGCTTCCAATCGAAGAACTGATTGAGAAGAAGACAGAGGCGGAGCCCGAAAAACCAGCTTCGGAAGAAGCAGTCTCTGAAAAGGAAGAAGCGCCGAAAAAGCGTGAGAAGAAGCCTTCGAAGACGGCAAAAGCATCTAAGACCGCAAAGACGGAAAAACAGCAAGAGAAAGAAGTTCCTGCTTCTGAAGAGAAGAAGGAAGAGGTAGTTGCGGAAAAGAGTGCGGAGGAAAAGACGGAAAAGTCTTTCGAAAAAGAAGAGAAGAAAGACGAGAAACTTTCTTCGAAGAACCGTTCGAAAAAGGCGAAAAAAGACGTAAAGAAAGAAGAGAAAAAAGACGAGGCAAAGGCCGAGACAGAGGAAGCTCCCAAGCAGGAGAAAGCACCGGAAGAGGTGAACGCTGAATCAAAGCCTGAAGCGGAGAAGAAGGAAGAAATAAAGAGAAATCCTTCTGAAAAACCGTCCAAGAATAACAAGCAGAAATCCCGTCATAGAAGTGTAGAGATCCGTCCGGCAGGAGAACCTGCGCCAAGTGCTGAGAATGCTTCTTCGGATGAGAATGCTGCATCTGATGGAGAAGCGGCACCACAGGAACCGCAGAGACCACAGATCGAACCTGTCGAGTTTACCGGCGTTCTTGAGATCGTCTCGGAAGGCGGATATGGTTTTGTTAGAAGAGAAAACTATCTGCCGTCTCCTCAGGATATTTTCGTTCCGAATAATATCATCAGAAGATTCGGACTTCGTATGGGCGACCAGATCCATGGCTTTGCCCTACCGAAGAAGAATCAGGATAAGAACCTGGCGTTAAGCTATATCACGACAGTCAACGATGTCGAACTGGATAAGCTCGGCAAGCGTCCGCATTTTGAGAGACTGACTCCGATCTACCCGGATGAAAGATTCCGTCTGGAAACCGGAAAACAGGAACTCAGTACACGTATCATCGACCTGGTTTCTCCAATTGGTAAAGGCCAGCGTGGTATGATCGTTTCCCCGCCGAAAGCAGGTAAGACGATCCTTTTGCAGAAGATTGCAAATGCCATCTCCCAGAACAGCCCGAAGACGAAGCTGATCGTGCTCCTCATCGACGAGCGTCCGGAGGAAGTTACCGATATGCAGCGCTCCATCAAGGGTGAAGTTGTGTACTCCACATTCGATAAAAAGCCGGAGAACCATACAAGAGTTACAGAACTGGTTCTCGAGCGTGCCATGCGTCTTGTTGAGATGGGTGAGGATGTCGTAATCCTTCTTGACTCCATGACCCGTCTGGCCCGTGCTTATAACCTGACGATTACACCTACAGGAAGAACGTTGTCCGGTGGTCTGGATCCGGGATCTCTCTATGGTCCGAAGCGTTTCTTCGGTGCTGCGAGAAATATAGAGAACGGCGGAAGTTTGACGATCGTTGCGACTTCTCTCATTGAGACCGGTTCCCGAATGGACGAAGTTATCTTCGAGGAATTCAAGGGTACAGGTAACATGGAAGTTTACCTCGACAGAAAGCTCTCCGAGAAGCGTATCTTCCCGGCAATCGATATCAACAAATCCGGTACGCGTCGTGAGGATCTCCTCATGTCCCAGGAAGAACTCGATGCCGTATGGACGATCCGAAAGGCTTTCTCCCAGATGGAGACCGCACCGGTTACCGAGACGATCATCAATCTGCTTCTGCGTACCAATTCGAATGATCATTTTATCCGTTCTGTAAAGGTCTCCTTTGCGGATAAAGAAGTATTCGATGCGATGCGTGGATCCGGTGCCAACGGAACTGCAAACGGCAATGGAAACAATAACGGAAACTGATCAGTTTTTCTTTTCGATGCGGTGAAGCTGCGGACGGACGGTATACTCCGTGATGACCAGATGTGGATCCGCTTCCAGAATATGACGAACAGCATGCGCGATATCCTCAGGCAGGAGTCGCGCATCTTCGTCTTTGGAGCATGTAAAATCCGCATTTCTGTAGAGATTGGTATCCGTCATGTCCGGAAGGATCGTAGTTACCTTTACACCATGCTTTCTTGCTTCGTCGAATACACTTCTTGAAAAGCTCTGAAGCCCGGCTTTGGTTGCGCCATATGCGGCGCCGTGCGGGTTGTTCTGGTTCGCGGTAATAGAAGCAATGTTGAGGATCGTGCCCTGGCTCTCTTTCAGTTTTCTAAGAAGAAGATTTGTCAGGATCATCGGAACTTCCAGATTTACTCGGACCATCTCGGAGATGGCCTTTGTGGAGAGTTCCTCATGAAGACCATAGTAACCGACGCCGGCACAGTTGAGAAGAAGGTCGATGCTTCTTCCTTTGCTGATCGAGCGGATCTCGTTTTCCAGTTTTCCTGTTTCAAGAAGATCCATTTCGACTTTGTGAAAAGCACTGTTCTCCGTAAGGAGGGAGGCATCTGAAAAATCTCTCCCGAACCCGTAGATTTCATAATCCATCTGAAGTAATGTAGCACAGATTGCTTTTCCGATTCCGGATGATGCACCTGTCACGATCGCTGTCTTTTTCATGTTGCTGTCCTTCCTTTTTTATTCATCAACGTCAATTCTATAGATCTTTTCTTTGGGGACCAGACTCTGCAGTTTAGTTACCAGGGTATCTTCCATCTCAGCCTGAAGTGCGGCGGAATACTGGAATACCCCGTTACGGTTCTCGTACGGGAACTGGCAGATCGGGGAGTCCGGGAAGTCCTTGCGGAGTTTCTTGATGTAATCCGCAGGGATACGGAAAGAGCCGATGCTGACATCTTTTAATTGATGGGTGTCGATATGTTTCTGCACCTGATCAAACATAGATAAGTATGAATCTTTCCAGTTTTCGCAATAAATGACAGGATCGAAACAGAGACGTACCGGGAATCCTTTCTTCATGGCATAGGCGGCCGCCTCAAGACGTTCAGTAAGGGCAGCAGTTCTTTTCTCGTGCTTTTCAATGATCTCATCCGGTGAAATCGTATAGGCAAAGATCACACGGTCACAGGGTTCGATCCTGTCGTAGATGTCTTTTCGGAAAGACTTGGTGCGGATCTCGATCGTGAGATCCTCGTGGTTCTTCGTGAATTCCGCCCAGCGTGCAGTAAATCCGGTCAGGGATTCGAGCGCGATGAGATCTGTATCGTAGGAAACGCAAAGATATACCGGGTGCTTGGCAAGCAATGCTTCCAGTTCGGCAAATGTGTCTTCCAGATTGACGAAGACAACGATATTTCCGGAACCATACATGCCTTTTAAGAAACAGTATTCGCAGTCAAAGATGCAGTTTCGGATCGAGCTGGCATAGTAGAAGTGGTCATAGCCGAAGTCCTGGCAGACAGGGGCACCGGGGAAGATCGATTCTCCCGTGTTCTTCGCGAGGATCAGTGCCTGGGAAGATTTTTGAAGTCCGAAACTCTGGCGGCTCCGGTTGAACACGTCTTTGTAGTGGTTGATGGGAATCACGACCGATTTGGAAAAACGTGCAAGAATGCTGCGGGTCAATTCCATGTCCCGGACCGAATCCTCAACATAGATATGCGAGAAGGGGTAGTTAAATAAGCTTTTGCCGGATTGCATCGAGCACCACCTTTCCCTCCCGCTTGGAGGAAACATCCAGTTTCCCGTCCGCATCCAGATCGTTCAGGATCTTTTCCATGTTCTTTCCGGATGCATTTGCATACATGAAGAGCTGACGGAGTTCAAAACGCAATGTCTCGCTCAAATGGAGAGCGTATGAAGTAGAAAGGAGAAGTTCCTCGTCAATGGAAGGCTTTTCCTCGCATGCTTCCTCCAGTTTCTTCAAAACAGAGAGAACAGCAGGAAGATACTTCTCGGAACAGGAAGAGAGGTATTCGGCGGTGACTGCCTTGGCGTTCTCTACACCCGCATCAGAGACATACTTCAGGAAAAGCATCCGGTGTGGCGGCAGAACATGCGAAGCCGCCTGGAAAATGCCTGATGCTTCCATCTCGTATAAAGATTCCGGATCCTCCAGAGAAGAAACCACGCGGGGAACGGTCACCAGTGCTTTTTCCGAAGAAGAAGGGAGACCGCAGTCCGAAAGGTCGTAGAGCATGTCCGGATAGAAGGTCCGGCCGGAAGCGTTGTCCGTGATTTTGTTGATCAGGTATAGTCCGGGATCTTTTCCTGCACAGGAACCAAAGTTGATGAGAAAGTCCTTTTCGCTACGAAAGCCAAAACGGGTAAGAAGATAGCTGGAAGCAGCAGCTCCGGCGATCGGGCCCATTCCTGAAATAGTGAGAACGACGGAACTGTCTTCGGAAAAATACGTGTCGTATGGGCATGAAAACGCGTCTTTCCTGAGCGAAAGTGCGGAAATGAGAGGTTTTGCCTCGGCGTAAAGCGCACATACAAAGTAGAACATTGTATAAGATTAAACTCCTAGTCTATCTTTCTAATATTCATTGATTTTATCATCATAATGTTGCTATAATCAATAAATGCATTCAGCAAAGATAGGAGGCGCATAGAACTATGTGCAATAAAGAGAAGTATTACATTACGACACCGATTTATTATCCATCCGGCAATCCACACGTTGGTCACTGCTACACAACACTTGCCTGCGATGTGGTCTCCAGATTTAAGCGAATGCAGGGCTACGATGTAATGTTTTTGACAGGAACCGATGAGCATGGCCAGAAGATCGAGAAGAAGGCTCTGGAAGTAGGTACTACTCCACAAGCCTATGTTGATGAGATCGTCGCAAATTTCAAGAAACTCTGGAAGCGCCTGGACATTACATATGACCGTTTTATCCGTACTACAGACCCGTATCATGTAGAGTCCGTGCAGAAGATTTTCAAGGATCTCTACGACAAGGGCTACATCTATAAGAGCAAATATGTCGGCAAATACTGTACGCCGTGTGAGTCTTTCTGGACAGAGAGCCAGCTCAAGGACGGCAAATGCCCGGACTGTGGACGTGACGTTATCGATGCAGAAGAAGAGGCTTACTTCTTTAAGCTCTCTGAATTCAGCGATAAACTCGAAGCACTGCTTCTTGACGAGGAGAGAAATTTCCTCGAGCCGAAGTCCCGTGTGAACGAGATGATCAACAACTTCATCAAGCCTGGCCTGGAGGATCTTTGCGTATCCCGTACAAGCTTTAAGTGGGGCATCCCGGTCACTTTCGATGAGAAGCATGTCGTCTATGTATGGATCGACGCGCTCAGTAACTATATCACGGCACTCGGATACGGCAACTCGACTTACAATGATTTCGAGAAGTACTGGCCGGCAGACATTCACGTCATGGCCAAGGAGATCGTGCGTTTCCATACGCTTATCTGGCCGGCTATGCTGATGGCGCTGGATCTTCCACTTCCGAAACATGTCTATGGTCATGGCTGGATCACGTTCGGTGGTGCCAAGATGGGCAAGTCCACGGGTAACGTTATCGATCCGTTTATTCTTGCTGACCGTTATGGTGTGGACGCCGTCCGTTATCATCTCCTCCGTGAGATGCCTTTTGGCGCAGACTGCCCGTTCAGCAATGAGCAGATGGTCCAGAGGATCAATAACGACCTGGCCAATGACCTCGGAAACCTCGTTTCCAGAACGGTGGCCATGGCGATCAAGTATTTCGACGGAACACTTCCTGTTGAACGTGAGACCGATCCGCTTGATGATGAGCTTCTTAATATGGCAAAAGCACTGAAGCCGTTTGTTGAGCAGAACTATGGTGATCTGCATATCGCCAATGCTTTGGCCGAGATCTTTAAGGTTATCGCACGTGCCAACAAGTACATCGATGAGACCGCTCCGTGGGTACTGGCTAAGGACGAGAGCAAGAAAGCAAGACTGGCAACCGTTCTTTATAACCTGCTTGATACCGTCCGTATCTGCTCGATCCTTTTGAATCCGGTAATGCCGAACACATGCCCGGAGATCTGGAGACAGATCGGTGCGGCCGCAGAGCAGACTTCATGGGAGAAATCCGGTGAAGTGGGTGCACTCGCTTCCGATGTAACGGTACAGAAGGGGGAAGTTCTTTTCCCGCGTCTGGATATGGAAAAAGAAATGGAAGAATTGAGCCAGATCTCTGCTGCTGCAGAAGCTGCAGCCAAGGGTAAGGTCCTCGAGCATAAAGATGAGATCGTCTATGACGATTTTGCTAAACTGGAGCTTCGTGCGGCAAAAGTACTGGAGTGCGAGAAAGTCCCGAAGGCGGACAAGCTTCTCCGCATGCAGCTGGATGTCGGTGACAGAAAGATGCAGGTGCTCTCCGGTATCGCGCAGTACTATACACCGGAAGAGATGGTCGGAAAGATGGTCGTCTGGGTGGCAAACCTTGCACCGAGAAAACTTCGTGGATTCGACTCTTACGGCATGATCCTCTGCGCCGAGAAGCCAAATGGCGATTATGCACTTCTTTCTGTACCGGAAGGAGTAGAGCCGGGAGCGGAGGTTTCCTGATCCATGGAGATGTTTGATACCCATGCACATCTGAATTGGCGTGAGGAGTATAAAGATGACATCGACCAGGTCCTGAAGAATGCGAAGGAGGCCGGCGTGACACATATCATGCTGGCCAGTTCGGATATCCGCGACAGCCAGATCTCACTGGATGTGCATGAAGCAAAGAAAGACTGCGGTGTAAAGCTTTCCTGTATGGTCGGCGTGCACCCGGAAACGGCTTCTTCTTTTGATGATGCGGCAAAGTTTCAGCTCGAGACATGGCTTTCCAAAAAAGAAGAACTGGGTATTGTAGCGGTTGGTGAGATCGGTATGGATTACCATTACGACGATGCGTCACCGGTGGCCGAGGCAACGGCTTTCATCTATCAGATGGGCCTTGCATACCGTCACGACCTGCCAGCCGTGATTCACGAGCGCGATGCCTGCGAAGATACGCTTTTCATCTTGCGGTCGCTTTATGAGCAGAAACTCCTACGTGAAGTTCCTGGCGTGCTGCATTGCTTCTCGGGGAGTGTCGAAACGGCGAAGATCCTTCTTGATATGGGATTCTATCTCGGCTTTGATGGCCCGATTACTTTCAAGAATGCGCGAAAAGCACCGGACGTCATCCGGATGTGCCCGCTTGAACGGCTTCTGGTGGAGACCGATTCGCCTTATATGGCTCCGGTTCCTTTCCGCGGCCATAGAAATGAGCCGGCATATGTGAAGTATGTAGTAGAAGAGATGGCGCGCCTGAAGGAGATCTCTCCGGAAGAAATGGCGAAGATCACGACAGAGAATGCACAAAGACTCTTTGGGAGGAACACATAATGCGTAGTGAGAATAAGAAGACGCTGATCATCGTAGTGGTCATGGTGGTCCTGGCCGCTGTTCTGGCTGTATTCTACATTCGTGACACGAAGAAGAGCGTGATCAAGAGAAAGACCAATTTTGAGGTTCCGTCTTACTGTGATATCGTGGATTACTACGCATACGGATCCATCTTCAAAAGAACTGGTTTTGAGGCGAAGATCAAGATCGATACGGTCGATCACATGAATGAAGTGATCGGCACCGCCCATGAATTGTATGGTGATGATTTCCATGAAATCTCTGTATACGATTTTGCTATCCAGAAGTATTCTTTGTTTTCCGGACAGAAGCTGATCCCGAACCCGACTGTTGTTTCCTGGGTGATCGTGGGCAAGGTAGGAAGTGGTTCTGTGGTCATGTTTGTTGACGTGGAAGAAAACAACATTCCGTACGCTTATCTATATTATGCTGAATGATTTCGTACCAAAAGTAGTAAAATTTCGTGTAAATTTATACTGCCAGTATACTGACAAATGAAATTCATAGTGGTAAAGTAACAGCATAGCAAAACAAATCAAACTAAAAGAAAGGAGTGTTTCACAAATGAAATCTGTAAATAATGTAATTTGGAACTTTACATCTACATACATTACAGCAGCCGCAGGCATGTATGATTCCGTCGTGCATGATAAAAAGCGTGCCGTCTCTATTACAGAGATTTTCAATCCAGGAAAAGCAGGCGTGGGACACTTCATCCGGTAGTTCCCGCGATAAAATATTAAGTTCTTGCCGCTTTTCTTGGAATGTCAAGGAAAGCGGTTTTTTATTAGAAGTTTTTAAACGTAGAATGGAGGAATGACCTATGTTACCAATCATCAACATGGAAGAAACAGGAAGTAACATCGTACGGCTTCGTGAAAGAGCAGGAATGTCCGTACGTGAACTTCAAGACATTTTCGGATTTGCCACTCCTCAGGCCATTTACAAGTGGCAGCGTGGTGTGTCAATGCCAACGATCGATAATCTGGTTGTACTTTCCGTTACTTTCCAGGTACCTATTGAGAGAATCCTGGTTGTGGATCAGGTTGGATGATCCTGACGGGTTAACCGGAACTATGAATAATATGAAAAAGTAGTTCCGCTTTCTGATCAGATGTGCTATACTGAACTGAGCGAAAATATGTTCGTATATTTTCGGAAGTCAGGATAGTCATCTTGGTGGAAGGCGGAATTTTTTTATGGATTTTAAGATTCATTCTGAATATGTACCGACCGGTGATCAGCCGCAGGCAATCGAGAAACTAGTCGAGGGACTGAATGCCGGTATGCGCGGGCAGACGCTTCTTGGTGTCACCGGTTCAGGTAAGACTTTCACGATGGCGAATATTATCGAGAAGACCCAGCGTCCGACTCTGGTCATTGCTCCGAATAAGACCCTTGCCGCCCAGCTGGCTGCGGAATTCAAGGCGTTCTTTCCGGAAAATGCAGTCGAGTTTTTCGTTTCCTACTATGACTATTATCAGCCGGAAGCCTATATTTCTTCGACTGATACCTATATTGAGAAAGACTGTGATATTAACGACGAGATCGACCGTATGCGCCACAGTGCGACCAGTTCGCTTCTGGAAAGAAGAGACGTGATCGTTGTGGCATCGGTTTCCTGTATTTACGGCCTGGGTGACCCGGCTGACTATAAGGACCTGATGATCAATCTGCGTGTGGGAATGGAGAAATCCAGAGATGAAGTGATCCGGCAGTTGATCGATCTTCAATATGTCCGAAATGACTTTGAGATCACGAGAGGTGCTTTCCGCGTTAAGGGCGATACGCTGGATATTTTCCCGCCATCTTCAGAAGAACTGCTGACAAGAGTCACTTTCTTTGGAGATGAAATCGAGAAGATCACGGAAGTACACTATCTGACAGGCAAGGTCGTATGGGGCAGAAACTATGCCGTGATCTTTCCGGCATCCCACTATGCGACGACAAAGGAGAAACTGGATCACGCCTTAGTGACGATCGAAGAAGAACTCGACGAGCGTCTGGCCGAGCTCCGGGGCGAAGGTAAGCTCATCGAAGCCTACCGTCTGGAGCAGAAGACCCGCTATGATCTGGAGATGCTGCATGAGACCGGTTTTGTAAAGGGAATCGAGAACTATTCCCGCCATCTGACCCAGAGAAAACCGGGCATGCCTCCTTACACATTGATGGACTTTATGCCGGATGACTATCTTCTCATGATCGATGAATCGCATGTTACCGTGCCGCAGGTTGGAGCGATGTATAACGGCGACCGTTCCAGAAAAACCTCCCTGGTGGACTATGGTTTCCGTCTGCCTTCTGCATTTGACAACCGGCCGCTTAAGTTTGATGAATTTGAGAAGAAGATGGGGCAGACGATCTTTGTTTCGGCGACCCCGTCCACATATGAAGCGGAACACAGTGAACAGACAGTAGAACAGATCATCCGACCTACCGGACTTCTGGATCCGGAGATCGCAATACGTCCTGTTGACGGACAGATGGAAGATATTCTTTCGGAGATCCGTGAGACGGTCAAGAAGGGCGAACGTGCCTTGATCCTGACTTTGACGAAGAAGATGAGTGAAGATCTGACCGCCTATCTGAAGCAGGAAGATATCCGCGTGAAATATCTCCACTCTGACATCGAGACAGTCGATCGTATGAAGATCCTTCGCTCGCTCCGTCAAGGTGAATTCGATGTGCTTGTCGGTATCAACCTTCTCCGTGAAGGCCTTGATATACCGGAGGTCTCGCTGCTCATGATCCTGGATGCGGATAAGGAAGGTTTCCTGCGTTCCACACGTTCTCTCATCCAGATGATCGGCCGTGCAGCACGTAACGTAAACGGACGGGTCATTTTCTATGCGGATGAAGTGACGGATTCAATGTTTGCAGCGGTTTCCGAGACGAACCGTCGTCGTGAGATCCAGATCAAGTATAATGAAGAACATCACATTACACCGAAGAGCGTAACGAAGGAAGTCAGGGATGTTCTCGAGACGATCGAGGAAGTTAGTCAGGAAGACAATATCGATATCAGGGAATTGTCGAATCTGGTCGATCAGAAGAAGACGAAGATGTCCAGGAAAGAACTGGAAAAACTGGCAGCCCGCCTGGAGAAAGATATGAAGACCGCGGCAAAAGAACTGGCTTTCGAAGAGGCGGCGCGGCTTCGTGACTTACTTGTGGTGGTGAAGGGAAAACTAAGTGACACATGAGTTTTTCATAGTGTAAGATAATACCGAGAACACTCTGGAGAGGAAACTTATGGCAGAAGAAGCAAATAAAGGTTTTGTACACCTTCATTTACATACGGAATACAGCCTTCTGGATGGTGCGATCCGCATCAAGCGCCTGGCAGCGCGTCTACGCGAACTGGGCATGACTTCCTGTGCCATTACTGATCACGGTGTCATGTATGGTGCCGTCGAGTTCTACAAAGCCATGACGGAAGAAGGCATTCACCCGATCATCGGATGTGAAGTATATGTTGCTCCCCGAGGACGTTTCATGAAAGAAGCGGAAGACCGCTACTATTATCACCTGGTATTACTGGCAAAGAATGATGAAGGCCTGAAGAATCTGAACCGCCTTGTTTCTGCCGGTTTTACGGAAGGTTTCTACTATAAACCAAGGATCGACCACGAGCTTCTGGAGAAGTATTCCGACGGGCTGATCGCGTTGTCTGCATGTATTTCCGGTGAAGTGGCGACACATATCCTGAATGGAAAATTAGAAGAAGCGAAGAAGAGTGCTCTTTGGTATGACCGTGTTTTCGGACGAGGTAATTACTATCTCGAGATCCAGAGTAACCAGATCCCGGATCAGGCCAGAGTAAACCAGCACATGATCCTGCTTTCCAATGAAACTGGCATCCCGCTTGTGGCTACAAATGACTGCCATTACATGTATCACGAAGACAGTGCCGCGCACGATGTTCTGCTTTGTATGCAGACCGGAAAGCGTATCAGCGATCCGGACCGTATGCGCATGCCATGTGATGATTTCTATATCAAATCCGAGACGGAAATGCGTTCCTATTTTGCCTCTGTTCCGTCAGCCATCGAAAATACGACGAAGATAGCCAGTATGTGCCATGCAGGCTATACTTTCGATCAGATCCATCTTCCGGCTTTTGACGTTCCTCTGGAATACGCCAATGCAGAAGAGTATCTCCGTTATCTGTGCGAGGAAGGATTGAAGAAGCGCCTTTCCTGGTGTGATGATGAGGAACTCCGTGCCAAGTATTATGAGCGTGCCGAGTACGAACTTTCCGTCATCATCTCCATGGGGTATACCGATTATTATCTGATCGTCTGGGACTTTATCCATTTTGCAAAAGAAAATCAGATCATGGTTGGACCGGGCCGTGGTTCCGGTGCAGGATCTCTTGTTGCGTATGCACTTGCCATCACGAATATTGATCCGATCAAGTATGGCTTGATCTTTGAACGTTTCCTGAATAGTGAACGTGTCAGCATGCCTGACTTTGACGTTGACTTCTGTTATGAGAGAAGACAGGAAGTCATTGATTATGTAACGAGAAAATACGGTGAAGACCGCGTGGCGCAGGTTATCACGTTCGGAACACTGGCAGCGAAAGCCTGTATCCGTGATGTTGCGCGTGCGCTGGATGTCCCTTATGCGGACAGTGACCGTATTGCGAAAATGATCCCGAACAGTCTTGGAATCACGATTGCCGATGCATTAAAGAATTCATCTGAACTGAAAGCTGAATATGATAACTCACCGGTTGTGAAACAGGTGCTTGATACGGCGATGCTTTTTGAGGGGATGCCGCGTCATGCCTCGACCCATGCGGCCGGTGTCATCATCTCGGCCAAACCACTTACGGAGATCGCACCGCTTGCCAAGAATGACGAGTCGGTAGTTGTACAGTTTGCTAAGGCTAACTCAGAAGAAATCGGACTTTTGAAGTTCGACTTCCTGGGACTCCGTACACTTACAGTACTTCGGGATACGGCACAGATGGTATTTGAGAATCAAGGTGTCGAGATCGATTTTGACCGAATTCCGATGGATGAGCCGGTGATTTTTGACATGATCAGCCGTGGTGAGACAGAGGGTGTATTCCAGCTTGAAAGCGGCGGCATGACTTCTTTTATGATGGATCTGAAGCCGTCCTCCCTGGAGGATATTATCGCAGGTATTTCCCTCTATCGTCCGGGCCCGATGGACCAGATCCCGAAATATGTTGCGGCAAGACATGATCCGACGTTGATCCGTTACGATCATCCGTTACTTGAACCGATTCTGAACATGACATATGGATGTATGATCTATCAGGAGCAGGTCATGCAGATCGTCCGGGATCTTGCCGGTTTCTCGATGGGCCAGTCTGATAACATCCGTCGTGCCATGGCAAAGAAGAAAGCGTCGTTGATGGAAAAATACCGTCAGACATTTATCTATGGCGGAAAAGATGAAAAGGGAAGAGAAGTCAGCGGTGCAATCGCGCATGGCGTTTCTGAAGCAGTCGCCAGAAAGATCTTCGATGACGTGACCCAGTTTGCCGGCTATGCCTTCAACAAATCCCATGCGGCTGCCTATGCCGTAGTCGGATACTACACGGCTTATCTAAAGTACCATTATCCGACGGAGTTTATGGCGGCAATGCTGAACAGTTTCCTGGGCAATCAGTCGCAGTCTGCCTGGTATACGAGCTGTGCAAAAAAGATGGGTATTTCCATTCTTCCGCCTTCTGTGAACAAGAGTGTTGTGAAGTTTGCAACCGAAGGTGATAAGGCGATCCGTATTGGCCTTACTGCCGTTAAGAATGTAGGTGAAGGCGCGGTCGAGAAGATCGTGATCGACCGTGAACTGAATGGACCATTTGTCTCCTTTGGAGATTTTCTTAGAAGATCGGAAAAACTCGACATCAATAAGAAGATGATCGAGAGCCTTATCTATGCATCAGCACTGGATGAATTTGGTATCCCCCGTGCTCAGATGCTTGGCGCCGCCGAGCCTTATCTGAACCGTCTTTCTTCCATGAAGCATCAGGCGATGGAAGGACAGATCTCGATCTTCAGTCTGATGGGTGGCGGAAATGATGCATCTATGCAGGATGAGCCGATCCTTCCGAATGTCAGCGAATTTCCTCTGGAAGAACGCCTGATGAAGGAAAAAGAGATGATTGGTCTTTATGTATCCGGTCATCCTCTGGAAAATTATAAGAAAGCGATCGAGGCAAGATCCAACACGGACAGCACATCGTTCCTGAAAACATTGGGAGAAGATGTGGCCAGCGGCCGCATACTGAAGGATAAAGAACAGGTCATCATGGCCGGCCTTGTTGTTTCCAGAAAACAGAAAACGACGAAAACAGGAAAAGCGATGTGTATCCTTCGTGTGGAGGATTTCTACGGAGACTACGAAGTGCTCGCTTTCTCAGGTGCTTTTGCCAAGTATGGGACGGTGATTCTATCTGCCAGAGCACTTCTGATGCGTGGTACGGTACAGGTGGAAGAGGAAGAGATCAAGCTTATTCTGGAAGATGCCGTGCCGCTGAGCCGGGATGACGAAGAACTCTGCGAGCTTCCCAAGCCAGCAAGAAACTATGGTGGACAGTATTATTCCAATAGTAAAGCTGTTTCAGAAAGACCGGGAGATGGAAATAATGCAGGAGGACAGGATGTGCCAAAGCCTTCCCAGTCGGGTGAAGCGACACCGAAGAAAACGGCGTTTGTGACGGATTCGATGAAACTGGCAATCCGCTATTTCGGTAATGAGGATGACGCGGGATACAAGCGGCTTCTTGCGACCTGCGCCTATTTCAGAGGAAATGTTCCGGTATATGTAGCGCTTCCGAAGGAAAAGCGTTATGTCGTACTTCCGCCTGAATACAGTATCGAGTGGAACCGGGATGTATGTGATATCCTCGTAAAAGAATTCGGAATCGAAAATGTTTCCCTGTTCTAGTGCTTTTGGTATAATGTAGGCACGAAAAACACGATAAACGGCTTGTGAGGAGAGAATAGATATGTTTGAACAATATAGCAACGAGAATCTGCCAAATCTGAAGGAAATGGTAGCGAAGAATTATGATAATGTAAATCCGGATGAGGAACCGGCAGTACACGGTGTAGGTGTGCTGACCAGTGGTGGTGATGCTCCGGGCATGAATGCCACGATCCGTGCAGTAGTCCGTGCCGGAACCAAGGCCGGCTTTAAGATGATGGGTGTGACCCGTGGATATCACGGACTTTGGAAAGGCGAGATCAAAGAACTGGGACATAGAGATGTTTCCGAGACACTTCAGCGTGGTGGAACATTCCTGATGACTGCAAGATCCAAGAGCTGGGAGACACCGGAAGGCGTTCTCAAAGGCGCGAAGAATTGCGAAGTATTCGGCATCGACTGCATGATCGTAATCGGTGGCGACGGTTCTTACCGCGGCGCAAGAGATCTGGCAAGACTGGGTATTCCGGTAATCGGTATCCCGGGAACGATCGACAACGATATTGCTTCTACCGACTATACGATCGGTTACGATACGGCGATGAATACAGCCATGGAAGCCATTGACAAACTCCGCGATACTGCATCCTCCCATGAGCGTTGCAGTGTTATCGAAGTTATGGGCAGACACGCCGGCTATATCGCTTTGAACGTAGGTATTGCAACCGGCGCGGAGCTGATCCTTTTGCCGGAAGTACCATGGGACATCAAGGACGTAATCCGTACGATCCTCGATGGCAGAAACCGCGGCAAGCGTCATTATATCGTTATCGTGGCCGAGGGTGCCGGCAATGCAACGGATATTGCGAAGCAGATCGAAGAAGCTACTGAAATCGAGTCCCGTCCGACGATCCTCGGACACCTGCAGAGAGGCGGCAGCCCGTCGCTCCGTGACAGAACGATGGCCAGCCTTATGGGTATTCACGCCATCGAGTGTATCCAACAGAAGAAATTAAACCGTCTCATCGTGTACAAGCACGGTGAGATCAGTGACGTAGATATAGAAGAGGGACTTTCCATGAGCAAGAACATCAATATGGATGATGTCGAAAGGTCGAAGCTCCTCTCCTAAGAAAAGGAAAGTATGTATACAACATTTGAAGAAGAGGCCGCAAGAAAGCTTGTCCGCGGCCGATCCCTGACTATACTTGAGTATGACAAGATACTCGATAAACTGGTAAATCACGCTCGTACCATCTACGGGCGTGAACTTTGCTATGGTCTTTTGCCGACTTCAGATATCAAACAGGTGGAAGTCTGGCAGAAAGAGACCGAAGATGCGTTAGCCTTTCTTGTAAAAGAAGGTGCGCTTCCTTTAGGCGGAGTCAACGATATCCGCGATGCCGTGAAGTATTCCAATACAGGCGCGACCCTGACCATGAAGCATCTCCTGCATATTGCTTCTTTTCTTCGTACGGTCGAGCGCCTTCATGCTGTTTCTCCAAAAGCACTGGAAAATGCAGAGGAGAATCTCCTGCTTCAGGAGTTGAAACGTCTGGAGCCTTGCGAGGCGTTGGAAAAGGAAATCTCCACCTGTATCAACGGGGAAAATGAGATGAATGACCGCGCCAGTAATGAACTGTATGCGATCCGCCGTCAGATCCGTGATGCACAGAGCAGTATCCGTGAGATACTGGACAGACTGATCCGCAAAAATCCACAGGCACTGCAGGACCAGCTCGTTACTATGAGAGACGGGCGCTATTGCGTGCCTGTCAAGCCGGAGAAGAAAGGTGAGGTTCCGGGCGTAGTGCACGATACCTCTGCTTCCGGACAGACACTTTTTATTGAGCCGATGGCAGTTGTCGAACTCAATAACAAGATCCGTGAGTGGACTGCTGCGGAACAGGAAGAAATCAACCGTATCCTGGGGATCCTTACCGGAAAAGTCGCGATCTGCAAAGATGCGATCCTGATGGATATTGAGCTACTTGCACATATCGACTTCATGCAGGCCAAAGCCCAATATGCACTGGAACTGGATGCAGTCCGTCCGCTCTTTAATTCGGAGGGCCGTATTATCCTGAAGAAAGCAAGACATCCTTTGATTGAGAAGGACCGTGTCGTGCCGATCAACTTTATCGTGGGCACTGACTACAGAACGCTGGTCATTACCGGTCCGAACACGGGCGGAAAGACCGTATCTTTAAAGACATGCGGCCTGATTTCCCTGATGGCCATGGCGGGTCTTTTTATTCCTTGCCTGGATGGATCGGAAGTATCGACATTTACGAAAGTGTTGGCTGATATCGGTGACGAGCAGAGTATCGAGCAGAGTCTGTCGACGTTTTCTGCGCACATGACAAATCTGGTCCAGATCCTGAAGCTAACTAAACCAACAACGTTGGTACTCGTTGATGAACTCGGAAGCGGAACCGATCCGTCAGAAGGTGCGGCTCTGGCTATTGCGATCCTGGATGAATGCAGAAAGAAGGGCGCTGTTACGGTTGCTACCACTCACTATAAAGAACTGAAAGCCTACGCGGTGGAGCAGGAAGGTGTGGAGAACGCCTGCTGCGAATTTGATACCGAAACACTTTCTCCGACATACCGACTCATGATCGGTCTGCCAGGTGTAAGTAATGCTTTCGTGATCTCGAGAAAACTGGGTTTGCCGCATCACATCATCGACTCGGCACAGAGCATCCTTTCCGAGGAAAGCTTGAAGGTCGAAGAACTCCTGTCGTCTGCGGAAAGACATAACCGTGAAAGTGAGAAACTGAAGCAGGAAATTGCAGAACTTCGCGATATGGCGAAGAAGCAGACGGAGGATCTGGAAAACCAGAGAAAGAGTATCGAGAAGGAAAGAAAGAGAGTCCTGGCACAGGCAAGAGAAGAAAAGCAGGAAATGCTGGAAGAAGTGCTGGAAAAAGCAGATTCGATCCTCGACGAAATCAAAGAGATCCAGAAGATGGAAAACTCCCACGATGCCGAGAGAAAGATCCGCGCGATCCGCAACAATCTGCGTGCCGGACTGGCTGATATTGATGCGGAAAATGAGAGCGAGACACCTCCAAAGGAGATCCCCGGCGAAAAACCGGATAAGATCCGTGAGGGTGGACTTTATTATTCACCAACGCTGGATGTTACCGGTATCGTGATCAAGGGACCAGACAGCAAGAATAACTGCATTCTTTCTTCAGGTCCTCTGAAACTGACTGTTTCGGCAGATTCACTTCGTTATCCGAAAAAGGATGAAGTGAAGAAGAGTGCGACGCAGCCGAGAAATGTGGCCAGAAAGAAATCCGGTTCTCAGGCAGAGAGCCTCCGCCTGAAAAAGAAATCGACCATGATGACCGAGATCCAGCTTCTTGGTATGACTGTTGATGAAGCCATGCATGCACTTGACAGTTATCTGGATGACTGTGTTCTGAGTAATATTTCGAACGTCCGGATCGTACATGGAAAAGGTACCGGTGCACTTCGTTCTGCTGTCGACCAGTATCTGAAGAAAGACCGGAGAGTCAAGAGTTACCGGCTGGGTACTTTTGGCGAAGGTGAAGACGGAGTAACGATCGCAGAGCTTCGATGAATGCGAAAACACCACGTGGCAACGCTTTAGGTTACATATACGTCACGTAAGTCAAGTGCGTTATTGATATACTCTTTCCAAATGGCAATGAAATCATGTGGAAAAGAGGTGTATTTATGAAAAAGTCAGTTGCTGCAACTGTTCTTGCGATGTCAGTGCTTTTCAGCGCGTGTTCGAAAAAAGAGTCAGAAACTACATCTAAAAGTGAAACAACAGGTTCTTCTTCCGAAGTGACTACGACCACTTCAGAAAAAGAAACAGAAACTTCCGAAAAACCGACAGAGACTTCGAAAGAAGAAACAGAAACTTCCGAAGAACCAACAGAGACTTCGAAAGAAGAACCAGTCTCTTACGATGCGCCGGCCTTTAAGAAGATCGATTATCTTTCTGTGTGGCTGTTCCGGGAATCCGTCCTTGCTTTCCAGCCCAAGGATCAATCTTCTGGTGACTACTCCACCTATAACAGCATCGAGTACTATTTGGGATACTGCGGATATCCTTGTTTCGGCAGTAACGCGGAAAAACTCAATGCTGCGGTGGAAGCAGACAGCAGGTCGTTTGGAACGTATTCCACGGAGTATCTCGAGGAAAAAAAGAAAGAGTATATCAGTCAATTCGGCACGGAGCACAACGAAGTCGAGGAAGTAGATGATGTTGTTCCGGTTGTTTTCCGTGCGGACGAAAAAATCACTACAGTTTATTTTCCTTATCTGTCGGAACGGCAAGATGGCAAAGAGGTGACCTTTGAAAATCTTATCAACTACGATACGGCGACAGGAAAAAAGATTACTCTTTCCGAAGTAGTCAAGGATAAGAAACGCTTCGTTGAACTTGCGAAAGACAGCATCATGGATACTCTGACAGAGTATGACTTGGAGAAATACAAGGAAGAAGATGTGCTTTCTTTCCTGAATTCGGACGATGTTCCTTTTACGCTCGATTATTCCGGTATCACTGTGTATTTCGATATCGGCGTTTACAGAAGATACATGCGTGCACCGGCACACATCGGATACATCGGAAACGAGGATGTGTTTAACGGAGAATATTTCGATTCCCTTCCGGAAAACTATGTGCTTCATCTCTCGCCGAAAAAGGACTTCTACTGGGATCTTGACGGGGACGGAAAGACCGAGAAGATTCGTGTGGATATTGATGTACAACACCAGTTCTACGAGATCGGATCTTTCTCCATCCAGGTCGATGACCAGGAAACGAAGGTGGATACATCCGCTTCCGGTGGTGATGAGATCGCAGATTACCTGACACTTGTCCACACAAACGGAAAGGATTTCCTTTATATCTGGACAGGTGGCGAAGATGACAGCATGGGAATCATGATCTATGAGCTTGTCGGAAAGAAAGCGGAGTACATAGGCGGTGTCGGAAAGTGGATGAGTGCTCCTTGTCAGAACTTTAATCCGGAGCAAGTCGTTCTCCTCGATGAAGTATATGCCATCGGACTCGAATGCACGGATGCTGTTTATCATATCGATGAGAAGGGTAAGCCGGTTATCGATCAGGATTATCTTTCAATCAACAGCTACTACGGACGGAATTTTCCATGTCTTAAGAAGGATCTGAAAGTCGATCAGATCAATCCGGAGACACTCGAAAAGACAGGTACCATCACGCTGAAAGCAGGTACCAGTCTCCTGCCTTGCTCAACAAACCGCATATCCGATGAGAAAAAAGCCTATGAGGTTCTCAAGGTCATCGATGCGGATTCGAAGGAAGATGTCTATGTACGACTGGATCTCAGCTTTGAAGAAGATGAATGGGAGGCTTCGATCAACGGAGAGAACATGAATGACATTTTCGTCAAGGTATTCATGGGCGCCTGATGCGCTTTATCAGAAAGATAGAAACGGTTATTCGGTTCTTTCTTTTGTAGTCAATTCCTATAAGAAATGGTATGCTAATGTTCGGATGGCGTGATCTCATGCCATCCGAATTCTCTTTGAACGAGGAAACAAAATGAGCGAAGATACAAATAAGAAAGTACGGCTTTATGTGTTTGTCGGTGCATATGGCAGCGGCAAGTCTGAAGTGTCGGTACATTTTGCACATAAACTGAAAAAAGAAGATCCTTCTGCCAGAGTAATGCTGGCGGACCTGGATATCGTGAATCCTTATTACCGTTCGGCGGATGCCAAGGATGCCCTCGAAGCCGAAGGCATTCACGTGATCGTCCCGGAGTATGCGAACACTAATGTTGACGTACCGGCGCTTTCCGGTGAAGTGTATTCTGCATTTGACCAGCCGGATACTATCTCTGTTTTCGATATCGGCGGTGAAGATCTCGGTGCGAGAGTTCTCGGCGCCATGCTGAGCCGCTTCAAGAACATCGAGTATCGCGTGTATATGGTCGTCAATGCATTCCGTCCGTTTACCTCGGACGCAGAGAGTATCCGCCAGATGGCATCGGAGCTTTCCGAAGCGGCTAGACTTCCGATCAACGGATTTATCAACAACTCCAACCTTCTGGAAGATACGACAGAGGAAGAGCTGATCGAAGGCGAGAAGGTGCTGAAAGAAGCATCTGAACTGACAGGCATTCCGCTTGTCTACCAGGCCGGTCTGGACAATGTCCTTCCGGAATCCTGGAAAGAGAAGACACCGGGTGGTATCCCGGTACTCGCGATGGATCGGAAAGTACTTTACAATTATTGAGTGGTTTGGAAAACATATACTGACTAAGGGGGAGAAGGAAAATGCCGGCATGGTTTTCGATAAAATGGGCGATCATTGCAGTAGTGGGTTTGTGTGCAGCACTGGGTGTGATCGGAGGAGTGAGAAAGGCAAAGAGAGCCTGGAAGAATTCTCTTCTCGGAATGATCACCGAAGGCGTAAAGGATGAGATCCGCCAGGGTAAGGTCGGACCGGAAGATCTGAGCATGCGAAGTGTTGTTCAGGCACAGCCCAGATCTGTATCAGATCTGTCATTGTCGTTGGTTCCCCGTATTACGAAAGACTATCCGGATCTGAATCTTTCCCAGATGCAGAGTGCTGCCCAGGCGGTCCTGGTGAAGAGCTTCGAATTGTTGACATCGATGACAACGCTGACAAACGGTGATACGATCGATCGAATCGAGCGGGAACTCTGCAATTGCGGCATTGGCGTGACCCGCTCTTTGGCTCAGGACCTGGATTCCCAGATCGGTTCGGCTAGGTCGACAGGGAAAACTCTGATTTACCGTGATGTAATCGTGCACAAAGGGGGAATTAACGATTACAAAAAGACCGCATCTACGGTGGAAATCACCTTCCAATATTCGTTACAATATTTGCAATACCAGGAAAGAAATGGTAAATTTATATCAGGCAATCGAGCGACTCCAACGCAGGTCAGATACAACGTGAAAGTAATAAATATACTCGACGCTTCAAGGCTTGCGATGGAAGACACGAAAGGTATTGGATTTAACTGTCCGCATTGCGGTGCACCGGTCAAACATCTCGGTACAGATGTTTGTGAATTATGTGGAACGGCGATCAAGACAGTGGATATGAGAGTATGGCTCGTGGACAAGTTGCTTGAGATTTAAAAATTTTTCTTGTTTGGGAGGAGATTAAAATGGGCTTAATTAAGGCTGCAATTCAGGCTGTTGGTGGAAACTTAAGAGATCAGTATCTTGAGTTCTTCACATGTGACTCTTTGGGTCAGGAAGTTTTGCTCCGTCGCGGTGCGAAAGTCGTACGTAATGGTAGCAACAAGGGTGATGCAGAAATCATTTCTAACGGATCGAAGATCGCGGTTCCGGAAGGAACGGCATTGATCCTGGTAGACAATGGTCGTGTAGTAGATTTTACAACAGAAGCAGGTATGTATACTTGGGATACATCTTCTGCACCGTCCTGCTTCGGAACTAGCGGATTCCTCGATGGCGTGAAGAAATCCTGCGCTGACATCTGGGGCCGTATTAAGGCTGGTGGTGAGGCTTTGACCCAGCAGAGAGTTTACTTCGTAAATATGCTGGAAATGACAGACAATAAGTTTGGCACAGCTGCTCCACTCCCTTACGATGATCCGACATATCGTGGTATCTACATCCGCATGAACGGTACATTCTCCTTTAAGATCGTTGACCCTGTAACATTCTTCAAGAACATTGCAGGTAACGTAGCGGGCGATTATCGCCGTGATGAACTGATGGGCAAGAATGGCCAGCCTGGTCAGGCAAAAGCTGAGTTCCTGATGAACCTCGGTGATGCTCTGAACAGAATGGGTGCCGGCGGAGAAGAAGTTCAGTATAACCGTTTGCAGTCACAGCAGGTTAAGCTGGCTAAGTACATGAACGAAGTTCTCGATGAGGAATGGCTCCAGGGCCGTGGTATGGTCGTAGAGAAAGTTGCGATCATGTCCATCACACCTGATGAGAAGTCCAGAGAGAGAATCGAAGCTATGGACGATGGTCTCATGTTTGGTAATAACCCGAACATGGCTGCCGGCTACCAGGTTAAGGGTTCTGTTGATGCAATGAAGACAGCTGCTGGCAACCAGGCAGGTGCAGGCAACGCTATGATGGGTGTTGGTCTTGTTGGTGGTTTCGCTGGCGCAGGCATGAATCCTGGTAACCAGGGCATGGCTTTCCTCCAGCAGCAGCAGATGATGCAGCAGCAACAGCAGATGATGCAGCAGCAGGCTCCGGCAGCAGCAGGCGGCTGGACATGTTCTTGCGGTCAGGGCAACAACCAGGGTAAGTTCTGTGCTAACTGTGGTTCCCCGAAGCCGGTTGAAAATGCTGGTTGGACATGCTCTTGTGGACAGGCTGGTAACACAGGTAAGTTCTGTGCAAACTGCGGTTCTCCGAAGCCGGCTGATAACGCTGGCTGGACATGCAGCAAGTGCGGCAAGACTGGTAACACCGGTAAGTTCTGCGGTGAGTGCGGTCAGCCACAGGGTTGATCCTCTTAAGGATTTGATCCAAATAGAAAATTCGAAGGACTGCTTCAGAAATGAAGCAGTCCTTTTTCGTCAGTTTTCACGAATGGATCGGCTTGACACGAACAGGAATCTTCTGATACTATCAGCCTAATAACATAAGAAAAGCATTGACGGAAAAGAGTAGTTCGTGGTGAATCAGCCAGAGAGAGTGACATTTGGTGGAAGCCACTTATGAGGATAGCGGACGAAAACCATTCCCGAGCTGTAATGCTGAAATAACAGTAAGTGTTACCGTATGTCTGCGTTAAAGGCTAGGATTTGTTGGAATCTGAAGTGAAAAGTTAAGGTGGAACCGTGCATATAGCACCCTTAAGATCTTGTCGATCTTTGGGGTGCTTTTCTTATGTTGTTGCAAATATACACCTATTGATTTATTGCAAAAGGAGGCAACACATTATGAAGATTTTAAGAAATGATCAACAGGTTTTGGAAGCAGCATTTGAAAGCAAAGAAGGAAAGAAGGCTTTCTGGCACACGAGTGCACATGTTCTGGCGCAGGCGGTGAAGCGTCTGTACCCGGAGGCGAAGTGTGCGATCGGTCCGGCGATCGAGAACGGATTCTACTACGACTTTGATTTCGGTTTTCCTTTCTCCGAAGAGCATCTTCGTGCAGTAGAAGAGAAGATGAAAGAAATCGTGAAAGAATCGCTTTCGCTTCAGGTGTACGAGGTAAGTAAAGACGAAGCGTATGCGTACATGGAAGAAAGAAATGAGTCCTTCAAGATGGAACTGATCCGCGAGATGGCGGACGATGCACACATTACGTTCTATAAGCAGGGCGACTATGCAGAGTTCTGTGCGGGTCCGCATATCGGGAACATCAGCCATATCAAGGCGATCAAGCTGCTCTCGGTAGCCGGTGCGTACTGGCGCGGTGACGAGCATAACCCGATGCTCACGAGAATCTACGGCATCTCTTTTCCAAAAGCATCCATGCTGGAAGAGTATCTGCTCCAGCTTGAAGAGGCGCGCGCAAGAGACCATAGAAAACTGGGCAAAGAATTAGAACTGTTCGCTCTGATGGATGAGGGGCCGGGACTTCCGTTTTATTTCCCGAAGGGCCTCATGATGAAGAACATCCTTATCGACTACTGGAGAAAGATCCATAGAAGAGAAGGCTATCAGGAGATCAGTACGCCGATCATGCTGATGAGAACGCTGTGGGAAAAGTCCGGTCACTGGGATCACTACAGAGAGAATATGTATACGACGAGTGTGGATGATACGGATTATGCAATCAAGCCGATGAACTGTCCGGGTGGCATGCTGGTGTATAAATCCAAGCAGCATTCCTACAGGGAATTTCCGATGCGTGTCGGTGAACTCGGTATCGTGCATCGTGCGGAGAAGTCCGGAACGCTTCATGGTCTGATGAGGGCGAGATGTTTCACGCAGGACGATGCCCATATCTTCATGCGGGAAGATCAGGTGGAATCAGAGATCCAGGGTGTCATGCGATTGATCGATGAGTTCTATGCAAGATTTGGTTTTAAGTATGAGATCGAACTATCCACGAGACCGGAGAATTCCATCGGCAGTGATGAAGAGTGGGAGCTGGCGATCAACTCGCTTAAGTCTGCGGTGGAAGGTGTCGGAAAACCCTATGCGATCAACGAAGGCGACGGCGCTTTTTACGGACCGAAGCTGGACTTCCACATTAAGGATTCGATCGGAAGAACGTGGCAGTGCGGCACGATCCAACTGGATTTCCAGCTGCCGCAGAGATTTGATCTCGACTACATCGGGCAGGATGGCGAGAAGCATAGACCAATCATGCTGCATCGTGTAGTCTTCGGAAGTATCGACCGTTTCCTCGGCATCCTGATCGAACACTATGCAGGAAAATTCCCGGTATGGCTTTCACCAGTGCAGGCGAAGATCCTTCCGGTATCCGACAAGTATTTGGAGTATGCCAAGTCACTTGCTTCTGAACTGAGTGAGAAAGATGTACGTGTAGAACTTGACAAGTCGGATGAGAAACTGGGCTATAAGATCCGCGCGGCAAGAATGGAAAAGGTGCCGTACATCATCGTGGTGGGTGAGAAGGAGATGAAGAATCACTCCATGTCTGTCCGAAGCCGCGATGCGGAAGAAGGAAAGCAGGATCTGGGCGAGATGGATGTTGCATCGTTTGTGAATCTGGTTTCGGAAGGGTAAGTTGTCAAAAGGGGTGGATTAGGCAGAAAATCGAGAAAAATACAAAATGTAAAGGTGAACTTATTCACCTATGAAGACGGTGAAATTATAGAGAGGAAAACTTATAGAGTTGCTGTTGAGTTTTCTCTGTAACCCCAAAGCGAATCAGATGAGAAGAGGTTGCCTCTTTTGAGACAACCTCTTCGATTTTTCTATTTAGTTTTGGATGCGCTATTTATGTTTCTCAGCAGTACTTGGTTACGCTCTCAGGAAGTTCGCTGGCAGCGCGACTGCAGATAATTGTCGCTGTAATCTTATCACCAAGGAAAGAATTGAACTGATCGAGGAAAGATCCGAATCTTTCATAATCTGTTTCACCGGTGATCTTCAGGATGCTGTCTACGTAAATGTGCGTGACGTCGTAGTCTTTGGCACAAATGCCGGCTACGAAACTTAAGAATTGTTCAAAACCTTTGACCGGGTATTCATCGAGGTCCACGAGACGGACTCTGTACTTCAAAAGACGGTCAAGACGGTGTCCGCGCTGGATGCAGACGATATTATTGTCTGTTGTGGCCTGCTCGTTAATATCCTCTACGAGCTGAGCTGTCTTTCCTGTTCCCTTTTCTCCTGCGATTAACTTTATCATTGGCATCATCTCCTTGTTTTGTTGATTATCCAACTGATTATTTTGGATTAATTCTATTCTACATGATATCTTGGATAATTTGAATAGCATTTACAAGAAAAAGTTGGTTAAAATTGTGTAAATAAGACAAAACGGCTGTATGCGTTGATATATCGGGGTTTGGGCATGAAAAGAGCTCGAAAAGACTGAAAAATAAGGATTTTCTATATATTTTTTCGAAAAAACTTGCCAGTTGCAATAATAAGTGATAGTATATCTGTGTTACTAGAGGTTTTTTAAGTAGAGTGGGTCTTGGCCCGCTCTTTTGTTTATCGGAAATTTGGAGGAGCAATGGCAGGAAGATCCAAGGTTGCGCAGGAAGCTTTTGAGATCTGTGAACCCATCGTAAAAGAACTGGGTTTTGATCTGGTGGACTGCGAATACAAGAAAGAAGGCCAGTACTTTTTCCTTCGCGTATTCATCGACAAGCGTGGCGGAATCGGCATTGACGATTGCGAAACGGTGAGTCATGCTCTGGATCCGGTTCTGGATGAGAAACTTCATGCTGATCCGGATTACTTCGAAGTGTCTTCTCCGGGAGCGACAAGACCTTTTGGAAGTCTGTCGGATTACATCCGTCATCAGGGTGAAGAAATCGAAGTATCGCTTTTTACTCCGGTAAATGGAACGAAGCATCTGGAAGGTATCATCGAGAGTGCGGATGAGGAAAAACTCATTCTTCTGGTTGGAGACGAAAAAGTCGAGCTGACCTGGGAGAAGATTTCCAAAGCACAGCGCACGATACATTTTTGAACGGTAAATTAAAACGATAAAGATAAGGAGAGATTTTATGAAAAACGAAGAATTGTTACTGGCGTTGCAGGCTGTCGCAAAAGAAAGAGGACTCGAAGAGGAAGTGCTTTTCGAGGCGGTGGAAGAAGCGCTGGTTGCTGCTTTTAAGAGAGAGTTTGCCGAATCAAAGGAAAATGAAAAGGTATTTGCCGAGATCGACCGTGAGACCGGTGAGATCACTGTATACGAAGAGGTTGAGGTCGTAGCAGAAGTGACGAACCCGAACTCCCAGATTTCTCTGGAAGAAGCAAAGGAAATCGATCCGGATCTGGAAGAAGGCGATACGATCGAGATGAACATCGATATCGAGTCTCTCGGACGTCTGGCAGCAAAGGTTGCCAAGGATGCCATCAGCAAGAAGCTTCGTGATACGGAGAACAGCCGTATCGAATCTGAGTTCTCTGACAGACAGGGTGAGCTTGCAACCGGTGTGATCCAGAGAAGTGATAACCGTTTCGTATTTGTAGATATCGGACGTGCAGAAGCAACACTTCCACGTCAGGAGCAGGTCAAGGATGAAGATTATTCTTTCAATAAGAGAATGAAGTTCCTCATCCTTCGTGTGCAGATCGAGAAGGAGCGCCCGATGATCATCGTTTCCAGAAGCCATCCGAATCTGGTAAGAAAGCTTTTGGAGCAGGAAGTTCCGGAGATCCACGATGGTATCGTCGAGATCGTGAACGTTGCGCGTGAAGCCGGTTCCCGTTCCAAGGTAGCTGTCGTTTCCCGTGATCCGGATGTAGATCCGCTCGGCGCTTGCGTAGGCCAGCGTGGTGCACGTATCCAGGCGATCATGGATGAGCTTGGTCAGGAGAAGATCGATGTGATCCAGTACAGTGAGGATCCGGCAGTTTATATCAGCAATGCACTCTCTCCGGCAAAGGTTGAGCGTGTAGATACAGAGATCATCACCAATGAGGATGGCTCGAAGGAGATGAACGCACAGGTCATCGTTCCGGATCAGCAGTACTCTCTGGCAATCGGCCGTGCCGGACAGAATGTCCGTCTGGCTGCCCGTCTTACAGGATGGAAGATCGATATCAAGAGCTCCAGCCAGTTCCAGCAGATGGTTCAGAATGATCTTGTTGAGAACTTTACTGTCGTGGACGATGAGTCTTCGGACGAGCAGGCATAAGGAATACGTGATTACGGGTTGAGAAAGAAGGCATTTCTGATATGGCGAAGAAAATACCAATGAGAATGTGCATCACCTGTAGAGAGCGTTTGCCGAAGAAGGAGCTGATCCGCATTGTGGCTACCGAAGATGGAGCAGTCACGGTGGATCCGACCGGAAAGATGCCGGGTCGCGGAGCTTATGTGTGTCATAATCCCGAGTGCCTGGAGAAAGCGGTCAAGCAGCATAAGTTTGAGCATGGACTGAAGGATAAAGTCAAGCAAGATGCGGCGGTAGTCCTTCTGAACAGTGAAGAGAAAGCGGAAAAAGCAGATGAGCAAGGAAAGACCGAGTAAGATCGTCACAAGAGAGAGGATCCTCTCGACAATCGGACTGGCCTACCGTGCCTCTCTTCTGACTTCCGGTTACGATTCAATCGAACTGGCCCTTCATCAGGGAGCGGTAGAACTGCTGATCGTAGCTGAGGATGGTTCGTTGAAGCAGAGGGAAAAACTGATGCGGATCGCGAAGGAAGAAGACGCAAAGACGCGCACTTTTGGTACTAGTGAAGAACTAGGCAATGCAATCGGGAAGGATGTTCGGATCGCTATTGCGATCCTGGATCCGGGATTTGCAGATAAGCTTATGAAGTTGATAGATGAATATAAGATAGTAACGTCGGATGCTCCGACAAAATGATGCAGGAGGAAACAATGGCAGAAGACAAAAAGAAAGTAACACCAGAAGAAGAGAAAACCGCAAGTAAGGTGGACGCTTCGCAAGGACTTAAGAGAACGGTAAGCGGTATTTCCGGTACCAAAACTCTTCGTGTCGGACGTGTAAATAAGAAGGCCAAGAAACCTCCGACGGAAGAAGGAGCAGAGACGCCGGCAAAGACAGAAGAAGTTGCTGCTGTTAAGGAAGAACCGAAGGCAGTACAGCCGGCTGCGCCTGTTGAAAAGAAGACGGAAGAGCCGGTAGCAGCGCCTGCTCCGAAGAAGGAAGCAAAACCGGCGGCGAAAGAAGAGAAGCCTGCCAAAGTGGTCAAGGAAGAAAAAGAGAAGCCACAGGCAGAAGAGAAAGAAACAAAAGCTGTAAAAGAGACCAAGGTCGTCGCTGAACCGAAAGAGACGAAGGTCGAAAAGGAAGAAAAAGAAGTGAAAGCACCGGTTGCCAAGCCGGCTTCTGAAGCTCCGAAGAAGGAAGCTCCGAAGAGTGAGGGACCGCGTCTTTCCTCGGCGGTGGTGAAGGCACCAACTGCCGGAGCAACTCGTGAGACATCGACATTTGTACGTCCGCAGGGGCAGGGAGCAAACCGTGGCGGTTACCAGCAGGGTGGACCGAGACAGAACGGCGGATTCCAGAACCGTGGCGACCGTCCGCAGGGCGGCCCGCGTCAAGGCGGCGCACCAGGTCAGAACAGAGGACCGAGAGGCGGTTCTTTTGGCGGATTCTCACCGAAAGATAAGGATGACGATGAGATCTACAACAATAACAGGAACCAGCCGAAGAAGAGCTCCAAGCCGAAGCAGGATCTTCCACCGGAGGCAACAAAGGAGAAGGCAAACTTCGCTGCCCGTGATGCATATGAGAAGAGCCGTAAGGAGCCACAGAAGGACTCCAAGAAGGATAATCAGAAGAACACGAATGCCAATGCAGACCGTCGTTCCGGTAATAAGAGTGCAAACCGCTTTACCGGTAATGCATCTGACCTTCTTTCCGATGATGCTGTACTTGATTCGATGTACAGAGACAACAAGGGAAAGAAGAAGGTGAAACGCCAGTCTTTCGTGGCTCAGGCACCGGTCGTACATGCCCAGCTTACACATGTTGAGCTTCCTCCGTTTATTACGGTAAAAGAACTTGCCGAGGGCTTAGGTAAGAGAAGTGCGGATGTTATTAAGACCCTCATGATGATGGGTATGCTGGTTACTTTGAACCAGGAACTCGACTATGACACAGCGGCACTGGTTGCTTCCGAATACGGAATCACGACTGAGCCAATCGTTGAGGTTACAGAAGAGGATATCCTCTTTGACGATAGCGAAGATAACGAGGAGAACATGAAACCGCGTCCGCCGATCGTGGTAGTCATGGGTCACGTTGACCATGGTAAAACATCCCTCCTCGACAAGATCCGTTCCGCTTCCGTTGTTAAGGGCGAGGCCGGCGGTATCACCCAGCACATCGGTGCGTATACCGTTCGTTGCAAGGGCAGACAGATCACATTCCTCGATACTCCGGGTCATGAGGCGTTCACAACGATGCGTGCCCGTGGTGCCCAGGTAACGGATATTGCAATCCTGGTCGTTGCTGCTGATGACGGTGTCATGCCGCAGACGATCGAGGCGATCAACCATGCAAGAGCGGCAAATACAGAAATCATCGTGGCGATCACGAAGATCGATAAAGTGGGTGCAAACCCGGATAAGGTAAAGCAGGAACTCTCTTCGCAGGGACTTCTTCCAGAAGAGTGGGGCGGATCCACGATTATGGTTCCGGTATCCAGCAAGTCCGGTGAAGGTATCGATGATCTACTCGAGATGGTACTTCTTACCGCTGATGTTATGGAACTCAAGGCAGATCCGAAGCGTCAGGCAAAGGGTACAGTTATCGAAGCCAAGCTGGATAAGAACAGAGGTCCGGTTGCAACCGTCCTCGTTCAGCGTGGTACACTCCGTGCCGGCGATACCGTAGTTACCGGCCCGATCTTCGGTCACATCCGTGCGATGTACGATGAGAACGGTGCGGCGCAGAAGAAGGCTGGTCCTTCCGTTCCGGTTGAGATCCTGGGTCTTCCGGAAGTACCGGAAGCAGGTGAGACCTTCTATGCGGTAACCGATGAGAAGATGGCCCGTCAGCTGGTTGAAAAGAGAAAGATCAAGCAGAGAGAGGAACAGCTCCACAAGTCTTCGAGAATGACACTCGAGACCTTGTCTCAGGTTCTGGCAGAAGGCGAGATCAAGGATCTGAACCTTATCATCAAGGCCGACGTACAGGGTTCGGTCGAGGCGGTCACCCAGTCCTTGGAAAAGCTGTCTAACGAAGAAGTCCGTGTTAAGGTCATCCATGGCGGCGTAGGTACGATCACCGAGTCCGATGTTACGCTGGCGGATGTATCGAATGCAGTTATCATCGGCTTCAATGTCCGTCCGAGTGCAATCGTTACCGAGCAGGCTAAGAATGTCGGCGTAGATATCAAGCTGTACAGCGTCATCTACAACGCGATCGAAGATATCGAGAACGCGATGAAGGGTATGCTCAAGCCGCAGTTCGAAGAAGTGGTCCTCGGTCACGTCGAGATCCGTCAGACCTTCAAGGTTTCTTCTGTCGGTACGATCGGTGGTGCCTATGTTCAGGATGGTAAGATCCTGCGCTCCTCTGAAGTACGTATCGTTAGAAATGGTATCGTTGTACATCAGGGCAAGCTTGCTTCCCTCAAGCGTTTCAAGGACGATGCGAAGGAAGTAGCAGCCGGTTATGAGTGCGGTCTTTCTATCGAGAACTATAACGACATCGAAGAAGGCGATATCATCGAAGTCTTCGAGATGCAGGAAATTAAGAGAAAATAATTAAGGATAAGAATATGAGACAGAATCGTGCCGCCCGTGTGGGCGATGAGATGCAGAAAGTGATCTCCCGGCTTCTGCAGACGGAAGTGAAGGATCCTCGTATCCCTATGATGACGTCTGTTCTGGAAGTACGTATGTCTTCTGACCTGACGCATGCAAATGTATATCTTTCGATCTACGGATCCAAGGAAGAAAAAGCAGCATGCATGGAAGCGATGGAGCGTGCATCCGGGTTCATCAGAAGAGAAGTGGCCAAGCGTATCAAGCTTCGTGTCGCGCCGGAACTGCATTTTAAACTAGATGAATCAATTGAAAAGAGTATGGAACTCATGGATCTGATCGATCGGACGATCAAGGAGGACGAAGCGCGTGCCCACGAGAATGAGTGAATTTGCGAAGCAGGTTTTTGCCTGCTTTGCTTGCGTAAAGAACAAAGAGATCCAGATTTTCCCTCATGCACGGGTGGATGGCGACTGCATCGGTTCGTCTTCTGCTCTGGCTCTGGGACTTCGTAAACTCGGGTATTCTGCCCGCGTGATGCTGGAAGTTGAGATCCCGGAAAGGCTTGCTTTCATGAACGTTCCGAAGGATCTGTACCAGATCGTGACGGAAGAAAACATGGAAGAGATGAAAGCCCTTCAGGGGCTGGCATTTGCTACCGACTGCTCCGAAGGTCACCGCATGGGCGGATGTGAAGCGCTTTTTGAGTATGCGCAGATGAAGATCGTGATCGACCATCACGTTTCTTCCAATACGGAAAAAGCACTGGCATATGTTGATCCGACGTCGGCTTCGGCTTCCGAGCTGGTCTATGCGTTCTTGCGCGAACTGGAACTCCTGAGCGGGAAGATGCTTCTCGATGAAATGGCCGCCAATTTCATGATGGTGGGCATCCAGTCGGATTCCGGCAAGTTCTCTTTCGAGAATACCAGTGCGAAGACATTCCGCGTTGCCGCAGATCTTCTGGAACTGGGCGCCAATGTTACGGATAATGCCTATCATCTATTTGATGAGTCCAGTAAAGGAAAAGTCCTCCTTCAGGGACAGGCGCTTTCCAATATGCAGCTCTTTGATGATGGAAAAATAGCGATCACGAAGATCACTCTGGCAATGGTGGAAGAAACAGGCGCTCCGGAGGGAGCGGCAGATGGTATTGCCAATCTTCTTCGCGACATTGATACCGTGCTCGCAGCTTTTGCAGTACGCGAGTGTGAAGACGGAACGATCCGGGTAAACTGCCGCAGCAAAGTCGGATTCGACGCCGCTGCTTTTGCCCAGGAAATGGGTGGCGGCGGACATCACCGCGCTTCGGGCTTTACAGGCAGAAATGTAAGCATCGATGATTTCCTTTCTGAAATCGTTTCTAAGGCTACGGCTTTTCTGGAGAAGCAATGAGTGAGCAGACTCTTCCAAGTGGTATTCTCCTGATCGATAAGCCGGCCGGTATTACGTCGTTTTCTGTCGTAGCACAGGTGCGGCGGTTTCTTCATGTGAAAAAAGTCGGACATGCGGGGACGCTTGATCCTTTTGCCACGGGCCTCCTGACGATTGCCGTCGGACGGGCGACCCGTGTTTTGCGTTATATGGAAAGCTTCGGAAAGACGTACCGCGCGACCATGGTCCTGGGGACGAAGACCTCAACCGGAGATATTGACGGAGAGGTGATCGGCGGAAAGAAACCGACAGAAGAAGAGATCCGTATGCTTCTTCAGGATGACGGGGCAAAGATCCGCGAAGCCGTAAATTCCATGATTGGCGAGATTACGCAGATCCCGTCGGTCTATTCGGCAATCAAGATCAATGGGCGGCCGGCGTACGATTATGCCAGAAAAGGCGAAGAAATCGAGATGAAAAGCCGGAAAGTGACGATCTACGGGATCGATATCCATCGTATCTGGGAAGATCTCGGAACGGTCCGTGTGGACATGACTGTGGATTGCTCGAAAGGTACATATATCCGTTCGCTTTGTGAAGATATCGGCGAAAAACTCGGCTACGGTGCTTTTTGCGAAAGCCTGCGAAGACTAAAGAGCGGAAAATATGAGCTTTCGTGCGCCTATACATTAGAGAAAGTGGAAGAAATGAGCGGAAACGGTGATTATTCCTTTTTCCTTCCGGAAAGTTCAGCTTTCTCTTCCGTGCCAAGGATCGAGGTCGATGAGAAAGAAGCCAGGGATATGGCGAATGGCAAAAAACTTGATTTCTCCCTCTTTAAGGATAGAATGGAGACAATAGAGGACACATCTTCCGGCATGCGGGTCCTTGCCTGCTGCGGGGAACGTCTTGTGGCTGTCATTTATGTAAGTGAAGAGGATGGTCGGAAGATCATCCGCGAAGAAAGAGTTTTGGAGGAGCAAAGATGATCGTTTGGAATTGCGTGATCAATAAAGATTGCCAGCTGATCTCTACTCCTTCGAGTGCGACGGAAGTGACGGCAGACCGCGCGGTAGCGCTCGGTTATTTTGATGGCGTACATCTTGGCCACCAGAAGATCTTCAGTACGATGTGTGAAAAAGCAGCTGAACTCGGTCTTCGGACGGCGGTGCAGACTTTTGATAATCCACCTGCTTCAAAATCCCAGAACAGTCTGATCACGACATATCCGGAAAGATGCGGGATCGTATCGGCCTGGGGCGTGGACGATCTTTTCGCACTGCCCTTCAACGAGAGGGTAAAAGGAATGAGCGCCAGTGCTTTTCTCGACGTATGCGTCAAAGACTAGATGCATGCGAAAGTAGTCGTAGTCGGAAGAGATTACCATTTTGGAAAAGGACGGGAAGGCGATGTCGCACTTCTTCGGAAGTGGGGAGAAGAGAACGGAATCGAAGTGGTGTCTGTTGAACCGGAACTTTTTGAAGGCCGGCGCATCTCGTCGACGTGGATCCGGGAGCTGATCGAGGAAGGAGATGTCGAGAAGGTAGAAACACTTCTGGACCATCCTCTGGCTTATACCGGCATTGTCGAAAAGGGCCAGCAGCTGGGAAGAAAACTCGGTTTCCCGACAGCAAATATCCGTATTGCCAGACAGAAAATGATCCCGAAATTCGGCGTGTATGCTTCGGCGTATCTTTTTGATGGGAAACTCTACCATGGGCTGACGAATGTGGGCATGCGGCCGACCGTGAACAAGGACGATGACACGCCGCTGACGGAGACCATGATCTTTAACGAGCATTTCCAGCTTTACGGGACAAAGGGGACAGTGCTGCTCCTGAAGTTTATGCGCCCGGAAAAGCAGTTTGGTTCGATCGAAGAACTGAAGACACAGATGAGCATAGACCAGAAGCAAGTCTGGGAATACCATACGAAACGGCAAAAAACAGTTCGGTTTGAAGGGTATATGTGATATTATATTGCGTGGAATAAATTTTAAAGAGGTTCAAAATGAATATTTTGGTAGCACTTGAAAAAGAAATCGTTTCCTTTCCGGGACTCGGATGGAAATTCAACATAGACAATGTAGCCTTTACGATCGGTGGTATCAAGTTTTACTGGTACGGCGTGCTGATCGCTCTGGCGGTAGGACTTTGTATCTTCCTTGGTTTGAAGCAGTGCAGAAAGTTCGGCATTACACCGGATCTTCTTACTGACTACTGCCTTCTGACGATTCCGATGGCTTTCCTCGGCGCGCGTCTCTATTACGTTTTCTGTGAATGGGATCTGTACTACGTCAAGAACGACTTCGGAGCGACGATGGGAAACATTATGGACTTCCGTGGCGGCGGACTTGCGATCTATGGTGGTGTTCTCGGTGCGCTCTTTGCAATCTACCTCATGAGTGCGATCCGGAAAGTGCCGATGTCTACCATGATCGATTTTGCGATCGTATATATCCCGCTGGGACAGGCAATCGGCCGCTGGGGCAACTTCTTCAACCAGGAAGCATTTGGTACAACAACCACTCTTCCGTGGGGTATGAAGAGCACGGAGATCGCAAGATATCTGGCAAAGAACTGTCCGGAACTGGATTCCGAAATGGCGGTGCATCCGACATTCTTCTATGAATCCCTGTGTACTTTTGCGACTTTTATCATCCTGATGGTGATCAGAAAGAAGAGCAAGAGAGCATGGACAACCACTGCTATGTATTTTGTTCTTTACGGTATCGCCCGTTTCTTTATTGAAGGACTGCGTACCGACTCTCTTTATATCGGCAATACCAGCCTCCGCATTTCGCAGGTGCTTTCTCTCGTATTGATCGTTATCGGAATCCTGCTCCTTTCCTTCGGACGTGCGATGGATTGGAAGAGAAAGCCGATTCCGGAGAGATTCATCAAGGCTGACTTAAAGATGCAGGCTGAAGCCCGCCGTAAGAAGGAAGAAAGACTTCGTGAATACGAAGAAGACGAAGATGTGGAAGATCGTGTAGAAAGACTGGCTAAGTCTTCCTTTACTCTTGAAGACGAAGAAGAGGATGCTTCGGAGGATGCTGAGGAATCCGATGAGAAAGCAGAGGAAGAAAAGCCGGAGGAGTCAGAGGATGACTCCAATGACGACGATTCGGATGTAGACGAAGAGGAGATCGATGGATAAGGGAAAATCCGGAATTGAGTTTTTGCGCAATAATTCCCTGCGTACAGTAGATTATTGGCTGGTCATCCCGATCCTGTCCATAACGACGATTGGTCTTTATGTTTTGAATCTTGTTCTTTCCCAAGGTTTTGATGATTACCCGGGCGTATTTTATAAGCAGGTTGTCGCGGTTGTGATCGGTGTAGTGATTGCGCTGGTCATCTGTCTTCTGGATACCCAGTTCATGAAAATGATCGGATGGATCTTATATGGTACGTCGATATTGCTACTGGTATGGGTACGTATCGACGGATTTACGCTGGCTGACCAGTGGGGTGCCGACTCCTGGATGAGACTTCCGTTTCTGGGTACGTTCCAGCCATCCGAGCTGACGAAGATCGGACTTGTCATCATATCGTCATATGTATTGGAAGATATGGGACAGAAAGTGATCTCCATGATCCGTGGATGGATCTATCTGGCCCTGATCTACGCTCCGCCGATGCTTCTTATCCTGAAACAGCCTGATTTAGGTACGTCAATGGTTATTGTATGTTCTTTCGTTTGCATGCTGTTTATATGGAATCTGAAGTACAGATACTTCCTGCTTGCCATTTCCGGCTTTGTAGTTGGCGTGCTTCCAATCGTATGGAATTTCTATCTGGCCCCGTACCAGAAGAAGAGGATTCTGTCCCTGATCTTCGAAGGTTCTGACCCGGTGTCCGAATATAACCTTGTCCAATCCAAGCAGGCGATCATGTCCGGAGGTTTGACGGGAAACCACACAGGCATTCTGGTCAATGTGCCGGTAAAGCAGTCTGACTTTATCTATTCTGCAGTATCTGAACGAATGGGCTTTATCGGAACGACCGCAATCGTTCTTCTTGCATTCTTCTTCCTGCTGCGGTGCCTTTATGTTGCTTCCAAAGCTGCGCGGCCGGCGTATTCATATATCGTTGTCGGTCTTACCGGTTCTTATGCGGTGCACTTTATCGAGAACATGGGCATGTGTATCGGCCTTCTTCCAATCACGGGTATCCCGCTTCCGTTTGTAAGTCACGGTGGTACGGCCATGATGGTTAATTTTATTTCACTGGGATTCATATTAAATATTTCGATGGACCGTAAATCGTCCGCGCCGGGATAACCAGTCCGGATCCATAAAAGAAGAACCCTGTTTTTGCCTCTTCCAAGAGAAAGGAAGAGATGAAAACAGGGATTTTTTTGTCCGTTTTTCATAAAACGAGCGTTTGTTCGTCTTTCTGCTGTAAAACACGTGTTTTTCAAGATATACGTTCGAAACACTATTGAAATCTAAACGCAATTTAATATAAAATAGCATCAGAGTGGTGAAAAGTGGTGGAAATGACATGGGCCGTGGTGAATGGTGGTGAATTTCCTTCCACTTTCAGAGATAAGGAGAGTGCATGGCACGGTTCATTAACAAAGTGGATGCGAAAGGAAGGATCTTTATTCCGGCAAAAGTCCGGGATCAGATCGGTTCGCCTGTTTTTGTAACAATGAGCCAGGACCCGGGATATCTCATGGTATACGCGAAAGAGCGTTTCGAGCATATCGTGGAGCAGTTTGCAAAGATCCCGATGACTGATCCGAAGATCCGCCACGCAAGAAGACAAATCGTCGGTGAGGCACTGGAGTGTGATCTTGACGGACAAGGCCGTATTTCCGTCAGTTCTGAACTTTGGAGCCGTATCAGTGCAAATCCGTCTGAAGAGGTATGTATCTATCAGACAGATAAGGATGCGCTGGAGATCTGCACGAAGAAGTTCTATGACGAGGAGAATGCCGATCCTGAGAATCAGCGTATCGACATTGAAGGATATGGAATCACAGGATTGTAATTTTCATCACCTGCCAGTCCTTTTCCTGGAGTGTATGGAAGGCCTTGCCATAAAGAAAGACGGTATATATGTGGACTGTACTGCCGGTGGCGGCGGACACAGTTCGGGGATAGTAGAAAGATTGGGCGAAGGCGGGAGATTGATCTCGCTGGACAAGGATGACGAAGCACTCGCGGCTTGTGAAAAAAGACGGGCAGCGATGGGTGCACAAGAGAAGTGGGTACTGGTTAAATCCGATTTTTCCAGATTCGGAGAGGTACTCGAAGAGTTGAACATTGAAAAAGTAGACGGAGTTCTTGCGGATCTTGGGGTGTCCTCCCATCAGATCGATACGCCGGACCGTGGATTCTCATACATGCAGGAGGGACCTCTTGATATGAGAATGAACGGTGAACAGGCGCTCTCGGCGGAGACCGTGGTCAATGAGTACAAAGAAGCAGATTTGGCCAGGATCTTCCGTGACTATGGAGAAGAAAGATACGCAGGAAGGATCGCATCGGCCATCGTTTCTGAGCGGAAGAACGGACCGATCCGCTCCACGACAGAACTGGCAGAGATCATTAAGAATGCGATGCCGTTCAAAGCCCGAAAAGAGGATCAGCATCCCGCAAGGCGATGCTTCCAGGCCATCCGGATCGAGGTCAATAACGAATTGGCATCGGTCTCGAAACTCTTGGAGGTGGTTCCGTCAAAACTGAAGCAGAATGGACGGTTTGCCGTGATCTCCTTCCACTCGCTGGAAGACAGACTGGTAAAGGAAGCTTTCCGAAAGCTTGAAAATCCGTGCACGTGTCCGAGAGAGTTTCCGGTATGTGTCTGCGGGAAAGAAGCGATGGGAAAGCAGGTCAATACCAAACCGATCGTTGCTTCAAAGAAAGAGGCTATGGAAAATAAACGCTCCGGTTGTGCGAAGCTAAGGGTGTTTGAAAGGAATGAGAAAGTATGGCGTTGGCAGTAAAAACAAGAAGAAAAGAGTATATTGATAGAACCTTCGAGGCAGGTACCGAGGGCAATGTCGGTCTGAACAAAAATGCTTTTGACGATCTGCAGCTGGAACGCTATATGAGCCAGCTTGATGGCATGTCTTTCCATAACCCGAAGGTAGAGCAGGAACGCAAGAAGCGCATCCAGAAAGAGAACAAGCAGAAAGTGGATGAGGCGATGCATTACTATCGCCAGAAGAATTTCCTGGAGTCAGTAAAGCGTTTTCGCGATTTCTTCTTTATTGCTTTGGCAATTATAACGGTTACTGCCGTTTTGGGATTGTTAGTGTATAATGAATCGCAGATTGCATCGATCAATTTTGCAAACAATAAGCTGGAACGCCAGATCAACAGAATGCACCAGGAAACGAGCCAGATGAAAGAGAGCCTTTCCGGAAGTGCGGATCTGGAGTATATCCGTACACAGGCGAGCCTTCGTCTGGGTATGGTCATTCCGAGCTTTAAGCAGGTGGAGAATGTTGCCATTCCGAACAGAGACCATATGGCAACCAGTCTGTCTTACAACTCGCATGGCGTAACGGAAGAAATGCTGGAAGAGGCCAAGAAAGATCTGGCTAAGTATTATGCAGAAAAAGATGCATGAGAATACGTGAAGTATAGGAGTGCTCTGTAGCCATGTCTCAGAACAAGAAACGCAGACCGGGATCTCCTGAGGAGAGTGAGACCCGAAAAAAGATACAAGGACGGAAGGCCGAACCGAATATGGCGTTCCGAAAAGAGACATCTCGCAAAAAAGCACTGAAGAAAGAGAAGCCTCAGGAAGAAAAACCGGAAGAGACAAAACCCGAAGAGAAGAAAAGTGTCCAGTATGAAGACCAGCTCGGTTTCCGGATCGGCGGAAGGATCGTACTTGGGGCTGTTTTTTTGATTTTAACGGTCGGCATGATCTATCTGCTCTACAAGCAATATGACATCCAGATCACACACTACGAAGAATACTCGATGCTGGCTTCCGACAAGCACTGGAAGCGGAACGAAGATGTGCCGACACGTGGCGACATCCTCGATTGCAACGGGAATATCCTGGCCAGTACGACATATGAGTATACGATCGGTATGACTCCGTCTGATGTCCTGAAGTCACAGAAGACAAGAAAGAACGGACTGACCGCAGAACAGATCGCCAGTGCTTTTGCCGAGATAGTCGGAGCAGATCACGATAAGATGCTCGAATGGCTTGCGGATACTGAGGCGAAGTACATCCAGGTCATCAAAAAAGTCAGTCTGGAGCAAAAGAAAGAACTCTCTGCCTACATTTCCGAGAACAGCATCGGCGGCATTAAGATCGATACTGTCCCGAAACGTTACTATACATACGACAATCTGGCCGCGCAGGTCATCGGATTTGCCGACCAGCGTGACAATACCCTTGTCGGACAGTCCGGTATCGAAGGTTATTACGATGAAGAACTGACCGGCACCAAAGGCTATATCTACGCAGAGGTGGACAACTATTATCAGAGTGCACTTCCGTATTCTGCGCCGACATCGATTGAAGCCGTAGACGGCTATAATGTCCAGCTTTCACTTGATATGAATATCCAGAGGATCGCAGAAGAAGCCTGCCGTGATGCTTATGAGCAGTATGCTCCGCGTGAAGGTGTGACTTGTATCGTCATGGATCCTTTTACTGGTGAGATCAAAGCGATGGTCTCTATTCCGGACTACAATCTGAACGCAGTACGTGAAAAACCGGACTCGGTCAGTGATGAGAAATGGAATTCCATGGATTCGAATAAGCGGGCCGAGTTCCTGATGAGCAGTATCTGGAGAAACCGCTGTATCTCGGATACTTACGAGCCGGGTTCGACCATGAAGTCTTTGACTACAGCGATGGCTCTGGAACTGAATCTGACTTATGAGGATGAGGTTTTCAGCGACTCGCCGATCAAGATCACGTCTGTGGATACGATCTCCTGTTGGAGTGAGAAAGACGGAAACCACGGCGAGGAGACGTTGCGGCTTGCTTTTGAGCGTTCCTGCAACCCAATCTTCGTACAGCTGGCACAGAGGATCAAACTCGACAGATACTATGACTATATCCGCAATTGCGGATTCTACGATGTGACCGGCGTAGATCTTCCCGGTGAAAGTAAAGGTATCTTCCATGCCCATCCGACAGAAGTTGACCTGGCTACGCTTTCTTTCGGTGAGTCTTCTACCGTAACGCCGCTTCAGCTGATCACGGCCTATTCCGCATTGGTTAACGGTGGATCTTTGATCCGGCCTCGTGTGGCATCCCGCCTTGTGGATGCAGACGGAAATATCATCCGCGAGTATTCAACAGAAAAGATCCGTACCGTGTTCTCGGAAGATACCACAAGGCGTGTCCGTTCTTTGCTGGAAGACGTTGTTAAAGAGGGTACCGGTGCGGCAGGTTATGTTCCGGGTTATTATGTAGCCGGAAAGACAAGTACATCTACTATTGAGACGGGTGATGAAGCCGGTTTGCACGTTCTTTCTTTCTGCTGTCATGCTCCGTCTTATGATCCGCAGATCGCCGTCCTCGTGATCATAAATAAACCGGAAGATAAAGAATTGAGTTCAAGTGCTGCGGCAAAAGTGGCGGCGCGCGTTGTGGAAGGCACACTGGATTACATGGGTATCCAGAGACGTCTTTCTGAAAAAGAATATAAGAATCTGACTGTTCTTCATGAAGTGCCGGATGTGATTGGAAAGAAGTATTCGGAAGCCAAGAAGATCCTGATGGACGAGGGATTTGAGGTAGTGGATGGATTTGGCACGATGACTGCGGATACGATCGTGGGTACAGAGTACTATGGCGGTGTGGAAGCAGTGGCAAAGAAATCACAGATCATCCTTTATCCGGGAGAGGTTTCCGAGTCTGATATGACGACGACCGTAATTCCGAACTTTGAAGGTATGAGCCTGATCGAGAGCCAGCGCATGGCGTCGCAGTATGGCTTGAATATCATCGTGGACGACGAAAAAGCAAACCTGGAAGGAAATGTCGTTTCCCAGAGTCCGAAAACAACGATCGGAGAAGAGGAGACGACACCTACGCCTACACCTTCGCCGGATGGCGAGAGCGGTTCGACAGAGGAGACAGGAGATACCACGTCGGAAACAGGTGAAACAGCGGAAGAAGGCGGAATCACGGAAAGCACGACAAATGCTCCTGAAGAAACATCTTCTGGTGAAACAGAAGGAACAGAACCGGGTGAATCGTCAAGTGGAGAGACGAACGAAGGCGGAGAGAATTCGGAGACAACAGAAACTACGGCTCCGCCACCCAAGCGGGTTCCGTATGGCACAGTGATCTATTTGAATTTGAAGTAAAAGAGGGGGAACAATCATGAAAGCATGCGATCTTTTGGCGGAAACTTCATATACGTTGATATCCGGGGATCTCTCTGTTGAAGTGGAGCGGATCTATCTCAATTCAAGAAGCGTAAAAGAGAAAAGTGCTTTTCTATGCATATCCGGATCCAAAGCGGATGGACATAAATATATTGAAAATGCTATAGAGCAGGGAGCGGTCCTGATCATTACCGAGGACGGCCAGCAGGTCTGTCCGAAGGAGACGCTGGAATCTCTTTCTGCGGAAAAGGGCATCTGTGTTGTATCTGTCCCGGACACCAGAGCAGCATATCCTGTGCTTTCGGCTACATATTTCGGACATCCTGCGAAAGACATGGAAATGATCGGTCTTACGGGAACGAAAGGAAAGACCACATCCACCTACCTGATCCAATCGGTATTTGAAAGTGATGACCGCCATTGCGGCCTGATCGGTTCGGTGGAGAATAAGATCGGAAATGTGGAAGTCGAATGGTCGGAGCATACGACACCGGAAGCATGGGAATTCCAGGAACTTCTTTCTCGGATGAGAAAGAATGACGTCAACAGCTGCGTCATGGAAGTTTCTTCACTGGGATTGAAGTATCACCGTACGCAGGGCGTGAAGTTCAAGGTTGGCGTGTTTACGAATTTCTTCCTCGATCACATCATGACCGGTGAACACGCGGATGAAGAAGAGTACTTTGCTTGTAAGATGATGCTGTTTGCTGATTGTGAGATGGTGCTCATCAATAAGAATACGAGACGACTGGACGAAGTGCTCAATCACGCGCAAGAGCACTGCAAAGTCTTTACATATTCCATGTCGCAGGATGCGGATTTCATGGCGAAAGATATCAAGGCGGTGACGAAGAATGGCGTCCCGGGTATGCAGTTTACTTTTGTTCATCCGACCGGTTCTTTCCCGATCTATGTACCGCTGCTCTGCGACTTTAACGTGGACAATGCGCTTTGTGCGGCGTCCGTGGCATATCTCTGCGGTATCTCCGAGAAAGGTATCGTAGAAGGTATTTCCAAAGTGTATGTGCCGGGCAGAATGGAGAAGATCCATAATGAACTGGGTCTTCACGTGTATGTGGACTACGCGCATAACGGCGACAGCCTGCGCGTGCTTCTTTCTTCGCTTCGTCCGTTCTGCAAGGGCAGACTCATTACCGTGTTTGGCTGCGGTGGCGACCGTTCGCAGTACCGCCGTTCCGGCATGGGCGAAATGTCGGCTCGATACAGCGATTACTCGATCGTGACGACCGATAATTCCCGAAGTGAGAAGTTTGAGAGTATCCTTGTACTGATCAAGGAAGGTATATCCAAGGTGGAAAATGCACAGTATGAAGTCATCGAGGATCGTCGTGCTGCCATTGCAAAAGCACTGGAGATGGCAGGTCCGGATGATTTTGTCGTGATCGCAGGAAAGGGACATGAGCGTACGATGGAGATCAACAAGCAGATCTTCCCGTTTGTGGATGCCGATGAAGCGAAAGAAGCGATACATGAACTGGCGGAAAAAAGAAAGGCAGAAAAGTATTAATGGCAAGATTTACATTACAGGAATTACTGGAAGCAACAGAAGGAAAACTTCTTTTTGCTCCATCTGAAAACGGCGGAGATCTCGCAGCCTTTTCAGTGAACGATATCTCTACGGATACGAGAACGATCAAAGAAGGAGATCTTTTCCTTGCCCTGATCGGTGAAAACTTCGATGGAAACAACTATGCGCAAAAGGCGGTAGATGCCGGAGCAAGCGTGCTGGTACTCTCGAAAGAAGAGTGTGCGGTGCAGGGTGTGCCGACGATCCTTGTCGAAGATACGAAGATCGCGCTGGAGAAGATTGCGTCTTTCTACAGAAAGCGCCAGAACTTCCTGGTTGTCGCGGTAACGGGCAGTGTAGGCAAGACCTCGACCCGTGAAATGGTCGCCAGTGCTCTCTCTGCATGTAAAAAAGTATATGCAACGAAGAATAATGATAACAATGAGATCGGTCTTTCCAAGACGATCCTTGCCGCACCGGAAGATTCTGAGATCGTCGTGCTCGAGATGGGTATGCGCCTGCGTGGTGAGATTTCCGAATTGACACATATCGCGCTCCCCGATATTGCCGTGATCACCAATATCGGTGTCGCACATCTGGAGCGCCTGGGCTCCCGGGAAGAAATCCTGAAAGCAAAACTTGAGATTCTGGAAGGGCTCAAGGAAGGCGGACTACTGATCATCCCGGCAGCAGACAAGATGCTTGCTATGGCCCGTGAAAAGAACTGGATCCGGAAAGATGTGAAGATCGCTTATGTTTCGGCAGAAGGCGCCCCGATTCCGGAAGGAGCCTGCGGTTCGGCGGCTTCCAGTGAAATGACTTTCCAGGATGGGAAGATCTGTTTCCAGGTTGAGGCTGGTTTCGAGGAGAGGATCAAGAAAACGCTTGCCATCTCCGTTATCGGTATCCACCATGTGGGTAATGCCCTGGTCGGATTCCTGTGCGGCCTGTATCTCCATCTTTCCCCGGATAAGCTGGCGGAAGGTATCGCTTCTTTCAGCCAGATCGGACATCGCGAAAAGCTGAAAGATGAAGCAGGTGTGCACTTCCTGGATGATGCCTATAACGCCGGTCCAGAGTCAATGAGCTCGGCGATGACCTCGATCCGCCGTCTGGCCGGAAGCGCTAGAGCTTTTGCCTGCATAGGCGACATGCTGGAACTGGGCGAAGTATCTGAGGAGAAGCACTTCGAGATCGGTGCACATGCGGCATTGGAGAAACTTGACGGCCTATTCGTAATTGGTGACTACAAGGAAAAGGTTAAAGAAGGCGTCGCTTCTGTAGATCCATCTTTGCCGGTGTTCTTGTGCAAAGATAAAGAGGAGATCGTAAATCGTCTCCGTGAGATTGTAAAACCTGGAGATTTTGTTCTCCTGAAGGCCTCCCACTCGTTCGAAATGTATACAATTTCGGAAGAGTATGCTTCAATATTCAAGGAGGGGGAGTGCTGACATGTCCAAAAAGATGAAACATCTGATATCCGAGAATGTGGATTTTAATGAAGATGGTAAAATCAAATCGTTGGACGTATATGCACCTTTCCGTTTGAATCTGGGGATCGTTATCCTGGTCCTCGTCATGATGGCTTTCGGTATCCTGATGCTCTTTTCAGCAAGTATGCCGAAGGCGTACACTTCACAGGGCAATTCCATGTATTACGTTATCCGTCAGGGCAAATTCCTGCTGGCGGGCTTTGTTGTGGCGGCCGTGATCGCTTTTCTTCCGATCAAGAAATTCGACTTCTGGCCATTCACCATACTGGTCTTTTTTGTCGCACTCGGTGTGGCGGTCTGGACGATGGTGAAAGGTGAGATCGTGAATGGTGCGCGCCGCTGGGTCTTTATCGGCGGTACGTCGTTCCAGACATCGGAGCTGATCAAGATTGCCATAGTCTTCTTTATTGCGGGGTACCGTTCCGGTATCCAAAGGCTTAGAAAGAAGGGGAAACTCGTTGCGAAGAAGACCTTCTCCCAGTCCACGATCGATGCAGTAGTGGACATTACCTTCCCCGGCATGTGCATTCTTGTCGTACTTGGCATCGTTCTGGCACAGCCGCATATGTCGTGCTTCCTGATCCTTTGTGCGGTCTCTTTCGTCAGCTTCCTTTGCTGCGGAATCCCGTTCCGTTCCTGGCTCCGTGGAGGCGCCCTTCTTCTGGCGATTGGTATCATCGGCCTGGGCGGATTCTATCTGACGCTTTCTTCTGCGCAGAGAGAGAAGATCCAGAAGAACTTCGAGCACGTGGTGACGCGTCTCAATATCTTCTCCACCATGAACAGTGATGAGGAGGAGGGAGAAGAAAAGGCGGATGAAGACGAGACATACCAGAGCAACCAATCCATTATTGCGGTAGGTTCCGGTGGCTTGAAAGGCGTTGGTTTCGGAAACAGCCGTCAGAAATATATGTATCTTCCGGAAGCACATAACGACTATGTGTATTCCATCATATGTGAAGAATTGGGTTTTGTGGGAGGAGTCAGTGTCCTGATCCTGTTCTGGCTGTTCATGATCGGCGGGTTCTATGTATCCTGGCGGGCGAGCAGCCTTTTCAGCCGTGTGCTGACGGCCGGCTATACGAGCCTTATCACGCTGCAGGCATTCCTCAATGTCGCCGTAGACATCGGCGCGATCCCTCCAACAGGTATTACCCTGCCGTTTTTCAGCTTCGGCGGTACGGCAAACTTCTTCTTTATGATCGCCGTAGGAATCATCCTTTCGGTGTCGAGATCCGGAACAAAGAGAAAAACAATGAAATTGGTGGTATAACATGAAAGTGATCCTTGCAGGCGGTGGAACGAGCGGACATATTCATCCCGCTGTGGCAATCGCCGATGAACTGAAGAAACAAGACGAAAAGACGGAAGTGCTTTTTTGTGGTACGGAAAAAGGACTGGAGTCCCAGATCATCCCTTCGATGGGGTATCCGTTCCACGTGATCCGTGCCTCCCAGCTTCCGATGAAACTGTCGAAGAAAACATTCCGGGCATTCAAAGAATTCCTGGCCGGAAGAAAAATGTGCCGTGCACTTTTGCGCGAGCAGAAGCCGGATGTGGTCGTCGGAACAGGCGGTTTTGTATGCAGCCCGCTTATTGCCGCGGCGCATAAGGAGAAAGTGCCTATTCTTCTTCATGAACAGAATGCTTTTCCGGGAAGATCGAACCGTCTGATGTCCCGTTATGCAGGCACCGTCTGCACCAGTTTCCATGACATGGAGCATTACTTTAACAAAAAAGCCAAGATCGTCTTCACGGGAAACCCGATCAGAAGTGCTTTTGGCGACGTAGAAAGAACGAAATGCAGAGAAAAACTCGGACTTTCCGAGGAAACGTTCCTGATCCTGGCCATGGGAGGAAGTCTGGGTGCGAAGACCGTCAATGAATCGATCGTGGAGTTTGCCAGACAATGTAAGGATCCTAACGTGAAGATCATCCTGAGCGTAGGAAAACAGCGCTATAAAGAAGTTTCTGAACAGGCGAAGGATTGGCCTTCGTCGATCTCGGTATTTGAGTACATTCAGGATCCGGAAGTGTATATGGCGGCAGCGGACCTCTTTATCGGCCGTGCCGGAGCGATCAGCTGCGCGGAGATCCAGGCGGTCGGTGTGCCGTCTGTGCTGATTCCCTATCCGTATGCTGCGCAGGATCACCAGACCTTTAATGCCAAGGCCTTTTCGGAGATCGGCGCAGGCATATTGCTGCCGGACAATGAGGCGAAAGAAAATCTCCCCGGCATTGTGAACGGGCTGCTTTCGGATAAGGCTAAACTAAAGGAAATGCGTGAAAAGACGCTTTCTCTGGCGATTTATGATGCAGCCGCCAGAATATGTGACGAGGTACATGCACTTGCCAAGTGATGAAGTCAGAAAACCGAAAATACTGCTCGAAGACGAGGTCCCGGAGAAGCCCGAGGCTGAACCGGAAGAGAACGATACCGCCGATCAGGAACGCGGTACGGATTCTCATGCCCGCGAGAAGCAGAGACGCTCTCATGTGAAGTTTTCCCTGAAAGCAGTGCTCTGGGTGGTTTTTCTTGTGATTCTCTTCACAGTCGTCATGCTGTTCTGCTTCCTGCCCGGATTCCATATCCAGAATATTGAGATTTCCGGAAATGAGAAGGTGACAACAGAGGAGATTCTTTCAATCCTGGATATCCATAAAGATGAGCACCTGATCTCGCATATCGGCGGATCTTTGAAATCAATCGTGACGATGCACTATGGAAATCTCGAAGAGAAGCTGAAATCCGAGAGATCGTATATCCAGAACGTCAGTATTGTGCCCAGTTTTCCAGGGAATGTTTACATAACGATTACAGAAAGAAAAAAAGTCGCTTACGTTGCGATCCCGGACGGATATGCCGTGATTGCGGAAGACGGAGCGGTGCTGGAGATCTGTCAGGGCGATGTCCCGGAGGGCGTTCCGGAACTTCGCGGCCTTCCTGTAAGATCCGCGCAACTTGGAAAACCACTGGATATGACGTCGGATGAGGGTTATGAGATCTCCCTTTCCATCCTGGGCGCGATCCTTGGCGCAGACAGCATCGACAAGACCGAGGACGATACTTTTGACTTTCTTGCCAATATCGTCTGCATCAGGTATTGCGAGAATATGACATCCTTTATTGAAGTGAAGATCCCTAACCGAGAGAAAACTGTTACAGTTAAAGTCGGTTCCATGACTACGATCTCGGATGATATGCAATGGCTCCGATATGCCATTGTTTCAGGCTATTTCGAGGAAAAAACGGGCGAATTGCTGGACATGACCGGCAACAACTACATCCTTCGCTGAAAGTCACACTACATTTTGGGGGAGAAATACTTAGAAAACTTCCCCGCAAAACCGCAGTAATCTAACTGTAACAAGAATTTCGAGAGTTAGTATGCTCTATTGCTTGACCCCAACATTTAGTGTAGAATTGTTAAAGATAGCTAAATAGGCTTAATTATTTATGCGGATATATCTTTTATATAAAGCTAACGGAGGAAGATTCGGTTATGTCAGATTTTAAGCTTGGATATTCTATGGAAGACGAACCATTTGCAGCCATCAAGGTAATTGGTGTAGGCGGTGGTGGATGTAACGCTGTCGATCGTATGATCGAGAGTTCGGTTCAGGGAATCGATTTTATCTCTATCAATACAGATCATCAGGCTCTGGCAAGATCGAAGGCTCAGATCTCCATCCAGATCGGTGAGAAGATCACAAGAGGTCTTGGCTGCGGCGCAGACCCGACGGTTGGCGAGAAAGCTGCTGAAGAAAGTAAAGATGAGATCGCTCAGGCGATCCGCGGTACGGATATGTTGTTCATCACAGCCGGTATGGGCGGTGGTACAGGAACAGGTGCTGCTCCGGTAGTTGCCCAGATCGCTCGTGAACTCGGTATCCTGACAGTTGCAGTAGTAACCAGACCGTTCCGTTTTGAAGGCCCGCGTCGTGCAATGAACGCAGAACGTGGTATCCGCGAGATCGAGAAGTACGTTGACTCCCTTATCGTTGTTGCCAACGACAAGCTCCTCGACATTACTGATGAAGATACTTCCATTGATGATGCATTTAATATGGCTGACCAGGTACTGAAGTTCGGTGTTGCCGGTATTTCCGACCTCGTTGCTATTCCTGGACTCATCAACCTCGACCTTGCTGACGTACGTCGTATCATGACGAACGCCGGTATCTGCCATATGGGTATCGGTCGTGCTTCCGGTGAGGGCAGAGCGTCTGCCGCTGTGAAGCAGGCAATCAACAGCCCGCTCCTTGACACAACGATCGAGGGCGCAAGAGGCGTTATCATCAACTTTACCGGTTCACGCAACATGAAGCTCCACGAAATCGATGTAGCCGCTTCCGTTGTTAGAGATGCAGTAGCCGGCGATGCAGACATCATCGTTGGTGCAGTTACAGACCCGACACTCGAAGACGAGATCATGATCACCGTTATCGCTTCCGGCTTTGAGAATACAGAGAACGCTTCCGCGGCTTTCCGTCCGGCAACGTCCATCATCTCCAAGCAGAATCCGACCATCATCGGCCAGGCAACACCTTCTGCTTCTACATCTCGTCCGATTTCTCCGATCTCACCGGTTTCCCAGTCTGCTTTTGAAAAGCCGGCTCCTGCACCGGTAGCTCCGGCACCGGCTCCGAAGGCGGATATCCCGCAGTTCCTGTTTGGTGATCCAGAACCGGCAAAGACAGAGGAAGCTCCGACGAGAGTATATGCTCCAAAAGCTCAGCCGGCACCGGCTCCGGTTGCTCCAGTAGCACCAGTTGCTCCGGCCGCACGTCCGCAGGCGACAACATACAGTAATCCGATTCCGCAGGCTCCGGCTGCACCAGCTGCTCCGGCTGCACCGGTACAGCAGGGTGGAAGACCTCAGCCGAACGTAGTACCTCAGGTACGTCCACAGCAGGCTGCTCCAGCTGCTCCGAAGGCAGGCGAGGCTCCTGCAGCGAAACCGGAGAAGAAGAGAATCCTTCCGTGGTTCTTAAGCGATAATGATAACCTGGATGAGTAATACACTATGAAATGCCCTTATTGCGGACATCTTGAAGATAAAGTAATTGATTCACGGCCTGCGGAGGATGGATCTTCCATCCGCCGCAGGCGTGAGTGTTTATCTTGCTCTACACGTTTTACCACGTACGAGAAGGTGGAGATGAATCCTCTTCTGGTCGTGAAGAAAGACAGTACGAGACAAGTTTACAGTCAGGAGAAGTTACTTGGCGGACTTCTCCGTGCATGTGAGAAAAGACCGGTATCGCTCGATCAGCTGATGGGCGTGGTCGGTTATGTTGAATCACAGATCGCAAACAGCGCCAAGCGGGAGATCTCGACGACCGAGATCGGCGAACTTGTTATGGAACAGTTGAAGACGATCGACGACGTAGCGTACGTGCGTTTTGCTTCTGTATATAAGGAGTTTAAGGATGTCGAATCGTTTAACACAATGATTGCCGAGATGGCGAAAACTACGGAGAAGAAGGGGTTGTAACATGAAGAAGGTACTCGTTGTCGATGATGATCCGAATATTGTAGAAGTCTTGCGCATCTACTTTGATAAAGATGGCTTTGCAGTCATCAGTTGCCTTTCCGGTGACAAAGCTCTGGAGACATTCCAGACTTCCCAGCCGGATCTGGTCGTTCTCGACCTGATGCTTCCAGGTAAGGATGGATATGACATCTGTCGTGAGATCCGGAAGACATCCGAAGTACCGATCATTATGCTCACTGCCCGTACAGATACACTGGATAAGGTCGTTGGTCTGGAACTTGGTGCAGATGACTATGTACAGAAGCCATTTGAGCCGAAGGAGCTTCTGGCCCGCGTAAAAGCAGTCCTTCGTCGTACAGAGAAGAGAGAAACGACGACAACAGCAGGAAACGATAATCCGGAAAAGAATGAAGTTATCTCTTACGATGGATTTACAGTAGATATGGCCAGATACGTGGTTACCGTAGATGGCAAAGAAATCGATATCCCGCCGAAGGAACTGGAACTTCTGTTCTTCCTGGCATCTCATCCGAATCGCGTATTTACCCGTGAACAGCTCCTCGAGAATGTATGGGGCTATGATTTCTACGGAGAGTCCCGTACAGTAGACGTACATATCAAGCGTATCCGTGAGAAACTGGAAAGACCGAATGTGAAGGTCAACTGGGAAATCCGTACCGTCTGGGGCGTAGGCTATAAGTTTGAAACCTCTGCCAACGCGTAATCACGCATTGGGGGAGTAAAGATGAGTGATCCGGCAAAAAAATCCCAGTCCGTGTTGTTTCGTACCACACTGTCTTTGGCAGTGGGTACGATTCTGGTTTTTTTCGTGCTGATCATGGTCTTTTACCGTAACTCCACATCCAGCCTTGTTGCTGAAAGAAAAGACAAACTGGCCATACAGGCAGAATCGATCGCGATGACCTATGACTCTCTGGAGAATGATCCAAGTGTCACGGATTCTGCTGTACAGGCTTTCGTCAATACGATTGCACGTACCGAAGATTGTTCCGTGTGGTTCTGCCGCGGAAACGGAATGATCGCTTATTCCACATCCATCCCCGGTTTTGTCAGAGACGATCTGCATAAGGCCAATGACAGAATCTACCTTTCTACCGGCATCATGGACACACTGATGCGGAATATGGGTAAGAGTATTTCGATGGAATCCAGCAACGGTATTTTTGCCAGTGCAAGAAGTGTCTCGGTCATGGTCATTCATCAGACTTCCGTTCCGGATGTATACGTGCTCCTTCTTTCTACGATCAATGTTGAAGAAGAGGTATTCTGGAGACTGTCCAATGGTCTGGCTCTGCCGATCCTGGTTTCTTTTTCCATGGCTCTTTTATTCTTCTCGCTGATGGCACGTTCTTTGATCAAACCGTTGCGTGCTCTTTCCGATGCTGCTACGCAGGTGACAAAGGGCGATCTTTCCGTTCGTGTTGACATTCCGGGACTGCGAAAACAATCCACGTTGAAATACATGTTGACGGATGAGATCACGAACATGGTATCGACGGTAAATGATATGATCGAGAGACTGGAACGTCAGGAACAGGACCGTAAAGTCTTTATTTCCAGTATTGCGCACGACCTTCGTACGCCGCTTACTTCCATTAAGGGCTTCCTGACTGCGATCTCTGATGGAACGATTCCGCCGGAAAGCTATCCGAAGTATATGGATATTATCCAGACAGAAGTAAACCGTATCCAGCGCCTGATCACTTCCATGACCGAAGCTTCCTCTCTGAGTCAGGTCGATCCGGAGAATATGGAAGAATTCGATATTAACGATATGGTGCGTGATGCAGTCAGAAATATTGAGAATCTGCTTTCCGACAAGAATATCAGCGTGACCGTCGATCTTGGCACAAATGCCGAGGAAGAAATGCTCGTCTATGGCGAGTCGCAGGCTCTGTACCGCGTTTTCTATAATCTTCTTACCAATGCGGTGAAGTTTACACCTGTTGATGGTGAGATCTTGATCTCGACCAAAGTTTCTGAAAGCGAAGGCAAGGTCTATGTTTCCCTCGAAGACTCCGGTACCGGTATTCCGGAAGACAAACTGGAGAGAGTATTCGAGAGTTTCTATAAAGTGGATCCATCCCGTACGGAGAGCGGCTTCGGACTTGGTCTTTATATCTGCCGTGAGATCATCCAGGCGCATGGTGAAAAGATCTGGGCAGAAAATGGTACGGATCTCGGAGGCGCCAAGTTTATCTATACTTTGAAGGATTACCGCTTCAAGGAGGGAAAATGAGTACATCCCGCCGTACGCGCGAAATACTGGATAAACTCCACCAACTTTATCCCGAAACGGAGTGCACACTGGATATCGATGAAGATCCTTTTCACTTGCTGTGCCGCGCGGTATTGTCGGCGCAGTGCACGGATGTGCGCGTAAATCAGGTCAGCCAAGTGCTTTTTGCGGAGTGTCCGGGATATGAGGACATGATCCTTGCAGGAAAAGAAAAGATCGGAGAGATCATCAAACCCTGCGGTTTCTGGAAAACGAAATCCGCGTATCTCTATGATAGTGCTGTACTCCTGAAAGAGAAATATCACGGCGAGATGCCGAAGAGTGCTGATGAACTTGAGCAGTTCCCGGGTGTAGGAAGGAAAGTGGCGAACCTTCTGGTGTCGGAATTATTCGGTATTCCGGCAATCGTGGTCGACACACACTGCATGCGTGTATCGGGGCGTCTGGGTCTTTCTTCCGGAAAGAATCCTGCTGTAATTGAAAAAGAACTGATGAAGGTGCTTCCTAAAGAAGAGTGGGCGCCTTTCGGACATAGAATGGTCGATCATGGACGGGCCGTATGTACGGCACGCGCACCGAAGTGCGATGCTTGCACGCTTTCGGATATCTGCCCGAAGCAAGGTGTGGCTGTCAAAAAGACGGAATCGAAGAAGACCGGACGTACCGGCAAGAAGGTGTGATATGGCCATGCTCGATCTTTCTACACCGGTCCAGTTTCTTCCGAAAGTCGGTGAGAAACGTGCCAAACAGCTCGAAAAACTAGGCATCTACCGGGTATATGACCTTCTGACTTTTTTCCCGAGACGTTATGACGACTGGTCGGAATGTGTTCCGCTGAACCAGCTTTCCGACGGCGAGGAACAGTCTTTCATCGCTACGGTGGTGCGTGAACCCCGTGTTTCCCGTTTCCGCGGCAGAACGACGATTTTTGCGAGCCTTTCGGACGGGACCGGCACGATCAAAGCGGTGTGGTTCAACCAGCCCTACCTCGAAAAGAAGATCATCGCCGGGCAAGAGTTCTTTTTCCATGGAAAAGTGACGCGTGACGGATTCTCATTTCAGGTGGTGAATCCGGTTTTCGACCAGAGACATCAGGAAGAGGGAAACCTTTCGCCGATCCTGCCGGTGTATCCGCTGACATCCGGATTAAAGCAGGGAACTATCCGTGCGATCGTGGGAAGTGCGCTGGACCGTGCTCTGCCGCTTCTTTCGGAGGTGCTGCCGTCTTCCTTCCGGAAAGAGCAGAAACTTTGCGCGATCACGTATGCATATGAGAAGATCCACCGTCCGAATTCGATGGAAGAACTCGAGATCGCGAGAAAATATCTGGTGTACGAAGAGCTTTTCCTGCTTCGCGCGGCGCTGTCGGTATATAAGCTGGAGCAGAAGAAACTTCGGTCTTCTTTCCCGATCACCGCGGATACGGAAGGAATGGAGGAATTCCAGGACATTATAAAAGCACTGCCGTTTTCGCTTACTGAAGACCAGGGGAAGGTGACGAAAGAGATCCTGCAGGATGTAGCCAAACCATTCCCGATGAACCGCCTGGTGCAGGGCGATGTCGGATCCGGTAAGACAGTCGTGGCTTTCCTTTCGATGGTGGCCTGCGCGATCTCTGGTTCGCAGTCTGTCTTTATGGCGCCGACGGCGGTACTTGCGGCGCAGCACTATGCGACGTTTAAGAAATTCATCGGTGGCCGGGAGGATATCGGGATCGACCTGATTCTCGGAAGTACCCCGGCCAAAGAGAAAAACGAGATACGGAAGAGACTTTTGTCTGGACAGACAAAGATCCTCGTTGGCACGCATGCCGTGCTTTCTGAAAAGAATGAGTTTTCCAGACTTGCTCTCATGGTCACGGACGAGCAGCACCGTTTCGGTGTAAAGCAGAGGGCGACACAGGAAGAAAGAAGTGATCACGGCATCCACACTCTCGTCATGAGTGCGACGCCGATCCCGAGAACGCTGGGACTAGTGCTTTTCGGGGATATGGATGTATCGGTCATTCACTCGATGCCGAAAGGACGTATTCCGATCAAGACGTTCCGCACTTCCCCGGAAGAGGACGGACGCGTGATCGCGACGATCCGCCAGCAGGTGGAAAAAGGGCATCAGGCATATATCGTCTGCCCGATGATCGATGAGATCGATGAGAGCGCATATGAAGACGAAGAGGGCACGCTGGCCAAGAAGATGAAGGAAGACCTGGAGTCGGCGGTCAAGTATTATGAAGACCTTTCGTCGGGGCCGCTTTCGGATATGGAGGTCGGGCTTCTTCATGGCAAGATGAAGCCGAAAGAGAAAGATGAAATCATGAAGCGGTTCTGCGACGGGGAGATCAAAGTCCTGGTCTCCACGACCGTCATCGAGGTCGGAGTCGACAATCCGAATGCGACGCTCATGATCATAAGAAATACGGAAAGATTCGGCCTGTCTACGCTGCACCAGTTGCGCGGACGTATCGGACGTGGTAATCTTCCTTCAGCGTGCATCCTTGAGACAGATAAGTACGAGGGTGTGGCGAAAGAGCGCATTGACATGATGTGCGAGACGACAGATGGTTTCAAACTGGCGGAAAAGGACATGCTTCTTCGTGGTACGGGTGATTTCTTCGGAACCAAGCAGCATGGTATCCCGCAGCTTAAGATGGCGAATCTGTACCGGGATGCGGAATGCCTGAAAGTTATTGAAGAAGCGATCCGCAAGATGCTTGCCAAGGATCCGGATCTGTCGGGAACAGAAGGAAAGATCATGCTGGAGGCCTTCCGGAACCATTTCGGGGACGAATGGCAGAAGCCGAGTTTGTAAGAAGCAGAAGGAGAGAGAAGAAGCCATGCCAAGAGTGGTAGCAGGTAAATGCAGAGGGATGATCCTCGAGGCGCCGAAAGGCGACAGTACCCGCCCGACGACGGATAAAGTCAAGGAGGCGCTCTTCTCCAGTATCCAGAACAGGGTCGTGGCCAGTGCTTTTCTCGATGTATTCTCAGGAACAGGACAAATGGCGATCGAGGCGCTGAGCCGTGGGGCAGAATCGGCGGTCCTCATTGACCAGGCCGGAAAGAGCATGCAGGTCATTAAGAGAAATCTCGAAAAGACGCATCTGGAGGATACGGCCAGGACGCTAAAGATGCCTTTTGCGGAAGCGCTCCGTCTTCTGGGAAAAGAAGAGGCGCAGTTTGACATCATTTTCATGGACCCACCGTATGCGATGGCGGACAAGTATGCTGCTACGGCTTCCGAACTGATCAAGAAGTACGATCTCCTTAGAAAAGACGGCATTTTCATCGTTGAATCGGATGCAAATACATTGATAAACGAGAATGTAACCAACATGACATTTTTAAAGAGTTGTAAGTACGGCTCAACTCTGATAACATTCTTCGTAGAATAGATTTACTATGCGTAAGGAGTTATTTTGTGAAGACGTTTATCTTTCCGGGAAGTTTTGATCCGTTTTCCCTGGGACATATGGACATTGCAAGACGTGGTGCGCAGCTTTGCGATAAGCTGGTAGTCGCGATTATGGAAAACCGTGCGAAGACATCGCTGTTTACGGTGGAAGAGCGGGTCCAGATGGCAAGAATGTGTCTGAAGGATGTTCCTAATATTGAAGTGATCTCCAGAGAATCACTCCTCGTAGATCTGTATCGTGAACTGGAGGCATCGGCGGTCGTCCGTGGTCTTCGGAGTGAGTCGGATTTCCGTTATGAGGCGGAGATGAATGCCGCCAACACCTTGATGTACCCGAACTATCAGGTGATCTTCCTGCCTTGCCGCGCAGAACTTGCCTTTACCAGCTCCTCTATCATTAAAGAAGTTGCATATTATGGCGGCGATATCTCTAGAATGGTGATACCGGCCGTAGAAGATATGGTTCATAAGAAAATGCTTGAAAAACAAGCAGAGAAATCATAAGGGAGGTTTCCTATGGCAGACGCGAATGGAAATGCAAGATCTTCAGATAAGGATTTATATGAGTTATTAGACCAGCTTCAGGCTACGATCGAACAGGCAAAGAGTGTGCCTTTCTCGGACAACTGCCTGGTAGATAGAGCAGATGCACTGTACTGGATCAAGCAGATCCGTGCCAGTTTCCCGACAGAAGTGAAGCAGGCCAAGTGGATCGTAGAGCAGAACCGTCAGGTCGTGGCGAGTGCCCGTCAGAAGGCGGAGAGTATCCTTCGTGAATCTGAGCAGCGTCAGGCGATCATGGTAGATGAACACCAGATCACGCTCCTTGCCAAAGAGCAGGGCGATCAGATCCTGGCCGAAGCAAACCAGCAAGCGGAGCAGATCTATGCAAGATCTCTGGATTATGCCAGAAAGAGATTAAAAGATGTAGAAAATGAACTGACGGATATGCTTGTACGTATCCAGAAGGACCTGAAAGAACTGAAGTAATATCAACACTATCCTGTCTGAACAGATGGGGGTCACAGACAGGCATTTTACGAAAGTCGAGGATGTGAATCACATGTTACTGGGCATCAGGATCGAAAACTATGGACTATTTGAAGATGACTGTATCGGTGCGCTTCTGGATGATATCCGGACTGCTCCCTCGCAGTCATCTCTTGCTTTTGAAGCAGGTGTGGAACTGGCACATCCTTTGAACGGGATGGAGGCTTTGATTGGAAGAAACCATTCCGGAAAGACGATGTTTTTCTCGCTTCTTTCTTTCGTGCAGTCTTCCGTGATAAAAGGACCTGTCATTGCGTCGACCGAATCCGGCCGGAACGGATATGTGAATCTGGTGCTGGATCCGGAAAAACCGGTGACGGCCACGATGTGTTTCATGTTCCTGCATCCCAAGACCAAAGAGAAAACCTATTGCGAATATAAGCTCGTGATCGCCTCCAATGTGCATGGCAAGCCTCATTTTGAAAAAGAACTGTTGCGGTTGTGGACGCCTTCGATGGAGGAGCCGGCTGAGATCCTGTCTTTTACGAACGGATGCGGATTCATCCAGTATGACGGTGAGAAACACGATGGCGAGATGAATGATTCCCAGACCTCTGCGCTGCATGCTTTTGGTGCGCTGAAGCAGTTCTACTTTGTGAATAGAACGTACCGGGAGATCATGGGATGGTTCTTCGTGCGTTTCCAGAAAGATCATATCACGCAGCTGCCTGATGATGTTACTCCGGGCGGGCATAAGCATCTGAACAGTGAAGGCTCGAATGCCAGGAATGTCCTTCTTTACTTAAAGAAGGAAGAGCCGGGCAGATATAAGGAATTGATCAGTAAGTGTATCGAAGTGATTCCGGGACTTCGGGACAAGGATGAGACGGCGGTGATCACGTTTTTCAAAAAGCCGGATATCCTGGCGCTGTTTTTGCTGCTGCTTTTTGATCCGAGTCCGAAACCGCTTCTTCTGATCGAATCGCCGGATGAAGGTCTGTATCATGATATGGTTGATGTTCTTGCCCGGGAGATGCGGGATTATACCATTTCCAATCCGTATAAGCAGATCATCTTCACGACACACAATCCGTATATTCTGGAAAACCTTTCTCCGGATGAGATATGGGTGTTCTCCCGAAGTGCTTCGGGTGGAGGAGATAAAGTCGATATCAAGTGTGCAGGCTCGCTTCCGATCGTGAGAGAAATGTACGAGCAGGGTGTAGGCATGGGCGCGATCTGGTACGCAGGTCATTTTGACGATTAAGGATGGACGACAGGTAGAGTTATGACAGCAATGAGGATCGAATTACTCAGCGAAGACAGATCCGGCGGAAACGTTTTGAAGCGGCTGGTCGAATGCATGGTCCGTGAGTATACAACTGAATATTCCTGTTTCCTGCGTCCGCACAGAGGATGCGGCTACTGGCCGAATGATCCTGACGGAAAGCCGGAGCCGTTTGCGTCCGGACTTCTGGAACTTCTTCCGTCAAAACTTCGTGCCTACGATAAAGTGTATGCAGGGACTGACACGATCGTGGTCGTATGCCTTGATTCGGACGATCATGATCCGGATGAAATGCGGACGAAGCTCCGTAATCTTTCGAAGAAATATGCACCGGGCCTTCGAACGGTGATTGCCATTTCCGTGGAGGAGATGGAGAGCTGGATGCTGGCAGATAAGAATGCGATCCTGCTGGCGTATCCGGATGCGGATATGAACCGTCTTGCCCAGTATGAACAGGACAGTATCTGTGGTACATGGGAAGTGCTGTGTGATGTGCTTCTGCACGAGCAAAGTGCGCGTGTGAAAAGGATCGGATATCCTGCGATCGGGCAGTATAAGTCAGCCTGGGCGGAGAAGATCTCGAAATATATGGTTCCGGGAAACAATGTGTCGCCGAGTTTTAAAAACTTCCAGATTGCCTTTGAGGCGGCGCTCAAGAGCGCGGTGAAGGCGTGAGGCCGGATATGGAAGCGCGTGCGGCGTATATTCATATCCCTTTTTGTGTGAGAAAGTGTGCCTATTGCGACTTTCTTTCTTTTCCGTCGTGCGTAGATCAGATACCTGAGTACGTGGAAGCACTCTGCCGGGAGATCGGACTATCAGAGAAATTTTGGGGAGAGAACAAGTCGGAGCTGACTTCGGTTTATTTCGGCGGTGGCACGCCATCGCTTCTTTCTCCTTTGCAGGTAAAGACGATCCTTGATTCTTTGCGGCGCGTATTTTCACTTTCAAAGGATTGCGAGATCACGCTGGAAGCGAATCCCGGCACGATCGATGAGGGAAAACTTCTCGGTTTTCGTGAGGCGGGTGTGAACCGGCTTTCGCTTGGAATCCAGAGTCTAGATGATTCTGTGCTTGCTACTTTAGGACGGATCCACAATGCTGCGGCGGCACGTCAGGCAATATATGACGCGAAAAAGGCGGGTTTTCAGAATATCAGCTGTGACATGATGCTCGGGATCCCGGGACAGAGCCAGGATGCGGTAGCATCCACGCTGGAATTCTTTTTGAGGGAGGGGATTCCGCATATCTCCTTATACTCCCTGATCCTCGAAGAGGGGACACCGATGTACGTACGCTATGGCGGCGATATCGAGAAGTATGTCTCGCAGGAGCAGGACAGGGCAATGTACCACTATGTGGTGAATACTCTGAAAGAGAACGGATTTGCGCACTACGAGATCAGTAATATGGGGCGCCCTGGTTTTGAAAGCCGCCATAACATGATGTACTGGCGCGCAGAGAATTATTATGCTTTCGGCTTGGGCGCGCACTACTATCTCGGAGATGAGCGGGGTACGCATAAAGCCGCAACGGTCAAAGAATACATCACTTCATTTGATGCGGATGGTAAACCCGGTGAAGTCGTGAAAGATGACATCTACGAAGCCGAAGAGAAACTGACTATTGATGACCAGAAGAAAGAGTTCATGATGCTTGCGTTCCGGACGGGGAAAGGTGCGGAGGTGCAGGTGTTCGAGAAGCGGTTCGGATGCAGCGTGGAGAGTGCTTTTGGAGAAGAATTAGAAAAAGAAATCCAATCCGGTCTGGTGGAGAAGACCGAAGGCGGATACCGACTGACAGAAAAAGGATTTGATCTGGCAAACCAGGTCTTCGGTGATTACGTGTAGGCTTGAAAAGAGCATCTTAAGGTCTTCTTAATATCGTTCGGGTTAAAATGAAGCAAAAGACCGAGTAGGGAGAACAGCAGATGCGCAAATATTACATTGATAATCTCAGATGGGCAGCGATACTGATACTGATTCCGTATCATGTGGCCATGGCGTGGAACACGTGGAGCGAGCCCAACTACATCTTCTTCGAAGGAAACCGGGTATATAGCAGCTTTATCGTGTTTTTCAGCGCATTTCTCATGCCGCTGCTCTTCCTTATAGCGGGGATGAGTACGCGCTTTGCTTTATCTAGAAGAACTCCCCGACAGTATCTTTCCGAGCGTGTGAAGCGTCTCTTGATTCCGTTGTTTTTCGGGACGTTGATGTTTATGCCGGTTCTGACGTATCTGGCCGACTGCTATCACCAGAATTATGACGGTAGTTTCTTGGCTCACTATTCTGTGTTTTTCACGAAGTATACTGACCTTACCGGTGCCGACGGCGGCTTCTCCTTCGGGCAGTTCTGGTTCCTCTTATATCTTTTCGTGATCTCGCTTGTATCACTCGGCGTGATCCTTGTGATCCGGAAGCTTTCTTTCGGAAAAGATGTGTCTGAGCGTAAAAAGAACCTGCCTTTGTGGGCTGTTCTTTGCATGGGGATCCCTCTTCCGATATTCAGCGAGGTGCTGTCTATAGGTGGCAAAAGCCTTATGGAATTTACCTATCTTTTTCTTCTGGGTTACTATGTATTCTCAAGGGAAGAGGTGGTGGAGAAACTTCAGAAGCATTGCGCTTGGATCTTAGGCGTCGGAGTATTGTGTGGCGCCCTGAATGTATATCTGTTTATCTGGTCCGGAAAAGATCTTGCTTTCGCCAATACCTGCATGAAGTTCCTGGCAGAATGGTTCACGATCCTCGGACTTCTTGGTTTTGGAAAAGCGAATTTCGATCTTCAAAACAAGATCACCGCGTATTTCTCTTCACGATCCTTCGCCATATTCAGTCTCCACTATCTGTTTGTGGTGCTCACCCAGTACTTTCTTTCCAAACCACTTCGTGGACAGACCATTCTCTTGTTCTTCGTGCCTGTAGTCCTATCCTACATCCTATCACTAGCTGCCGCCGAACTTGTTGTACGAAGCCGGGTGCTGGCGTTTGTGATGGGTGTGAAAAAGAAGGGATAACTGTGCTATTGTTACATGTACGCAAAGGATTCTATAAGCGATGTTTTTATGTTGGATATCATGCGTCAGGGGATCGTTTCCGGAGATGAACGGCTGCAGATTTGAGGTGATATGATGTTGCGAGCATATGAAGAGATGTATTTGGACAGCTCGACACGGATATTGGGAAGTGCTTTTGAATATGCGGTAGAGGCACTTGGCATGGATATCGATGAGTTCGCGGATTGTTTTGTGCAGTCGGATGTATCAAAACAGTTTGCTTTCGGGAATCCTGCCTACATTGCGGGAATCAATGGATTTGAACTGGTCGTGAAGGTTTTGAAGAAGCAGGACGATGTGCCTTTGATGCCTGACTATTTCGAGTATCCGGACAAGTCGCCGGAATATTGGTGCGGATATGTGGCGGCGTACTTTCAGTGGTACAGTGATGAGTCATTCACCAGGATCTTTCGGGCGACACGGGCATCAGAGCTTCGCAAGATGTACGATCTTTATCATGAGGCGGATATCATGCGGTCGGTGCGCAAGCTTGAGAAGAATATAAAGTTGCGTTTTCCAGAGACGCGTCTGGCGGCGATGCGGAAAAATCTCTCCTTGTCTCAGTCGGAACTGGCAATCCTGGCCAATGTTTCGATTCGGCAGATCCAGCTTTTTGAGCAACGCCAAAGAGATATAAACAGTGCGCAGCTGATTACGGTTTATAATCTTAGTAAAGCACTGGGGTGCAGGGTCGAGGATCTGATAGAGAGATGAGCGGCGATGAAAGTTCTTAACGATGAGTGAATCATGAAAGGAACGGACTGGAATGCGGAGGACTGCATCCATATTGCGGACGAACTTCTGAAAGTGTCTCGAAACAAAGTTGAGGTTATGAGCAGTTAACCTACATCTGATATATTACTAATGGAGATTAGAAATGAGAGGAGAATCGAGGATGAATCATATGAGGACAATTCGGGTTACAGGTAAAGGTCAGATTAGATTGAAGCCGGATATGACACGACTTACGATCACGCTTGGAGAGGTTTTCAAGGAATATGGTGAGGCATTGACCCGTTCGGCTCAGGATACAGAGACGCTTGGCGGGCTGCTTGCCGGTCTGGGATTTGAGAAGACGGATCTGAAAACGGTCTATTTCAATGTAAATACGGAATACGAAGGATATGAGCAGAACGGTGAGTACAAGCAGCGCCTGGTTGGCTACAGATACAGTCATACACTGAAGTTGGATTTTGAATCTGATAATGAAAAACTTGGTAAGGTCGTCTATGCACTGGCACATAGTGATATTCGTCCTGAATTCCGTATCAGCTATACAGTGAAGGACCAGGAGGCCGCGAAGAAAGAACTACTTGGCAAAGCGGTCCAGGATGCGAAGGAGAAGGCAGTAGTTCTTGCTGACGCATCGGGTGTGGCACTTAAGGATATTCAGAGGATCGATTATACATGGGGACAGCTCGATTTTGAAGCCCGCCCGATGAACGATATGGTGATGTGTAAAATGTCCGTCGCTGGAAGTGAAAGCTACGACATGGCAATCGAACCAGACGACATCGAAGTGACGGATACTGTGACCGTGATATGGGAAATTGGTTGAGTGATAGACCGGATACATAGGCAACTACTGGCAATTCAAGAGAGAAAAAGCATTATGAGTAATGTTTGAGTGAGACGTAGCGAAGTGATAATATAACTTTATAAGTTGAACTCAACACAGGAGGGATTATCTATGAGTAGAGTGGATTTTGGAGCGAAGCCGATCATGGTGCCGCAGCCGGTGCTGATCATTGCGACATACGATGCAAACGGGGTGCCGGATGCGATGAATGCGGCGTGGGGAATCACGACGGATTTTAAAGAGATCACGATTAGTCTCGGTGAACATAAGACAACAGATAATCTCGCAGTAAGCGGTGCTTTTACCGTGAGCATGGCGACAGAAGAACAGGCAGTGGCTTGTGATTATGTGGGCATCGTCTCGGCACGGGAGGTACCGGACAAGTTCGCACGTGCCGGCTTTCACGCTACGAAAAGCACTTTCGTCAATGCTCCTTTGATCGACGAGCTGCCGATGGCGCTGGAGTGCAAGGTGAAGAGCTTCGAGGACGGGATCCTGATCGGCGAGATCGTGAATGTGTCTGCCGATGAGAGCGTCGTTACGGACGGGAAGATCGACCTGGCTAAACTTCGTCCGATTGCATTTGACCCTGCGAACAACGCATATGTTGCACTCGGCGCGAAAGTGGCCGATGCTTTTAAGGACGGAGCCAAACTGAAATAACAAGAGAAGATTCCGATATTGAGCGAGGCGAGAATTCGTATGGCAAAGGTTTTAGTTGCTTATTTTACCGCAAGTGAAGGAAGAGTCACAGAGAAAGTGGCCAAGAGACTTGCAGATTCCATAGGTGCGGATATTTTCGAGATCGTACCGGAGGTGCCATATACGAAGGCGGATATCCGCTGGACCAATCCTGTCTCGCGTTGTAATAAAGAAAAGTTTGGGAAGAAGGAGGTCCCGGTAGCAGGCAAAGTCGAGAACTTTGCCGACTATGATCTGATCCTTCTGGGATTCCCGATCTGGTACGGTTCCGCGCCGAACGTAGTCAATACTTTCATTAAGGGATACGATACCGCAGGAAAGAAGATAGCGGCTTTTGCTACGTCCGGAGGCAGCGGGATCGGAAAGACAGCAGAAAAGTTAAAAGCGTATGTTTCTGAGTCTGCTGAAGTTGTAGACGCGAAGCTTTTTAAGCCGGGTGCTTCAGGAACAGACCTGAAGGCTTGGGCTGAAGGCCTCTAAGCTGAAAATCCCAACGGCATGTCTTCCCGGAAAAATCATCCAAAAGCACTCTGATCCAAGGTTTAATAAAGATTTAGAAAAAGCTTTGTCTTTTTGATTGACATTCTTTGACTTTAAGTATATGATTGGTTTAGCACTCAGAAAGGTAGAGTGCTAAACCGTACTTTGACACAAGGCGAAGGAGGTGCGGACATGGCTTTAGACAATCGTAAGAAAGAAGTGCTCCAGGCTATTGTGGATGATTATGTTGCCACATGTGAGCCTGTCGGTTCCAAGGCTTTGATCGATCGTCATGACTTTATGGTCAGTTCCGCGACTCTTCGTAATGATATGGCTGAACTGGAGCGTATGGGGTATCTCGAGCAGCCGCATACTTCTGCCGGACGCATTCCTTCGGACAAGGGCTATCGCGAATATGTTAATAAATTCGCATTCATCAAAGTTTTAATCAATTCCTCAATTAATTCCAGTAAAGATTTCGCACTTGCTTTATCATGTTCCATAATAATACCTTCGGCATTTATTTGAGATAAATCCATTTCAATAATTTCACTCAATAATTTAATTAATTGTTTTAAACTTTTGGATTTTTCTTCTGGGGTCC
>JAFWPB010000023.1 GCA_017545245.1 Clostridiales bacterium
AGCAAGGTGAATAGTGGGACCATTCTGGCATTACTGCTCGATCTAGTCCCACTCGATGGGCTAAATGGTGGGACTATCTATTCCTTTCGTGCCCATCTAGTCCCACCCATCCTCGGAAAGAACTTCTTTTTTGAGATAGCCTCGTCTTTTTTACCCGATATTACCCGCTTGCAAATCAAAACAGTTCATCCAGCAGGATATAGTAGTTGATCTTCTCCCAGTCCGGCTCAATTCCCAGTTCGGTAAAGAGCTTGTTCGGATCGATATCCGGATATACTGCGCCGCCGAAACTTCCTTCTGCGTTATGTTTCAGGCTCCGGTAGCAGAGTGCGATATCTCTCCACTTATCCCCGATACCTGCCTCAGGCAGGTCAATAAAACCACAGAACTTTCCGTCCTCGATAAACACATTCGGCAAGCAGTAATCTCCATGGGAAAGCACTTTTTCACAGGAAGGGCGATGCGTCTCCAGCCAGGAAAGAAGATCCTCCGGATCTTTGAATCCACCTTCACCGAATGTCTCCGGTTCCGCATCGTCTAGATCGACCTGACCGCTCTCCACACGGAATCTCGCTTCCTGAAGTTCCACGTCCAGATCCATCACTCTCGGGCAATCGGAAATATCCACACTCCAGAGGAGCTTCATGCCGTCTGCAAGAGCCCGGATCATTTCTTTCGGGCGGTTCATGTAGTAAGGATCACAGCTCATGGTGCCTTTCACTTTGCTCATGAGCAGATACTGATACTCGTCTTCTCTTTCGTACGCAAGCACGCGAGGGGCCGGCACTTTTCCCTCCAGCCATCGCATCAGCTTGACCACATCTTCGTTTCTCTCCCGGAACTTCACGATCTTTAACACCATATCGTCAAAGATCAGGATCTTCGATCCGGATTTGCCCATATCATCTACAGTGTAAGTCTTTCCTTCAATCATCTTCCGGATGCTTTCAGGCAGTTTTATGTCTTTCATCTTACAGTCCTCTTATGTAGTAGTAATCGTTTCCTTCCATATACTCGGTCTTAGCAAATCCATGGCGCTTGTAGAAACGTTCCGCATCCACATTGTCTTTATGGACGCCCAGTACGATCGGACCTTCGCCGAAATCCTTGTACACTCTCTGCACGGTATCTTCCAGAACCTTCGCACCGATACCCTGGCTTCGGTAATTTTTATCCAGCACGAAAAAAACCAGACGATAGAAATCCCGATTCTTCAGTTCCAGCGGATCCGTGTCCCAGACGATGCCTTCGCCAAGAGGGATCGTTCCGATCGCATGTCCATCCTTCTTGATCAGGAAGGCATGTCCGATACAGTTATGGTCTCTTCCATATTCGAGATTTTCGATCAGATTCGGAACCCCGTCCACAAAGTCTTCCGGGATATCTGATCTGTCGATCTCATATGCTTTTTCCACGTTATCAAATGTTATTTCTTCCAATTCGTAATTCATTGCTATTTCTCCCATTCTTCTCTTTTCATCACCGAAACATGGGTGATCTTATTTGCCTCATCCGGGTACTCTTTTTCGAAATGCATGCCGATCGATTCCGCAGTCTTAAAAGAACCCTCATTGGTGTATTTGCAGTACGAATACAGAGCCGGATACTCCGTGTTGGTAAACGCCCAGTCCCGAACAGCGGCTGCAGCTTCTTTTGCGAAGCCTTTGCGCTGCTGGTCTTTCCGGATGTGGTATCCGATTTCCGGCAGCATCGTGCCATCGATATTCTGAAGCGTCAAACCACAGTCACCGATCATCTCACCGGTCTCTTTCAGGCATACCGCCCAGAGCCCGAAACCATTGTCCTTATAACGGTTCATGTTGCGCTCGATCCAAGAGCGGACACGCGCCTCATCGAAGGAATATGGGTAGTGCTGCATGATCTCCGGATCTCCCAGCACTGCATTCAATGCTTCGTAATCTTCCATCGTCATCTCCCGAAGGAAAAGTCTTTCGGTTTCCAGGATCTTCTTTACGCTCTTTTTCTCTGCTTCAGTATCGTCGGTCCTACCGAGTTTCAGTTCATCAAAATACATCGTTTCTCTCCTGCACGTTTTTTACACGCATGATATCATCGTAATGCTTCATGCTTTATGTCCACCGATCTGCTTCTTGATGGTCTTTTCATTTCTTCTTGCAAAATCACTAAGCGCATAGGATCGGATACGTTCCTTTGCCATGTTTGGAACAACAAATCCGTTTTTTACAAGTATAGAAAGTCTGTTGATAACTGTTTTGTTTGTTACTCCAATCTCACGACTCACTTCAATTGGTGAAAACTCTCCTTTATAACGGGTGAGCAGGAACAACAGCAGTTCTTTCTCTTTGTTCTTTAGATAAGACAAACTTCCACTGATTGACTCTTCACTTGAGTTTTCGGAAATCTCACACACTTTTTTCGAATAGAGCAGAACCATCCGAAGGAAATAATTTACCCATTTTTCCGGATGCGGCGGATTATCCCTTCCTGAATAATATAGTGCCGGCAAACCCATCTGCAGAGATTCATAGTATTCGCCGATATCGTAGGCAAAATACTCTTCCAAAGATCCAATCCCATTAAAACCATATCCGTTAAGATCAAGAATGTAGCCGGACATCAATCGCGCTGTTCTTCCGTTTCCATCTTCAAAGGGATGGATCGTCACAAGCTGGTAATGCACTGTTGCCGCAACGATCAGCGGATGGTCATCGGTTGTATTCACGTATTCGATCAACTCATCCAGCAGGCCGGGGACATCGCTGTATTCTGGTGGGATGTAGTCCGGTTTTCCACTGCGTGTATCATATACCGCAAAAAGCACACCGGGTGGCATAGGTCCACGAAGCCCGATTTTCTCTTTCGAAGCTCCTTTTTCCACGTATTTCTGAACATCCAGAATCAGTTTTTTGGAAAACTTTTCTTTTCTCTTGGCCATTTCTTCCAGATAGTTTAGGGCAAGAAAATAGTTTCTGATCTCCTGCTCAGGTTTGAGGAAATGCTTTCGCTCATCACGTTCGATCACCTCATCAACTTGATTTTCAGTGAGAGGATTCCCTTCAATTCTGTTAGATGAATATGTACTTTTTTTCTTGGATTTTTTACGAAGCCGGCTGGCAACTGACGGAGCAAGCTTGACCGAAGAAACCTTATATCGATTTTGGTCGATGTCCGTAATATACTTAAGAATCTCATTGGAAAGCTTCACTTTGATCACGACGAATCACCTCGGAAATATTATACCAAAGCCCAAAAAAACTTGCACAAATATTACACTATTTTTTCACTATTTTTCATTAACTGAATTATGGAAAAGTCCTGTGTTAACTACATCTTTTCAGTGCATCAATGATTTCTTTTGCCCTCTTTAACACCGGAAGTTCTCTGTTCGCTACCAGTCTTCCAATAGGTGTTTCCTTGCGTTTTTCGTACTCTGCAACCGCTTCCTCAAAGGTCATCTTCAGCGTGGAAAGATGGAAATCGTTGATCTCATCTTCCGTCAGATGCTTGTCCCCGAAGGACTTCACCTTGCAAAGGAAATAGTTGCTCAGGTTATGTCTGTGGATGACGTTGTAGTAATCACTGACCACTCCGAGCTTGCAGATCACGTCTACCTCGACGCCCAGTTCTTCACTTAGTTCTCTGCGGATCGCCATGTTCAGGTTCTCGCCTTTCTCCACACCACCACCGGGAGTCTCGATCATGGTGGCTTTTCCAAAAAGATCATCACGCTCGGCACGGACGAAATAGAAGTTGCCCTGTTCGTCAAAAACAATGCCTCTGGCGATCCATCGATCGTGGTCAATATATTCTAACGGCCACTCATTATCCTTAAGTTCGTTTCGAAGTTCCGCCATCTTCTCTTCGCGGTTGCCGTTTTCAAAGAAGTAGTACGGTCTGTCTCCGATCACCTGGACATGGTCTCCATCGATAAAGATCGTGTCCTCTTCAGGAAGGGCATATATCGCCTCGTTCTCGGAAGAGTATTTCTCCATGAACTCCGTAAAGCGCTCGTGTGCTTCCGGGCTCCACTCATTGGTGTAATGCGCAAATATCGAGCAATCGTCTAGCACATTGAAGCCCGCTGTATCCTGAAGATTACAGTCGTTCGGATCCATCGCGATCGCCGTCATGATGTCTTTACCGAAAATGATTGCACCCGCCGAACCGCCAAATACGACGCCGTCGTTTCGGATATACTCTTCCATCTTCCCAAAAGTACCGCTGTCCTTGATGCCCTTTAGAAGCTCGAAGGTATTGCCTCCGCCGATAAAGATCGCACCATAGTCAGAAAGTTTTTTCGCAGCCAGTTCTTCGTAAGAACGGACCATGTCTATGGATGGCACTTCAACCGCCGCCAGTTCACCTTTGACCCACTCATAGCAGTCGTCATAGGTGTGTTCTTTCTCATCCATAGCAAGTGGAATATAAAGAAGCGGCTTCTCGTGATCGATGACCGCGTTAAATACCTTGATGACCGCCTCAGTCTGCGCACCACAGCCGCCACCGCATAAAAACATTTTCATATTCATTCCTCGTCTTTCTTGTTTCCCGTATTTGTTCTTTCTCAGACAGAAAGTTTCTCGCTCCACTCGGTTTCCTTAAACCCTGTCAGGACAAAGTCCTTTCCGACAAGAAGCGGACGCTTGACCAGCATTCCATCCGTCGCCAGAAGCGCGAACTGTTCATCTTCACTCATATCCGGCAGCTTCTTAGCAAGCTCCAGTTCCCGGTACTGCATGCCGCTTGTATTGAAGAAACGCTTCAGCGGCAGACCGCTCATTTTATAGTACTTGCGAAGCGTCTTCTCATCCGGATTCTCTTCCTTGATATCGATGACCTTATACTCGACGCCCTTACTCTCCAGCCACTTCAGTGCTTTTTGACAGGTCGTACATCTACTATAGCAATATACTTTCAACATATTCATTTCCTCGATTTCATGAAAATAGAAGACAGAGCCTGTCCCCATAAAGTATTTTACCATTTCCACCGTTTTTTCTGTTATTTCGACCCATTGTCCAGTAGCGATATATTCGCTTCGTACATTTTCTTCGGAAGGATCGAGCGGTAGATGGAAAAATATCCATCCGTGATCTCCTTGCCACTGTGCACCGTATTCACCGGGTATTCCAGCAGAAGATATTCCACGCCGAAAACCAGAACGTGCACATTCGTATTCACACATCCCGCGTTCAGATAGAAACCGAGACGTCGCTCACGAGCCTTTTTCTCCTCGTCCGAATCTCCCGCTTCCGGGTCTTCGATCTCGATAATGTTCGTCCCAAAGCCTGTATGGTTCACCGCCTCTTTCAGAAACGCCGAACCGACTCCTTTGCCGCGCATTTCCGGAACTACAGCGTAGTAGTCCAGAAGGCAGATCTCTCCGGTAAAGACTAAGAATGCATAAGCGAGAAAAGCATCGTCTTCTCCAAAAGCACCGACGCAGATGTACCGGCCTTCACGGATCGATTGCTCGATCCGTGAAAGTGGTTTTCGCTCATCATCGGGGAAATCGTAAAACAGGTATTTCTTGTAGACTTCCCGTATCTCTTCGATTGTCAGTTCTCGCGTCTGCATATCGTCTCTCACATCTTCTTGTCAGGTATCGCTGTAGTGATACTTCTTCAGTATTCTTCCAAAAACAACACAGTGTATGGTTCCGGCCACACCAAGGATGAACATCATGAGCGCGGCGCCCGAACCTTTTCCTGAACCAAAGAGCGTCGTCAGGATCTCTGATCCCGCCTGCCCGGCCATGAACGGTTCACACACATTATCTACCATTGCGCCACCCAGGAACAATCCTATCGGGATCGTAAAGAACTGAAATGTATTTCTGCACGCATACACTCTTCCCTGAAGTTCCATCGGAATGGAACTACGAAGAATAACATCGAGGTTTGCAGCCATGACCGGCACAAGTATCCATCCGATGACCTGTCCGATACACCACAGTATCGGTTCTCTCGTAAACGCAAGAATAAAATTCTCGATACCGAGGGAGATTAACATCGTTACAAATACGATCCTCACTCGGTCTTTCGGTTTCGGCATGGCAGAAATCAGCAAGCTTCCGATTACCATGGCCACGCCTGAAAAGGCGGTCACGACCCCCAGTACACCATGTCCTCCCTTCGGATTCGGAAGGATCAATGCGGGAAGTACGGCGTCAAAAGCAGAGGCAACCAGATTGACCCCGGCCAGGAAGATGATCAGTGAAAAGATCATCGGTGTTTTCCGAAGAAAACGCAGCCCCTCTTTCACCATCTCCATTGTGGTTTCTTTCGCTTCCCTTGCTTTTTCCGGAATCCGGATAAAGCCTGCCAGTGCCACAAAAGCAACCGCAAACGTCATAAGATCAAATGCAATTACGATGTCCAGGCCGAAAAGCCCATAAAGCGCAGTGGCGATCAAGGGATGCAGGATCGAATTGAGCGATCTTGTAAGCGAATTCAGTCCGCTGATCTTCTGGTAGGATTCCTTCGGCACGATCAGGGTCATCGTCACTTCTGACGCCGGTTGCTGCACCGTATTCATCAGGCCCGAAAACGCGTTGATAGCGTATAGATGCCACATGGCCAGCATGTCTGTCTTGTAAAGAACAAACACTCCCAAAGTGCATAGTGCCGCCAGTGTATCACAGACCAGCATCGTCTTCTTTTTACTGAAGCGGTCCGTCAATGCACCGGCAAAAATGCTCATTATGACATATGGCGCATAGGTGCAGATCCGAAGTGCCGCCGTACTAAGTGCGGACCCCGTCTGGTCATAAAGCCAGAGCGACAGCGCAAATGCCGTGATACTGCTTCCCAGCTGGGATAAACTCTGCGTACTCCACAGAATATAAAAATCCCGTAATTTATTCTCTTTTTTGTAATTCATATCTTTGCTCCTTTAGTCTAAAAGTACTTAGAAGCAAAGCTTGAGGATAACTATCCTCCACACAGTCTCCTCAGGCTCTGCGTGGAGCTACTGCACTGCAACGGATCATGGTTTTTTCTCCTTATACATTACTCTTTCACCAACTTATTATCTTCGTAACAAATGAGTTTTTCAAGTAACCCCATAGTATACACATTTCTTTAGTCATCCATCAGAATGGATAATCTTCATTCTCGTTCGTAATAAATCTGTGTCCGGTGAAGTCGTTTCTCTTCTTCTCAAAAAGCTCTTGCAGAATGCCTGCTGCTTCATAGGAGGAGAGCGGTGCCGGATTGTCTGCTCTGCCGTCCGTGCGGATCTTATCGATATGCTTCTTTTCCAATACACGACTTAATACAATAACCTTCATACTGCTCTCCTGTTGTCTCAAACTATGCTGTCTCTGTACTTCTCAAGTAGTGCCCGGGAATAGACCTTTTCCTGATCCGATTCCCGTACGATCTTCCATAGACGTGCTGCCACTTCCAACCTTTTGGAGAAAACCTCCGTTTCCGGATCTGCGCAGAAATCATGCACGAACTGATTCCATTGTAGTGCAGACCGATCGTACTTCGCGTACGTCTTCTTCCCGTAGTATATGTCGAGAAGATCTCCTAAAGTGAAGGATTCATCCCCACTCTCTTTGACCGCCTTGGCGGTCGCAACCATATCCACATTGAACTTGAATCGTTGCTCTCCGGTCTGTTTTTCGAAGAACTCTCGAAACCTTGGACCGAATGTAAAACCGCATTCAATCAGACCTGTTTGCAAAGTCAGTTCTGTAACCGTGGCTTTTCTTTTTCTCACCGGTTTTTTCTCCGGCAGGATCTTCTCGCCACGGAAGTACGCTTCGATGATCTTATATAACTCGATTTTCCCACTGGCCGTCTTCAGCCCGTGTTCCTTACATATCCTGATGAGATCCTCTCTGTACCAGTAGTACTTGCTGAACTCAGCAAAATCCTTGATGCTGTTAAATTCCGGTCTGTCCATATCTTTCTCCGTTCACTTGACCGGCGGGCGCCATGGCTTCGGTGTAAGAAGCGTAGTACGGCCAATATCGGGAAGTACATCATAGATGGAACATCCCATTCTTTTCTCAAATTCTTCCTTGATGGCAAAAGCCACTTCCCAGCCTTTGATGTATCCTTCCATGATTCCATATCTTCGTGTCACATCCACGAAGCGCTTCTCAAGGATAACGAAACCATAGTCCACGGCCAAGGCATCACAAAGCTGGATCAGCTTGTCATAATCATCCGGCTCGATAGCCGAGACATATTCCTTGATCTTTTTCTCATGCTCAGTCTGCGGTTCGTAGTTGAATTCGTCTTTCATCAGAAGATAAGAATGCGTCATGCAGATCCGTGCGACTTCATTCCAGCCCTTCTCCATGCAGTATTCATAACCTGCATAGACATGCGTCGGGATATCGACAATACCCACACGGCGGCCGATGTCATGCAGAAGTCCGACTATGTATGCTTTCTCTGCATCCATACCCTCGATCTTTTCCGCAATATTCCGTGCCGCAATACCTGTATTCAAAGAATGTTTCTCCCACGGACCGGGATTCATCTCTCCTGCCAGTTTCAGTTCTGCCAGTGCTACTTCCTTTGTCGGTAACATTCCTTTTTCTCTCTTTCCGACGTCTTGTTCAATGACTGATCAGCCAGGACCGAAGGATACCCTCGAACACCTCCGGCTGCTCGATCTGAAGATTATGTCCCGCCTTCTCTACTGCACAGTATGTGGAATTCGGATAGATCTTCATGAGATCAAACTGATCCTTGTAGCCGACTTCCGTATCCTGCTTCGCTGCGATGATCAAGGTCGGGATCGATACCGGATCCATGTCATCTACGCTAAACGAGAAGCTTCCTTCAAGATCCGAGTTCAGAAAATCCCAGTCTGCCCGTGCCAGCGCCGGCATGAGAGTTTTTCTGTATCTCTCCCAAACAGGTCTTGTAAGAACTACATTCATGAGCGTGAAGCTCTCATACTCTTCTTTCGAAAGCGAAGTCAGAAGTTCCTCGTCTTTCTCCACCACTTGAAGCGGCTCGACTCGTCCCTGTCTGACACCGGGAATGACACAAGGAACCAACATGATCAACTTCTTTACCAGTGCCCCGTACTTATTCACAAAACCTCTGGCCAGAAGACCGCCATACGACTGTCCTACCAGAATAAAAGGCTCTCCAATGATCTCTTCAGCGAATCCGTGAAGCAGTGCAAGGATATCGTCTGAGTTATGGACATCACCGTGTTCCGATCTTCCCATACCCGGGAGGTCGATGTAGTAGCGCTTGTATCCGCCAAGCGCCTCGAATACCATCTCAAATGCGGCCTGCATCGTTGTTCTGTCGAGGCCCCAGCCGTGAATGATCAGTACAGGTGTTCCTTCACCTAATATCTCGTAATCAATGATTCCGTACTTCACTTATCGTCCTCTTTTTCTATCATCTCTTTATCGTCCAGTATCCCTTATATGCATACCGATCTTCGCCACCGACAAGAAAGCTTCCGGACTTTTCAAATCCGAGTTTTTTCGCCGCGTCGATTCTCTCCACTGCATAAAGCGGAATCTTTGTAATAATCTCCTCACAATCCAGAAGATCGTATGCCTGTGGAATCAGAAGCCCCAGGATCTCCTGCAGTTCATCTGACCTTTCATAGTCACTTCTGACATCCAGACGAATCAGTCCATCTCCGTCAAAGTCATCATCAGACGGGCGGTGGAACATCTCTATTGTACCAATCGCTTTAGAGATGTGCTTATCGATTATTGTCAGTCTGACAAACCATTTTCCGACATAGGATTCGATCCAGAAACGGATCGCATTGTCCATCTTCTCTTTCGTGTTGTAATAGAAATTATCTTCGTGGCAGTTATCGCTGTTAAAGAACGGCAGTGCCTGCTTATCTCCATATACTTCCAGAAGATCCTCTGAATCCTCCTCTTTTACAAAGCGTAAAAGCCATCTTTCGTTTTCCAAAACCGGACATTCTTCGTATATGTTTTTCATTTTTCTTCCTCCTTAATTACTGAAAATAGTATGTTTTCGTTCATGTTTGCCATCCCCTCTTCTCCAGGATCCGTGCTACAATGATGGTCAATAATCTGAGCAAAGGAGAAGATCCATGGATAGAAAGATCATCATTGCAAAACCGGATGACGCGGATATCGTATTTAAGATCACACAGACCACGATCCGATCCGTATATCCGAAGTATTATCCACAGGGTGCTGTAGAATTCTTCTGCAAACACCATTCCAAAAACAAAATCGCAAACGATATTGAAAAAGGAATCGTATATCTTCTTATGCTCGATGGTCAGGCCGTAGGTACCGTTACGGTTTCAGAAAACCATATTAACAGACTCTTTGTTCTTCCCACATATCAGCATCAGGGATTGGGCAGAGCACTGATGGATTTTGCGGAAGAAAAGATCTTTTCATCCTTCGATACGATCGAACTGGATGCGTCTCTCCCTGCCAAAAAGATCTATCTCAAACGTGGATATACCGAGACCGAATATAACGTTATTGATGCCGCAAACGGTGATCACCTATGCTATGACGTTATGAGAAAAGTCCGCTGATCCCGAGGTTTTCTCTTGCTTCCATGTTATTTCCGAGGACCATGGACGCCTTCTCACAGGAAGCCACTTCACTGCAGTTGGCACAGGTCTCATACTTTTTCTCGGAAGAACAGATCTTGATCGGACACATGGATTCACAGAAAGGAAACTTCACTCCGGGCATACGGCAACCTGTGCAGTTGATCATCTCCGGCGTGATTTCGACTTCATTCATGACTGACCACTCCTTAGCCACTTTCTGACGAAGTGCGTCATCGTTATTCATCGTTGCGATCCGTGCCTCACACTTCTCGCAATCAAGTCCGCAGTAAGCAATAAAATCCTTCATAGCGTACACCTCTCTTATTCGTTCTTGCAAAGAAAACTTCCAGAAATATATCTTTCAGTGCATGATATTATTGTAGCACATATGTTCGTTTTATGCTACAATATTTCTGAGCACAGTCTGCTAAATGGGCGGTTACCTTCGTTTTTCTTACGCGTCTCTTCGGGGATAGTCTGAGAAAGGAGGGTTGCGGATATGACAGATTTCGAGATTCTTTCTTTGGCGGTTGCAATAATCGGCTTAGTCGTTTCTTTGATAGGTATGTTATTGAAACTATTTGCTTCTCTGGTAAAGTTCTTTGACGAACGATATCGGCGCAAATAAATATCACCCATCTTGGATTGGACGCCTGATGGGTGATTCATTCACTTAACAAAGGCAACCGTCCTTGCGGACCGTGCTTTCTTACGTTCATTCTAGCACCGAAAACAATGGTCGTCAAACAAAGAAGTCCAAGCGCACGAGCGCTTTCCCATTCGGGAGGGATTCGGTAAATTCCGGACCTTTTTTGTATCCGGCATTGGTCATGGCAGAAGAAAGCGCGGAGTTTTCCATCTGGTGATGCACCGCATCGAGTCCATCAAAAGCATGGATATATGGGGAATCCGAGACCCAGTTCTCCACGTCCAGATTGATCTGGATAATGCAGGAAACATACTTCGGGTTCGTCTTTCGGACCACATTGACGAAGGCCTCTTCGCCGATGTATTCGACGAGAAGGTCCGCGATTAGAAGGTCCGTCTGTGGAAGTTTATCGGCTTCGTTGATCAGGTCCACGCGAAGGCATTCAAGTGTGTCTCCCAGGTAGGCATACCGCTCGGAGACCACCTTCAGATAATCCTCGTTGATGTCGACACCGTAGACCTTTTTGAACTTATCGGAAGAAACATGCTCGAGTCCGTTTCCACCCGCAATGCCAAGGATCATGACACGATCCGCATCATGATCCTCCAGTTGCTTTTTCATCATGGCATTCAGCGTCTGGAGCTGGTTTACGGAATCCAGACTCATGTGATTCTCGTAGTCATCCAGACTGATTTCTTCCCACGGGTTTTTGATTCTGTCCGGCTTCATTTTCAGCCCTCGATATCGCAAAGCAGACCCGCATACGGGAACTGGTAGAGCAGGGCTTTGTTTCCGAAGAACTCGACCTTCTGGCCGGAAGCCGTACCGGCTTTGACCTCATTTGCGCCTTCCAGAAGCTGACCGATCAGTTCAGGCTTGACCGGGAAAGAACCATGCATCGGATAGATCTCATCAAAAGATCCGGCGAACTCGGAAAGATGCTTCAGGCTCTCGATAAACTTGTCGATATCACGCATTGGACCGAACATGAAGATGTGGCCGTCCTGAACGGTATCTCCGCTGATCAGGACGCGGTTCTTCTCATCGAGGATCGCGATGCTTCCCGGAGTATGTCCCGGAATGTCGATAATGCGGAGCGCACGGTCGCCAAGGTCAATGATGTCGCCTTCCTTGACCGGCAGGATCGTGCCTTTTCCGTTGAAGTTTTTGTAGTTCTCTTCTTCATTCGGCGACATATAGAATTCTTCAAAAGCGCCGTTGCCGGAGATGTGATCAGGATCTGCGTGGGTGTTGATCAGGATCAAGGGCAGATCGGTCAGATCTTCCGCGATCTCTCTGGCGTTCGGTGTATTCATGCCGGTATCGATCAGCGCCGCTTTTTCCGCACCGCAAAGAAGCAGGAAGCGGACGCCGCCATCTTCGATTCTCCAGGTGTTCTCATTGATCTTGAATGCATTTGCCATTTGTTTTCCTCCTGCTTTTCCACGCCGATTCTGGCTGTTTTCCTGTTACTTCAACGACATCACGTAGATCTGGCACGGGTTCGCTTCATCCCACAGAGTCTCGAACACTTCGAACTCCTGAAAGCCACAGGCAAGATAGAATCGATTGGTGATGTCATAGTCGTCGTACACACCCATTTTAACAGTTTTTACCTGCATGAACGAATATCCCATAGAAGCGGCAGTCTTCTTCGCTTCGTTAAACAGCTGACGGCCAATACCGTGGCGATGGAACTCTTTTTTTACACCCATAACAGCAAGTTCAACCGTTGCTTTTCCCGTCTCTTTCAAGCAAAGGAAACCGGCATTTTTACCGTCTTCTTCCGAAGCGAAGAAAATCCAGTCCTTGCTGTCGGAGATATACCCTTCTCTGCTCTCTTCAACTTCGAACCACTCTGTCAGTGCCTCGAGTACTTCTCTTGCGATCTTCTGTTTTTCTTTTGCATCTGTAATTTGCTTAATCATTATTTTCTCCTACATTCCTTGGTCGACGCCGTCTTTCTGACGTCAGTTTTTCTCGTAAAATACTATATCCATTTTATCGTTGATATGCTCGATTTGTCCTGTCTGATGGTAACCCATCTTCTCATAGAGGTGACAGTTTCCCTTTTCCTGCAGGATCGTATCGAGACTCCAGTTCTCGACGCCATAGATCTTCTCGGCTTCCAGGATCGCCTTCTGGGCGTATCCTTTGCCACGGAATTCTTCCATGATCCAGATCGGCGAGATGCGCTTTCTGGAGCCGTCTTTCTTGTCGATCACACGGATCACGCCGACATTTTTATTCTCGGCCACGATGAAGTAATAGTTCGTCCACGGCTGATTGAAGCGCGCTTCGATCTTCTCGAGTTTCTCCGCTCCAGGACTCATGTCAAAGTCCTGATACTTCGCCAAAAGTCCGGAAAAAGCATCGATCTGCATCTTCCATACCGTCTCAAGATCTTCTCGTTTCACCGGGACCAGTTTCACGCCTCGAAGGAGCACGGAATGGTTTTCCGGAAATACTTCTTCTAGGATCCGAAGTTCCAGTCCCTGACGATGCGCAAAGTGCGCGATCAGGTCCGCTTCTCCGGAAGTGCCTTTGGCCTTTGAATACGGGCAGTTGTCGAAGAACTGCATCATCAACGGGAACCACAGTTCTTTTCCATTTTCATCGGAGCGCTCCTTGCGGATGACGTTCAGATTGCCTTCGATATCCTCGGCTTTCAGGTACATGATGTGGTACTTCTTCCCTTCGAGCGCCTGCTTGACTTCCTTGTAAAAAGCAATGATCTCGTCGTCTGTCGCAACGCGGAAGAGCATCATGTCCTCGACAATGTTCTGGAAAAGCGAGCACTCGAATAGATACTTGTCCCCGTTCCAGTTCTTAAAGCGCGTCAGAATGATCTTCTTAAACTCCTCGAAAGGAACTCGGTTGTTGTAGATCTCGTGCTTCTCGAGTTCCTGATAGAACCCGTGATTTTCGGTCTGCACCTTCGTGTAGCAGACGATAACGTGCTCGTCTTCAAAGTACGTCTTTTCTTCGATTTTCTCGCGAAGCTCCGGGTACTTTTCCAGCACTTCCGCATACTCTTCTTTCGTCAGGTACGCACACCACGCCAGTTCCACAGGAGAATACTCGCCCTCACGGATCGCCTTATACTCCGGACGAAGATCCGAAAGCTGCCCGACCAAAGTGCTTTTGCCACTGCCCTGAAGGCCCTCAACGAAATAGTTCATGTAGTGTCTCTCCTTATTGGTTGCGGCCGCTACTTCTCTTATTCAATGAATATCTTTACGTCCGCCGCGGTCTGCGCCAGATATGTGGCCCCCGCCGTCGTTAATTCTTCTTCGTCGCCGTAGCCGTACAGGACGCCGATCGAGTCGATACCCACTTCATTTGCTGCGGATATATCGTTCTCTCTGTCGCCTACCATAACGGCCTTAGATGGGTCCGTAATGCCGCACTCGGCAAAAGCATAGCGGATAACATCGGATTTGTGCGGGCGGTCAGTATCGTTTGCCGTAGCCACGAAATCGAAATACTTCATAAGATCGAAGTGCTCGAGGACCAGCTTCGTTCCCCGGATGTTCTTGGACGTCGCCACGATCAAGGTCTTGCCCATGGCCTTTAAGTCCGTAAGAAGCTGCTCGATCCCCGGATAGACTGTGTTTTCAAGCGCGCCGCCCTGATTGAAATAGTAATCCCGATAGAAAGCAATCGCCTTATCCGTATCCTCTCCGGTATAACCGAGGACCTTTTCAAAAGAGTCACGAAGCGGCGGACCGACAAATTTTCTGTATGCCGATTTGTCTTCCACCTGACCGCCCATCTTTTCGACCGCATACGCGAATCCGTTCGTGATGCCCGGACCGGAATCAGTTAGTGTTCCGTCCAGATCGAAAAGGATGTACGAATAGGCTTTGCTCATGAATTACTTCCTCCACACACTCTTGAAGATTTCTCTTTGCTCTCCCTGATACTCTCCTACGCCTTCAAAAACCTCTGTAAAGCCGACCTTCTTCATGACGCAGACGGATGCGATATTTTCTTTAAGGCAGGTGCCGTATACTTCCGTGATGCCTGCTTTTCCCGTTATTTCCGGTAGAAAAGCACTTACCGCTTCCGTCGCATATCCGTTGCCGGTATACTTCTTTCCTACGTGGTATCCAATCTCCCAGGAGCCGTCTTCCAGCGGTACTAGCTGTACGTAGCCGATATTCTTTTCGCCGTCTTTCGTGATCACCGGGTAAACCAGTGGTCCTTCGAATCCACCATACTGGGACATAAGGAATTCAATAGTCTCCTGTGCGTCCTCCAGTGTCTCAAATACTTCGTCCGGGACGAATCTTCTTGTATCTTCATCCAGGGAATTCTCATGGACGGACTGGGCCATATCCATGGTGAATTCCGTTATGACTAATCGTTCTGTTTCTATTTTCATTTTATCTCCTTCAATTAAGCCAGTTCACGCAATACCTCAAGCGTGACATCTTTTGCAATTATGACCGCTTCATCCAGATTCGCGTTAAACGCATCGTCACCGGTCTCTTCGTCGGCATCCGTGATACTGCGGATCGCCAGAAACGGGACTTTGTTGACATAGCAGGCATGCGCCATCGCGCCGGTCTCCATGTCTACGGAAAGCGGGTGGTATTTCTCGTTGATCAGAGCACGACCTTCCTGATCGATAAACGCTTCTCCCGTGACCATCCTGCCGAAGTGGATGTTACCCTTCGAGGAATAGTTGGCAAGTGCTTTTTGCGCGGAAGCAAGCATCGCCGAATCTGCCGGGAAACACTTGGTTTTCATCCACGGATGGAAGTCCGTGAGAATTCCGTCGGCCACATCGTGATAGCCGATTTCCGTAGAAACCACTGTGTCCAGGATCTTGACTTTCGGATCCATTCCGCCGGCCACACCGGCATTGATCACACCATCTACCTCAAAATGGTCGATCAGGACCTGAGTCGCAATCGCCGCATTGACCTTGCAGACACCGCTATAGAGAGTCACCACGTCCTTGCCGCAGAGCTTACCTTCGTAGAACTTCAGCATCGCATACTCGCGCGTGCCGGTCACTTCCATCTCTTCTAAAAACGGTGCCAGTTCATCGTCATTGGCACAGATCAATCCGATTCTCATGTTCCTCTTGTTTCCTTTAATACTCGTTTTTATCGTTATCCTTATTTATTGTAGCATTCTCCCGCGCGTTTTTCTCTAAACGGCAAGTATACAGAAAATGTCAGGAAAATACCCATCCTGCAATTGGTGATAGAACTATCATGATCACCGAAAAACAGAAAGAGTTGACCGAGATGAGCGTTGCACGGGAATCCTCCGGAACCATATTGTTCAACGCCACATCCGAACGGATCTGGATCAGATCATCCGAGAAAGCCGCCACACAACCACCCAGCGTCATGAACCACGGATTCCGCGTAAAAGCACAGCCCGCCCCTGCAAGGACCAGAATCAGGCTAATATTGAAGAGCCGGCCCAACTTAATATTCTTCACTTTCTCCGCCACGATCGAGCCCAGGACACCGCCCAGATACATTGAAAAGAGCATGGGTCCCAGTACCGTACGGCTCGCTCCCGCCCCCTGCAGTTTGTCCTGCAAAGCAAACAGAAGAAGCGTATCCACCGCGCCCACTAGTGAATTGCGGAATATAAGGCGCGTGGCCTCCCGGTTTCCGCGGAGAAATCCGAAACTCTCACGGAAACAATTCCCTATACGCTGACGGAGTGTCGTCCTTTTCTTCTTCAGGACCACCGCATTTTCATGCAGCGTAAGCAGGATACCAAGCTGTATCGCATTCAGACCCAGAGCGAGGATCTCGGCATTGATGTAGCCCATCCAGAGTGCCAGCCCCGCAGACAGCGAAGCCAAGCCGTAAGAGACGCGGTAGATGATCGACTGCATGGAAGAAAAATGGTCGTACCCATCCGTCTTCCCCGCTTCTTTCAACGAGTCATACGCCAACGCCGCATCCGTACCAGATGCAAAGTTATACGACAGTGCTGAGATGCCGATCGAGGTGACTACTCCGGCATAGCTGTTTACGAGGATCATGACCAGGCAGCTCGTCATACTGAAAAGACACGACAGGATCAGGCACTTTTTGCGCCCGATCACATCGGCAAAGAATCCCGACGGGATCTCACTGATGAGACTGACGATGTGGAATACCGTCTCTGCAAACATGATTCTTTGCATGGAGAATCCACGGGAAGCCAGGAGCGCCACCCAGACCGCGCCCGCAATCGAGATGTTTCCCAGAAAATTGACTATATGTAATTTGTTCAGTTGCTTTTTCGCACTTGCATAGAAATCAGACATAAAAAATCTCCTTTACACTTTTCATCAAGATGTAAGGAGTTAACTGTGCGCTTTAGTTTGGATCAGGACGCTTGTTTTTGTGTCAGATTATGGTTGAATTTCCTTCTCAGGTCCTGAAAAAGGGCGCAGTAACCCCTGAGAAGGCCTTATCGGCACCTTTCATGAGATGGAGATTAATCGTCAGCCAATGCATCTTTACGTCTCTCTGCGCCTTTCTTACAAGATTTTCCGAGGGTTTTCTGCCCTGGATGCTACGGGTATCTTAACACAGCTCTACTCTGCTTTTCAATGCTCTTCTGTTAAACCGCTGGTCTAATACCCGCGCTGATCACACGAAAAAATCCCCGACACAGGTTACCCTGCATCGGGGATCGGATTAGCTTATTATCGCATTTCGCGGTGAAGCATTAGAGCTTCGGGCCAGCCTCTACGAGAGCCTTACCAGCTTCGTTGCCTTCGTACTTAGCGAAGTTCTTGATGAAGCGGCCAGCGAGATCCTTAGCCTTTGTCTCCCACTCGGAAGCATCAGCGTATGTATCGCGAGGATCAAGGATTCCGGAATCAACACCCGGGAGCTCTGTCGGTACTTCGAGATCGAACATCGGGATCTTCTTTGTCGGAGCCTTGAGGATGTCACCATTCAGGATTGCATCGATGATTCCACGTGTATCCTTGATTGTGATTCTCTTGCCTGTGCCGTTCCAACCTGTGTTAACGAGGAAAGCCTTAGCACCGTTCTTCTCCATCTTCTTTACCAGTTCCTCAGCGTACTTTGTAGGATGCAACTCAAGGAAAGCCTGACCGAAGCAAGCAGAGAATGTCGGAGTCGGCTCTGTGATTCCACGCTCTGTACCAGCGAGCTTAGCTGTGAAGCCGGAGAGGAAGTAGTACTTCGTCTGCTCAGGTGTGAGAATGGAAACCGGCGGGAGTACGCCGAAAGCATCAGCAGAAAGGAAGATTACGTTCTCAGCAGCCGGGCCGGAAGAAACGCCGTTAACTTCTGCAGCGATGTTGTTGATGTGGTTGATCGGGTAAGAAACACGTGTGTTCTCAGTAACGGACTTGTCATCGAAGTCGATCTTTCCGTCATCAGCTACTGTAACGTTCTCGAGGAGAGCGTTTCTTCTGATAGCGTTGTAGATGTCCGGCTCAGATTCTTTATCAAGACCGATAACCTTAGCATAGCAGCCGCCCTCGAAGTTGAAGACGCCGTTGTCATCCCAACCGTGCTCGTCATCACCGATGAGACGACGCTTCGGGTCAGTAGAAAGTGTTGTCTTACCAGTACCGGAAAGACCAAAGAAGATTGCTGTGTGCTTACCGTCCATATCGCAGTTAGCAGAGCAGTGCATGGAAGCGATGCCCTTGAGCGGGAGGTAGTAGTTCATCATGGAGAACATACCCTTCTTCATCTCTCCGCCGTACCATGTGTTGATGATAACCTGCTCACGGGATGTGATGTTGAAAGCTGCGCATGTCTCAGAGTTGAGACCGAGCTCTTTGAAGTTCTCAACCTTAGCCTTGGAAGCGTTGTAAACAACGAAATCCGGCTCGAAGTTCTCGAGTTCCTCAGCTGTCGGAACGATGAACATGTTCTTAACAAAGTGAGCCTGCCAAGCAACCTCAACGATGAAGCGGATAGCCATTCTCGTATCCTTGTTAGCGCCGCAGAAAGCATCTACAACGAACAATCTCTTGTTGGAGAGCTCCTTCTTAGCGATATCCTTAACAACTGCCCATGTCTCTTCGCTCATCGGGTGGTTGTCGTTCTTGTACTCATCAGATGTCCACCAAACTGTATCCTTGGAGTTTGCATCCATAACGATGTACTTGTCTTTCGGGGAACGACCTGTGAAGATACCAGTCATAACGTTAACTGTATCCAGTTCTGTTACCTTACCAACCTCATAACCTGTGAGGCCTGCTTTTGTCTCTTCTTCAAAAAGCAGCTCATAAGACGGGTTGTAGACGATCTCGGTTGTACCTGTGATGCCATACTTGCTCAAATCGATCTGTGCCATAAAATCCATCATCCTTTTCTAATTATTTCTCAATCTGCTTTCGCAGATCTTAGCTTATTTAGCGGGGATCAAAAAACCCACCCTCTAAGGATATACCGAAAACGGGAAAATGTCTTTAGTTATTTTCACTTTTTTACAATTTTTATGGTATTTTTTTGCACAGATGTTCCCCTACCGGGTCAAAATGACAGGTTTTTTAGAGGTTTTGACCTCTAAAATGAAAGTTTGTCATGACTAACTCTGCATTTTTCACTTTCTCTTTCCCATCGTTTGCCTTCGTCAGTTCACCTTTCAGGAGCCAAACATAACCGATCAATCAAGGAATTAGTATCCGCTTAGATTACCATTGGTATCACATGAAAGAGATACAGAATATGAAATGGATGAAGATAGATAATGTGCCGTACCAGCCGTTTTTGCATATGCGCATGTTGGTGAATAGTTTCCACTATATATAGTTGGCGTACTCGTCCAAGAAGACATTGGTGACGGATTAAAGGACCCACTTGCAGAATAAGTTGTACATTGTGTTGAAGTGTAATAAAATCTACCCTCTACAACAATCGTGAAAATCTCCACACCTGCATCAGAATAATACGCCTTATCTGCCCGTCCGGTCTTTGAGCCTCTTGTCTGAGAAATATCTTCCACAACTGCCGTGACAACCATATTATTCTCATAGTCTACATATACTTGAAAACTTATCTCATTATCGGGAACTGGTGCCGGAGCCTGTCCGCAATAAATCTCTAAAACCTCATTAAACTCTTCGTGGGTGTCAATCTGATGATTTGTTACATAATCTATGAGGCTAAATGCTCCTTCATCAGTTGCATTAACAGAAAATGATGTATATCCGAACGCGCTCATCAATAATGCTAAAACTACCAGACCTCTGATCCCGTTGATAAAACTAGCCTTTCTCATAAGAAACCTCCAATAGAATATTACACTCTTACCTACAAGTAGTTCTATGAATTATACTTTGAGATGGTTTCAAAATCGAATACATTTTGTACAAAAATGCTTTGCATTCTGTATGTTCCGTAACATATAGCTAATCATTCCCATCCAAATCAACGATCCTTACAGGCCCCGTGCTTGGATGATCAGTATCATGAACTGCGTTAATCCAATAGAGAAATGCGAGAAATATCAGTATCATAACGACTATGCCACCTAGAATTATACAGCACGCACTTATTATTTTCCTGCGTTTTTGTTTCTTACGCTTGACTTGCATCTGATAATATGAAATCTGTCTCTCAACCAAGTTCGAAAACCTGGTCTGTACATTCTCAAGCTTTTTTGCAGAGGTTCCTAGACTTCCTTTTGCTGAATCCAGTTTTTCAATTCTATCTGTTCCGGACAAAGGTTCATCCGCTAACAACATGTCAGCAGAAATCCCGAGATTCTTAGCTAGTCTAGCTAATTGCTCTTCATTGGGATCATCTTGATCATTTTCCCACTGGGATAGTACGGCTCGTGACATTCGCATTTTTGATGCAAGATCATCTTGACTTAGACCTGCAAGCACCCTGTATTTTCTTATATTTTCACCCAACACCTTTTCCTCGCCTATCATTCTGCTCAAATCTTCTTGAGCGAAAAATAAATGATGGTCATAAGTACTATCTCTCCAAGAATAAGAAACGAAAAGACTACAAACAGAATACGACTCAAACTCGTTTTAGACGTTTGTTTACTTTCTGAATCCATCTCATTTTGAATTCCTTCCAAACGCGTAGCATCAGCAAGAATCCTGTCCATCGCTGCATTTAACTTATTCAGGTCATCATCCAAAAGCACATCATCGTCAACTAAATCGGAGAGAACCAAAATACGATAATCAATTTGCAAAGCATCTGCGATCTTCATGATCATATCCTGATCAAGAGGACTCCTGTTATTCTCCCAATTGCCGACCGTTGTGCGCGAAACACCGAGCATATCCGCTAATTCCTTCTGTGAGAGCCGACGAGACTTTCGGTGCTTCTTAATCTGATCCCCAATCACTGTTTTTCTCCGAATTCTTTTATGTATCATTATTATAATTCTTTCCGGTTATGTCCTCAAGTCAAGCTAATCAGCAAAAAGCTTTCGAGCATCTTCACGTCTCGTACTCTACAGACTGTTGATACATTGCACACAAAAAGCACGGCGCTCCTCTTGAAAGGTTATAAGGTTTATAAAACAGATGGAACCGTAGAAGAACTATACAATCCATCTGACTTACCAGTTTCAAATGAAATTTCATATATGGAAGAACCATTTGTTACAGCTGAGATACTAACACCAAAAGAATTTGTTGGGAACATAATGGAAATTTGCCAAAACAGGCGAGGCATTTATATTGACATGAAATATTTAGA
>JAFWPB010000024.1 GCA_017545245.1 Clostridiales bacterium
ATTCCGACTGCTTTTTAAGTCGGAAATCCAATATTTCCAAAAAACGACTTACTTTTTTTGCGCCGCGTAAGTCGGAAAATGGAAAAAGCCGTTTTCCGACTGCTTTTTCGGCCTGTTTTTCAGTGATTTTAAGTCGGAAAACGAAAATTGCCGATTTCCGACTTACTTTCTCAAAAAAAGAATTCCCAAATGGCGCTATTTGTAAGTCGTTTTTTGCAATTTCGACATTCGCGACTTATCTGCCCCTATCCCACTGCTCGAAAAGCTCTAGCGCCGCGCCTGCCCGCTTATCGCCGCTGATTCCACTGCTCGAAAAGCACTAGCGCCGCGCCTGCCTGCTCGCCCTGGCGCTCCGCGTCGCCGTCGTTTCTCCGCCACCGCCTCGCTTGGTCGACTTCCACCTGCCTGCCCGCCTTATCCCCGGCACCTCCGGCCTCGTCTCGCACCCCCACGCGGCTCCTCCAAAGCCCTGCCCGCACCCCCACGCGCCCACCTCTTTTTTCCGTGACAATTCTTTCACACATATTTGCCCAAAAACCTATAAAATAATGCTTAGGAAAAAGTGGTGGTATAATCGTTGGCTAGTAATACACGACTACTGGAGGTTTACAATGAAGAAAGTGATTCGGAGCTTACTTGCAGTCACTCTGGTGACGGGCATGGCCCTGCCTGTGGCGGCTTGTAGGAAAAGCTCACGAAAGACAGAATCGACTACGAAGGTTGAAGAAAGCGACCCAACAAAAAAAACAGGTACCGAAAGCAACACAGACAAAGATAGTGACACGAAACCGGACCAGCCTGAAGTAAAAACACTGAAAGCAAATGAGATAAGAACGATCCAGGAAGACGATCCTTATTATGAAATAGAAAAAAATGAACTGCAGCTCTCACCGATCCCCGGCGTAGAATTTGCAACGACAGATTTCAACCTGGCATCGATCGTAGGTGACAAGATCCTGGTAAATGTCAATGTGACCTTGAAAGAATCGTCCGATACAGACGCATTATTTGCCCACAACTACCTCGCCTACGACGATTATGAATTCCACGGCCTGCAGCTTTTCGACATGAACGGCAGAAATATTGCCACCATCCCCATGGAAGAAAACTGCGAATTCCGGCGGGCATTTGCAATGAGTAACGGCGAGATCCTGGTCGCAACCGACAAGTTCGACTATAACGTGTGCAAATCCACTCCGTATTTTTTCGTGATCTCCGCTTCCGGCGAAAAGCTCCGTGAATTCAAAGTTGACTGCAATGAAACGATCTACAATATGCAGCCGTATCCTGTGGAAAACGGCAATCTCTTTATCGCGTCAGAACAGAAGCTCTTCCTTTTCGATTCGGAAGGCAAGCTGATCAAGAAAAACGAAGGAAAGACCCTTGGCGCCTTCATGAACTACTCCGACGGAAAGTGGTACGTCGCGCACGTTGCCCCTCCGTCCTACAACATCGGCGCATTCCAGGAAGTCGACATCAACACCGGCGAACTCAAGGACTCTTTTAAAGCCGACACTTCCATCACCCCGTATCTCACCGATAGCACGAATTGCCTGATCTACGGCGAAATGGGCGTGCAAAAGTACAACATCGAACAAAGCACAACGACGCAAGTACTTTCGCCGATGAGTGCAAACCTGAACTGCTCCTATTTGAAGGAAGGCCAGATCCTGGACGACAACACGATGCGTTTCTTGTATGTGGTGCCGGACCGGGACAATGACAAATTCGGGACGGATTGTTATTGCTATTTTGCCAACACGATGTCAATCCTGACGTTAAAGCGCACCGATAAAAATCCGAATGCTGGAAAAGAACTGGTGAAAGTTGCTTTGTACGTCAATGATGATCCGTATCTCCGTGACAAGATCATGGAATACAACCTGGATCCTGCCAATCACGGGTATATCGAGTTCTACAGCGTTACTGACGATGAAACAGTCGGTTGGTCGGATGACGTACTTATCCAGTTACTCGGCAGATCTTCCAAACTCGTGACCGAAGATATGTACGAAGGAGACGGCCCGGATATTCTTGTAGGTTATTCCAGTCTCGCCGACTTCAACGGCGGACAGTACATGATCGACATGAAACCGTATCTGCAAGCTGATACCACCATCAATAAAGATGACTACTTCTATAACATCTTCGAAGCTTTTGAAAAGGACGGCAAACTCTACAGCCTGCCGCTCACCTTCACACTTCGGGGAATGGCGGTAAACAGCTCCATCGCAGGCGCCAAGGAAAAGTGGACCTTCGATGACTTCAATAAGATTAAGAACAGTCTTCCGGCATCGATGAGTATTATGCCTGAATATTCCTGCGCGGAATCGCTGTCGCTTTTCCTGACTGCTTCGACTTCGGATTTCATAGACTATGAAAAAGGAGAAGCAAACTTTGAAAGCGAGGAATTCAAGACCTTGCTTGAAACAATTAAGAATAACGCCAGCGCGAATCCGGATATGAACGATGGGGTTGCCATGATAAACGGGCAATTAATGGCAGCAACGGATCAGCTCTATTACAACAAGACCGGCTCGATCCTGACATCACTGAACACTTTTGAAGATTACTGCATCCTAGCGGAAACAGCAACTTCTGACAAGATGCTTTTTGCAGGGTATCCTTCCAAGGAAGGAAAGAGCATGACTGCTCGCGCTGGTCTTTCGATGTCCATCACCTCGTGTGCAGCCAACCCGGATGTTGCCTGGGAATTCATCCGCTATCTTCTCAATGAAGATGTGCAGAAATACATGAGTGTCGGAAATTACACGCTCCCTGTCAGCAAAAAGGCTTTTGAAGCGACAAGCCAGGAACAGATCGCATTAAGCGAATCGGCAACCGAGGAATTCTTAAATAATCCGAACTATGGCGCTTATCCGATCCAGATCACTGCCGAGAGAAAAGACGACTTTGAAAAACTGTTGTCCTCGATTGACAACAGCCACAGCCTCGACAGCGAAATCACCGCTGTCGTAATCGAAGAAGCCGACAGGTATTTTGGCGGCTGGCAGACCCTCGATAACGTCGCCAAGATCATCCAGGCAAAAGCAACGGATATCCTTAGAAGCCGTTAAGCCCGTTAATCCCGTTACGCCGAGAAGCTAACGCGAAAACCCAAAATAACAAAATACAAACTGAATACGAGCAAAAACCATATCACAAGACATCTGGAGGTATTTACTATGAAGAAAGTGATTCGTAATGTGCTCGCTGTGATTCTTGCGTCCTTTTTTACGGTCCCAATGACAGCGTGCAAAGACAGCAAAAAGATCTCTGAAAACACGAAAAAGACTGAAGATTCCGCGAAAACGGAAGGCAGCGGAGAAGAAATCGATGCATCAGAGAGCGAAACCACAAAGAGTGAGAGAAAGAAATTCACGCCCCAGGCACTGAAAGCCAACTCTTCCCGTCAGGTTAAGGAAGATGATCCTTACTTCAAGTCGGAACTTACTGAATTGAAACTTGCGGAGATTCCGGGAGTCGAGTTCGCTACCAAAGAATTTACCAAGCCCTCGATCGTGGGCGACCGCATCCTGGTAAACGTAAACGTGACTTTGAAAAACGAATCCATGGAAGATGCTCTTCTTAAGGCCAACTACGTATCCCGCTTCGAAGGCGAAAATGATTACTACGCTCTCCAGCTTTTCGACCTGGACGGCAACAATCTCTGTACCATTCCTTTGGAACAGGACTGCGAATACCATCGCGCCGAGCTGATGAGCAATGGCGAGATCCTGGTCACCGCCGCAAAATACAACTATGGCGAATGCAGAGCTGTACCGATGCTTTTCGTGCTTTCCTCAAGTGGAGAAAAGCTCCGCGAGATCGATCTGAAAACCAATGCACCGCTTTATGCCATGCAGGTCTACCCTCTCGAAAACGGCAATCTCTTTGTCGCAGATGAGGGCTATCTCTTCCTCTTCGATTCCGAGGGCAAGCAGATCAAAAAGATCGAGGACAACACGATTGGCGCCACCATGAACCACTCTGACGGAAAGTGGTATGTCGCGCACATGATGCCTCAGACCTACGAGATCATCTCTTATCAGGAAGTCGACATCAACACCGGCGAACTCAAGGAGACGTACAAACCTGACAAGCGCATCACCACCTATCTTGCCAAGAATACGGAATGCCTGATCTTCACGGAAGCAGGCGTGGAACAGTACAGCATCGCGCAGAACAAGCTCACGCCGATTCTTTCCCGCGCGAACGCCGATGTCAATTTCGCCAACCTGGCAAGCGGCCAGATCCTGCCGGATGGTTCGATGATCTTCTTAGACGTGCTGCCGGGCAAGGACAACGAGAGAGCCAAGACCGAGTGTTATCTCCGCTTCGAAAACACCATGTCGATCGCCAAACTCACGCGTGCCGATAAGAATCCTCATGCTGGAAAAGAACTGTTGAAGCTTGGTTTGTTCGTCAATACGGATATGTATTTCATCAACAAGATCATGGATTACAATGCCGATCCGAATAATCACGCGTACATCGAGGTCTACACCATCTGCGAAGAGAACGTTTCCTTCTTCCCGGAAAAAGCACAGATCTCCTTTAAACGCCAATCCGCTGAGGCCGTGGCCGAAGAGATGTATCAAGGAACAGGACCGGATCTTCTTGTCGGTTTTTCCGACCTCTACGAGTTCAATAACGAACAGTTCCTTCGCGACCTGAAACCGTATCTGGATGCCGATACGACCATCAAAAAAGAAGACTACTTCAGTAACATCTTCAGTTCTTTTGAAACGGACGAAAAGCTCTACAGCATGCCACTCACCTACACACTGAAAGGCATGGCGGTGAACAGCAAAGTATCCGGCGCCAAGGAAAAGATGACGTTTGAAGACTTGAGCAAAGCCGCAGCTTCGCTTCCGGCCGGCATGAATCTTCTCCCCGATTACTCGTGCTCAGACCTCTTTATGCAGTTTCTTTCTGTTTCCATGAAGGACTTCGTAGACTACGAAAAAGGCGAAGCGTACCTCGACAGCGATAATTTCAAGGCCGCTCTTGAAGCAGCGAAAAGCATCGGCAAAGCCGATCCCACAACCGCGAAGGGCATCAGCGTTTATGACACCAACACGCTCGTGAAGCAGGAAGAACAGTTTTTTACCGGAGCCTATGGCGCGAAAAAGGTCAGCATTTCTGATCTGGAAAACTACTGCCTGCTGAGAAACACGAAAGATGGCGACAAGACAGTCTTCACCGGGTATCTTTCCCTGGATGGAAAGAGCATGACAGCATCTTCCGAACTTACGATGTCCATCACATCATGCGCATCCGATCCGGATCTCGCCTGGGAATTCATCCGCTACATGCTCGGCACCGATGCCCAGCAGTACATGGCCTCCAACATGGACACCCTGCCGGTCAACAAAAGTGCTTTTGACGCGATAAGCCAGGAACAGATTGCTCTCAGCAAGGAAGTCCACGACCATTACCTGGAAGACCCGGAAGCTTTCAGCAGCGAACCGATCGCGATCACATCCGAGCAGAAAGACGAACTTTCCAAACTGATTTCATCGGTAGACAACACCGCTCACATCGACAGCGAGATCCAGGCCGCCATCTTTGACGAAGTCGACAGATACTTCAACGACTATGTGACCCTTGATGAATTCTGCAAAGCGATTCAGGCAAAAGCTTCAGAGATCATGAAGAACCGCTAAATCGCAGAAAAAACCTTCTGGTGCTGTCCGTAAAAGCGCAGAATAAAACCTTCTGGTGCTGTCCTCGGCGCGTTGCGCCTGCGGAGACACTTCGAAGGTTTTTTCATGCGCTTTTCAGGTGCTGCCGTTGCTCGTTCTACCCTTGCAGGCAGCTCTTGTCTGCGGCCGAAGTCGATGCGCTTCTTTAGCTGATGCTTATTTGTAATCTTCTACGTCAAACTTTCTATCTTTATAGTAGTAATCGCGGTCTGCTTCTGTGATCTCACGAACAACGTGGCAGGGATTTCCGAAAGCGAGCATATTGTCCGGGATATCACGTGTCACGACCGATCCGGCGCCGATCACGACGTTGTTCCCGATCGTTACACCCGGCATGACGCAGACGTTGCCGCCGATCCAGACATTGTTGCCAATCGTGATATCGATACCATACTCGTATCCGGAGTTTCTCGTCTCCGGGTGAAGCGGGTGTCCGGCCGTGCAGAGCATGACATTCGGGCCACACATGAAGTTGTCCCCGACCGTGACTCTTCCTACATCCAGAACCACGAAGTTATAGTTCGCAAAGAAGTTCGACCCGACCGAGATGTTGTAACCGTAATCGCAGAAGAACGGCGACTCGATGCAGAGGTATCCCTCTTTGGTTCCGCCAAGGATCTCGCGCAAGAGCTTTTCGCGCTCCTCGGGCTGGTCCGGCGGCAGATTGTTGTACTTGAAAACTTTCGTCTTATTCGCCATACGCTCCTCGGAAAGCCCGTCCAGCCAGGACTTGTATGGCAGATTGGCCAGCATTCTCTCTTTATGATTCATACGATCGCCCTCCCCCTCAGAAAATGTGTGCGTTACACAATTCATTATATCACCCCGAGGACCGGTTCTTTGTCCCATACGATTCGCACATTTTGACAAATCGCACAAGAGCTTTTGTGTAGCGTTGACATTTTCCAAGTGGTATCTTATAGGTGTAAAAAATTGGTCTTCCGCACCGACGGAAGAACCAGACATGCGCAAACTACCGCCACGCAGTGCTTTTGGAGCATTAGCAAGGCGAAACGATAAGGAGACAAAATTATGTGTATGAGAAAGACTAAAATCATCTGTACCCTCGGTCCGGCAGCGGATTCCGACGAGGTCATCCGCGAACTTATGCTGGCCGGCATGAACGTCGCACGACTGAACTTTACCCACGGCTCTTACGAAGAGCATCAGCAGCGTATCGACCGCGTGAAGCGCATCCGTGAGGAGCTCGATCTGCCGGTCGCACTGCTTCTCGATACCAAAGGCCCGGAGATCCGGACCGGCGAGTTTGAGGGCGGCAAAACCAACTTCATCGAGGGCTCCGAAGTCGTGATCCGCGAGAAAGATGTAATGGGTACCGATAAGGAGTTTTCTGTTTCGTACAAAGAACTGGCCCATGACGTGAAGGCGGGTTCGCGTATCCTCATCGACGATGGTCTCATCGAGCTGATCGTCAAGAAGATCAAGGGCGGCGACATCTACTGCACCGTCAGCAACGGTGGCCCGGTCTCCACCAAGAAGAGCGTCAATGTTCCGGATGCAGAGCTTTGCCTGCCGTCACTGACCGCCAAAGATAAGGAAGACATCCTTTTCGCCGTCAAGAACGAATTTGACTTCATCGCCGCCTCTTTTGTCAGAAAAGCAAAAGATGTCCAGGAGATCCGCCACATCCTCGAAAAGCACGGCGACCACGGCATCAACATCATCGCAAAGATCGAGAACAACGAAGGTATCCTGAACTTCGACGAGATCCTGAAAGTAAGTAACGGCATCATGGTTGCCCGTGGTGACCTCGGCGTCGAGATCCCGGCTGCCAACGTTCCGATCGTCCAGAAGCGCTGCATCCAGCAGTGCCATTCCGCAGGCAAGATTTCCATCACTGCGACGCAGATGCTCGACTCCATGATCCGTAACCCGCGTCCGACAAGAGCGGAGGTTTCCGACGTTGCAAACGCAATCTTTGACGGTACTTCTGCGGTTATGTTAAGCGGCGAGACTGCCAATGGTAAATATCCGGTCGAGGCCCTGAAGATGATGGTCGAGATCGCTAAGCAAACCGAGGCTTCCATCGACTACTGGAGCCAGTTCAGTAAATCCAAGCCGTCCATGATGCCTTCTGTGGCCAACGCGATTTCCCACGCGACCTGCACTACCGCCATGGACATTAATGCCAAAGCAATCGTTACGGTGACCCACGGCGGACGCACCGCCCGTCAGATCTCCCGTTTCCGTCCGGCCAGCCCGATCGTTGCCGGCACCCTCTTTCCTCGCGTACAGCGTCAGCTGAACCTGAGCTGGGGCGTCTACCCGATCCTGGTTCCGGAAGTGGCCACCACCGACGAACTCTTCGAAGTCGGTATCCAGGCCGCGCAAAAGTGCGATTTCTTAAGTAACGGTGACCTCGTCGTCATGACCGGTGGTACGCCGGTTGGTATGAGCGGCACGACCAACACGATCCGCGTACAGGCACTCGGCAAGTCCATCGTGCATGGTAACGGCCAGCCCACATCCGATGAGCAGGGTTCCACCGTCACCGGCACCGTCTACATCGTCAAAGATCCGGAGCACCTCGATGCCCAGCCGCCGCTCTCCGAGGACGACAGCATCATCCTCGTCGCTCCGTATACCAACAACAAGATGATGCCTTTTATCAAGCATGCAAAAGCACTGATCGTCGAGGATGACGACTCCGCTTCTCATGCCGCCACAGTGGCCATGGCCCTTGATATTCCGGCTATTCTGTCCTGCGAGAACTGCACCAAAGTCCTCACCGACGGCGCAACCGTTTCCGTCGATGCAAAGCGCGGAAGTGTGTCATAAGTCATAGCAAAAAACAAAGCCCGCAACGCGCGGGATCATACAGATCCATGAAAAGACGTCAAGTCCAAGCCGCTCCTCGGTGCCAAGCAGACTTGACGTCTTTTATCATGGATCTGCTCCTTATAGCCAAGCGGGCTTTATTTGATGGGCGTGTGACCTGGCAAGTCAGGAGCGGTGCGTCCTTTCCGATTTTGAAAGATCCGACTTGACCGCGAACAAAGGCATGGTTCAATCAGTACAGCCGCGGCGCCAGAGCTTTTCGAGCAGTGGGATAGGGGCGATAAGTCGTAAACGTCGAAATTACAGAAAACGACTTACAAATCGCGCCATTTTGGAATTCTTTTTTTGAGAAAGTAAGTCGGAAATCGGCAATTTTCATTTTCCGACTTAAAATC
>JAFWPB010000025.1 GCA_017545245.1 Clostridiales bacterium
ATGAGTTCCTCGAAGTACTTCTTACCAACTTCCATAACTACGTCGGAATACATCTGGATAAATCTTCTGTAGCAGTCCCAAGCCCAGCGCGGGTTGTTGGACTTTTCAGCGATTACATTAACAACTTCCTCATTAAGACCAAGGTTGAGGATGGTATCCATCATACCAGGCATGGAAGCTCTCGCACCGGAACGGACAGAAACGAGGAGCGGATTCTCGATATCACCGAACTTCTTACCGGTGATCTCCTCCATCTTTCCAACATATTCCAGGATCTGACCGAAGATCTCATCGTTGATCTGACGACCGTCTTCGTAGTATTTTGTACAAGCTTCAGTTGTGATCGTGAATCCCTGTGGAACAGGAAGTCCGAGATTGGTCATCTCTGCAAGGTTTGCACCCTTACCGCCGAGGAGCTCACGCATGTTGCCGTTGCCCTCAGAAAACAAGTAAACATATTTAGTCATTGTTTAGCCCGCCTTTCATAATTTTTTGCTTCTAGTTACTTTATTTCAAAGTTCTCCGCGCCTTGATCGATCGTTCCGCGCCAAAAGAACTTAAAAACCAATATCATTCATTCTCTGATCGATTGCCCCGTATGGCGGCCGCAGATCAGAAGTCAAATTTTCCATCGAAGAATTCACCGAGTTTGTCAATCGGGAAACGGATGTTGCCCGGCTCATACTCAACATTCTTCATGGAGTCGCGCTCACGGATCGTGACGCAGTTATCGTTCTCGGAATCAAAGTCGTATACGATGCAGTACGGTGTACCGATCTCGTCCTGACGGCGGTAACGCTTACCGATGGACTGTCTGTCATCGAATTCGCACATATACTTCTTCGAAAGCTCTGTAAAGATCGGCTCTGCTTTCTCGCTGAGTTTTGCAGAAAGCGGCAGCACACCGATTTTGATCGGAGCGAGGAACGGGTGGAAATGCATTACTGTACGGACGTCTTCCTTGTCGCCGTCGACGATCTTTTCTTCGTCGTAAGCGGAGCACAGGAAAGCGAGTGTTACACGGTCAGCACCGAGCGACGGCTCGATAACGTACGGAACGTATTTCTCATTCTTTGTCGGATCAAAGTAAGAAAGATCCTGCTTCGAGAACTGCATATGCTGCTTGAGGTCGTAGTCGGTTCTGTCAGCCACGCCCCAGAGCTCGCCCCACTGGCCTTCGCCGAAGGGGAACCAGAACTCGAAGTCTGTTGTCGCATTGGAATAGAAAGCGAGTTCTTCCGGAGAGTGATCTCTCGTTCTGAGTTCTTCTTCCTTCAGGCCGAGACCTGTCAGCCAGTTGTAGCAGTATTCCTTCCAGTATTTGAACCATTCAAGGTCCGTACCCGGTTCGCAGAAGAACTCGAGTTCCATCTGTTCGAACTCACGTGTTCTGAAGATGAAGTTACCCGGTGTGATCTCGTTTCTGAAGCTCTTACCGATCTGGCAGATACCGAACGGAATCTTCTTTCTTGCGGAACGCTGTACGTTCAGGAAGTTTACGAAAATACCCTGGGCCGTTTCCGGACGGAGGTAAACTTCGTTCTTTGCATCTTCGGTAATGCCCATGAATGTCTTAAACATCAGGTTGAATTTTCTTACATCTGTGAAGTTGTGGCCACCACATGTCGGGCAAGGAATGTTCTTCTCCTTGATGTAGGCAACGAGTTGTTCGTCGTTCATGCCTTCGACATTGACATCGGTGATGCCGTTCTCGGAATTGAAATCCTCGACCAGTTTATCAGCACGGGCACGAGCCTTGCACTGCTTACAGTCGATGAGCGGATCCGAGAAACCGCCAACGTGGCCGGAAGCGACCCATACCTGAGGATTCATCAGGATTGCGCAATCTACGCCTACGTTATAAGGACTCTCCTGGACGAATTTCTTCCACCAGGCTGCTTTTACATTATTCTTAAGCTGCACGCCCAGAGGACCGAAGTCCCAGGCATTTGCCAGGCCACCATAAATATCGGAACCCGGATAGACGAAACCTCTTGTCTTCGCAAGGGCTACGATTTTTTCCATTGACTTCTGTACCGGCATCAGGATTCCTCCCCGTCTTCGTCGATATCCGCATCTTCATCGGATTCAACGATTTCTTGTGCAGCGAACTCTTCTTCGCTGAGTTCTTCGATCAGGTCATCAGTATTGACCGTTTCCACTTCCGGAGCCGATCCTGCATCTTCCATGGCCGTCTCGCCTTCTTCACCCTGCGCTTCCATAGCCTGCTCTGCATCCATGCGTGCCTGGTTCTCGGCAGCTTCTTTTGCAAGACGGCGGGCTTCCTCGATCTCAGGACGGAGCGGAACATACGGAGTATGGATTCCCTCTACGCCTACTACCTTATCAGCAGCGACTTCTTTACAAGCCAGCGTCACGTAACTCGGTGTCGGATCATCTACCATCGGCTGTGCTCCATCCACTAACTGACGGGCGCGCTTGGCGACCAGCATGCAAAGTGAGAAGCGGCACTCGGCCTTTGGCAACAATTCTTCAACTGACGGATCAACTAACATTTTTTAATTCCTCCCTTTTTTCATTGCCTCATCAAACGTTTTCTCATTTTTATTGTGCAAGCAGTGTGTCCACTGCGTCACGGCTTCTTCTAAAGCGGCAGTTCTCCGCTTTCATGATCGCGGCGATTTCGTCTGCGGCCTGCTGCACTTCGCGGTTTGTCACCACATAATCGAAGTGTATCGCCTTCTCGATCTCACCCTTGGCCTGAGCCATTCTCTTTTCGACCAGTTCCTCCGTTTCCGTACCACGTCCGGAAAGGCGGCTTCTCAGTTCCTCCATCGACGGCGGAAGCAGGAAGATCGTTACGGTATCGTCGAACTTTTCCTTCAGCGCCAGGCTTCCTGGCACGGTCAGGTCCAGAAGGACATCCTGGCCTCCACGTGACATCTTCAAAAGCGGTGTCAATGGTGTGCCGTAGTAGTTTCCGACGTACTGGTCGTATTCGATGATCTCACCTTTTTCGATCAAGTCTTCGAATTCTTCCTTCGTCCGGAAGTAGTATTCGACGCCATCCTGCTCCGTGCCTCTTGGTGCACGGGAGGTAACGGAGACCGAATGCCTGCAGTCCGGAAACATCTCACGGAGCTTCTCGATCACAGTGCCTTTTCCCACACCGGAAGGACCTGATATCGATACGATCAAACCATTACTCATTTCTTCTCATTCACCGCCTTCTTCAGAAGTTCCGAGATCTCCTCGGATGCCAGCGCCGAAAGGACTACATGTTCGCTGTCCATCACCAGCACCGACTTGCTCTTCTTTCCGGAAGAACAGTCAACGAGCGCACCACGGTCTCTCGCATCCTGCACCAGTCTACGGATCGGTGCCGATTCCGCGCCGGCCACGCAGACCAAACGCTCCGAGCTGACCATATTTCCAAACCCGATATCGATAAACGCCATACTGTTTCCTCACCTCACGCCAGATTCTGGATCTGCTCACGGATCTTCTCGAGTTCCGTCTTCATGTCAAGTACATAGTTGGTGATCGTTATATCGTTGGCTTTGGAGCCGATGGTGTTCACTTCACGATTCATCTCCTGAAGGATGAAATCCAGTCTCTTGCCGATGCTGCCCTTCGCCTGAAGCGTCTCTCTGAGCTGGCTGATATGGCTGGTCAGGCGGGTTAGTTCTTCGTCGATCGCGCACTTGTCTGCGAAGATCGCCACTTCCGCTTCTCTTCTTGTCTCATCGTAAACGAGATCTGCCTTATCCTCGAGGAGTTCCTCAACACGCGCCATCAGGCGCTCTTTATATTCATTCGGAACGAGCGGTGCACGAAGCATGACCGCTGCGTGTAATTCTTCAAAATGACTTGCTTTCTGGAGAAGATCTTCAACCAGCTTTCCGCCTTCGATCGTGCGCATGCGAAGGATATCTTCGATCGCCGTATCTACAACAGGCAGAAGTTCCGCCGCTGCTTCTTCCGGGGTCAGGCTTGTAGCGCGTGCGAGAAGTACGTCCGGGAAACGGGAAATGTGATATGCATCCGTCTCGTCTTTACGGCCGGTCAGTTCGCCGATCTTTGCTACTGCTTCGGAATATGCTTTGGCCAGTCCTGTGTTCATCTCCACGGTCTGGTTCCCGTCGCCGACATCCTCGATCGTGACAAACACATCGATCTTGCCGCGCAGGAGTTTCTCGGAGATCTTCTCACGGATCTTGTTTTCTATCGCAATATATCCACGAGGAATACGGATCTGTACATCACAGAATCGATTGTTCACTGATTTGATCTCTACTACGTAGCGACGTGTCGTATATGTGGCCTCGCCACGCCCATATCCCGTCATGCTATATGCCATGAGCTGATCTCCATTTCAATGGAATTCACAAATGCCTTGAATCGCCGTTGCCAAGGCGTTTTTTGCGTAAATAGAATTATATCGCAGGTTGCAAAAAAGCGCAAGCCTCAAAATCGTGATTTTCCTTAGAGCCGCAAGGGTTTCAAGAAATTTTCACCTGCGATAGATCTGCCGGGCAAGTGCTTTTGGCGGTGAAAACGGAGGGGCGTCGCGCAAAAGCACTTGTACCGTTCCAAAACCGGCATTACCGCCAAGACGCCAAAAAATCCTGAAAAGGCGGTAATTTCTGCTGTTTTTGAAGAGCTTTTTTTGACATTTACCGCCCGAAAAGCACTTGGCCTGAGTTTTGGCGGTAAAGGGGATAAAATTGTCAAAGATTTTACCGCCATATGGCGAACTGTCAGGCAGTTTGGCGGTAATGCCCTCTTTGAAGGCGTAGCAATAACTATGCTCAGAGCTGGATCGGGTCGAACTGCAGATAATCCGCCGCGATCAGGCGGTATTCGACGCCGTTCCGGACGCCTTCGAAAGCTTTCTGGTGGCCTCGTCCGTGCAGGTGGCCATAAAGGCACAGGTCCACGCCGTATTTCTCGAGTGTCTCGGTAAAGCCGTTTGACCGCTCGGGGTCATAGATCGGCGGGTAATGCAGCATGACAACTTTCCGCGGAGCAGCGCCCGCTTCTGCGCCAAAAGCACTCCCCCCGCAACTTCCGTCGGCCGCTTCCGCATCCGTCTCCCACGCAGCCCCAGCAGCCCCGGCCCCCGCGGCTTCCCACGCCTTGACCGAGTCAGCCAGCGACCTTTCGAGCCGCCCGACTTCGCGCAGATAGATCTTCTCATCGGCTTCCTTGCTCTCCGGATTTTCCGGCAGCAGCCAGCCGCGGGTACCCGCGATCAAAGTCCCCTCAATGAAGAAGCCGTTATTTTTCAGAAGCCGCATGGAAGTCATGCCGTGCGCGGCAAGAAAATCCTCGACCTTTTTATTCGTGCCCCACCACAGATCGTGGTTGCCTTTACTCAGGATTTTCTGCCCGGGAAGATCATCGACAAACTGAAGATCAGCAAGCGCCTCGTCCATCGAAAGCCCCCACGAAATGTCCCCTGGGATCAAAACCGTATCCTCTGTCGAAATCTTGCTGCGCCAGTGCTTTTCGAGCCGCTCGACATAGTTCTGCCAGCCCGAACCGAAAACGTCCATAGGCTTATCCACGGAAAGAGATAAGTGAAGATCAGCGATAGCAAAAATACTCATACCCGCGCCTCACCCCATGAAGTAGAAGCACCAGAAGAAGAACAGATACAGGCCTGCCAGCATGGCCGGTCTCGCCCAAAGAAGCGGACGGCTGATCTTCGCAGGCTCGTGCGTTTTCTCATAGCTAAGCGCCGCCGAATCGGCATTTTTCAGCATATACGCAGCGATGTACACGGATACGGCAAAAAAGACCGTCACGCACATATTCAGGATCAACGTCCGGTTATCGCCAAGCCAGATGCCGATGTTTTTCGCACCGTGATAGTAGTGCTTTCCGATAAACGGAAGCACGCAGTAGTTCACGTCTTCCATGACCGGCACGCCGCGGATACTGAAGATCAGGAGATACATGAGGTCCATGCCCCAGCTGCAGTACAGAAGGACGTCCGTCTTCTGGAAGAACGGAAGCAGCATCGCGAAGAACACCGCATAGGGGTAGATCCACTGCGCATTCCACTCCACGAGGCACATGAAGACCGTATACACGATCAGGCCGCAAAGCCCGAGATACATGAGGATCTGTGAGCGGTTGGCCGGGTCCACTTTCTTCGAGAAAATGTAGATGCAGAAAATCACGTAGAGCGCGACCATGAGATAGATCGTGAAGTCGCCGCCGCCGATGTTCGAAGACGTCAGGCGGTCGATAAAGTGGTACGTGTCTTCCGCCGCCACGTCCATCGCTTTGAATCCGACGCTTCCGCCGAAGATTGCATGGAAAAGTGCCGGCACCGATGCTCCCACCACTGCGCAGAGGAGGATGCCTTTCAAGCGCTTTTGGACCAGAAGGACCAGTGGGATGAACACGAGGAGCGGGAAGAATTTAAATGCGATCGAGAGCGACATCACAAACGAGAAAGCGATGTATCTCTTCCGCGCGTAGAAGCGGAACGCAAGCAGCATCAGAATGACGTAGATGATGTCCACCTGTCCGTAGCCGACGGTCGCGTAGAGCGTCATCGAGCTGGTCAGATAAAGGATCATGGCACGGCTGGCAAACTTGTCGTCGGCGCCGAAATCTTTGACGACTTTTTTTACGAGAAAAGCACTGTAGACGAGTAGCACGGCGATCACGATCTGGAAGTAGATGACCAGGAACGGGCTGTCGAAACTGGTGAACGCCATAAAAGGTGCGGTGACGATCGCGGCGAAGATGTAAAGGAGGATATTGTAGTTAAAGATATCCATCGAGATATCGCCGTTGGCTCTCGCGCCTTCGTAGAGCCAGTCGTAGAAACGGTGGAGCTGTCCGTGGCGGAGCGCGTCGACCACTTTGTAGCCGCCCTTGATGATCATGTGCAGGTCAAAGTCGGTCGAGACGAAAACGGCCGATACGAAGAGCAGCACAAAAAGAAGGATCTTTTCGTTTCTTCGGATCGTGTCGAAGTAGAAAGGTGTTTTCTTACTCAGGATCGAATAGATCATGGCCAGAACAAGCAGTGCCAGGATCGCGTAAATCACGACAAACTGGGTCTTTAACTCCGAGCCGCGGAATGTGCCCCAGACATTCGCAACGAGATTTCCGTCATACTCGTGTCCGTTCACGGTTGTGGCGCCGTACGGGTCCGTTGTAGAATCCGCCATCAGATAGATATCGTCCTTCGCCGCATTTTCCACGTGAATGCTAATCTTGCATTCCTCTTCCGGATCGACAGAAGTAAAATGCGTATCGTCGAAGCGGTTCCATCCGTTCTTAAAAACCAGTTGGTCGGTCGAGCCGGACAGAAGCTTCCGTCCGTCCAGATCGAACACCTCTACAAACACCGTCGCGCTGCCTTTCGTGTTCTCTTTTCCGAGTCCCAGTTCGACTCCCGAAAAGCGGCTGAAATGCATCTTGAAAGTCTGCTCGACGTTGTCGCCGTTATTCAGATAGATCTTCTTTCCGTAGCTCACAGAAAGGTTATGCACATTGGAAAACACAGGTTTATTGGGTGCGATAAAAACAAGAAAAAGAAACGCGAACACAAACACGATCGCCCAGGCACATGTATAGACAATTGCTTTTTTCTTATCCTGCATTACTTTCCCTTCACACTTTTCCTTTGATCCTGATACCCAGAAGTTTAAACATCGTCTTGAAATAGCTCCAGATAAACGGGAGCAGACGACGCTTCGATTCTCCAAAAGTTCTCTTCACGAATTTGATCGGCACCTCGCCGATGCGGAAGTTCTTTTTGGAAAGAAGCTTCAGCTTGAGGAGCACTTCTTCCAGCACATCGTAATTGACGCTGGCCAGTTCAAACTTCTTCAATTCTTCCGTTCTGTAGAAGCGGAAATTAGTCGAGAGGTCCTTCGCCTTTACGCCGGTCACAATACGGAAAACCGTATTCAGGATGCGGCTCATGATCTGCGAACTCTTCGCATCGCAGGTCGATCCGCCTTTCACATAGCGTGATCCGATCACGACATTATATCCTTGGGAAAACATCTCATACATCGGCGTAATGTATTCCGGACGGTGGGATCCGTCGCTGTCGAGCGCCAGAAGCTTATCGTACGAGGCCATCTCGATGCCCTTCCTGTACGCACCGCCGAAACCCGGGAGTTCCTGGTTCACGTACTTCGCACCAAACTCTTTGCAAACGCCTTCGGTATTATCCATTGGAACTTTGGTATCCACGACAATGATTTCGTATTTTTCGCCCGTCTTCTCCAGACGCTCGATGATCTGTGGCAAAAGCACTCGCAGATTTTCTTCTTCTTTATATGCCAGCAGCATCGTGCTGATACCTGATTCCATACTATTCACCTCTTACCCAATTCAAGAGCATGATACCATAATCAGCACTGCTTATCCACAGCAAAGCGTGTTTTCACGAGTTTGAAGGAATCGCTTCCGGCTTATACCAGAATCCTTTTCAGTTTTCACTTTCATGAAAATGTTTGTAGACCGCTTCCGCGTCTTTTGCCGAGATACGTTCCGCCTTTGCGAGTTCCTCAACACTGGCGCTCTGCATCGCTTTGATCGAACCGAAGTGCTTCATGAGGCTCTTGCGTTTGGCCTCGCCGATACCGGGGATCGTCTCGAGTTTATAAGTCAGGTTGCGCTTCTTGCTGAGTTTTCTCTGGTACGTGATCGCAAAGCGGTGCACTTCATTCTGCACAGCCGTGACAAGACGGAAAAGCGCCATCGCTTCTTCATCATCTCTGGCCTCGGCTTCGAGATCCACATCCACACCATCACGGTTTACAAGACCATGCGTACGATGGCGCCTGTCTTTCACCATGCCTGCGAGCTGAACTTTATCCTGAAGACCAAGTTCTTCCAGAACCGAATAGACTGCGTTCACCTGACCGAGTCCGCCATCCGCCAGGATCAGATCCGGCATTTTCCCGAACTTCTGATCGTCCGCATGCGCAAATCTTCTAAGCAGCACTTCCCGCATGGAAGCATAATCGTCCTGTCCTTCCACCGTCTTGATCTTGAAAAGGCGGTACGACTGCTTGTCAGGACGGCCGTTCGTAAAGACCACCATGCCGCCGCAGCGGTCATCGTTTCCAAGGTTACTGATATCATACGATTCGATCCGCTCCGGAATGCCGCGAAGCCCCAGCTTCGAAACCAGACGTTCCAGCGCTGTATCGATACTTTCATTCGAATTGCCAACACGCAAAATACGACGGCGCAGCGCCTCTTTTGCATTCGCGGCCGCCATCTCCAGAAGCCGCATTCCATCGCCGCGCTGCGGCACATGAAGATTCACTTTGTGTCCTGCCATCTCGGACACGGCTTCTTCGATCGCATCGTGGTTTTCCAGTTCAACCGAAGTCAGGATCTCTTTCGGGATCTCCGCCGCTGTCGGATAATACTGCATCAGGAACGCTTCAATCAAAGCATCTTCCGTCTCGCCTTCATCCTTCAGGAAATACGTCGATGAGCCGATGATACGTCCGCCACGAAGCTCGAGTTTTCTGAAACAGATCTCGCCTGCATCACGATAAAAACCGATCGCGTCACGATCCGACGCACGCGGAAAAGACACATTCTGCCCTGCCATCACGGCACGCAAAGCCGAAAGCCGGTCACGGAAGACCGCCGCTTTTTCATACTCCATATTCTCAGCGGCTTCATTCATCTGCGCCTCAAGATCACGAAGGATCCCATCGTATTTTCCCTCGAAGAAACGACAGATATTCTCCATGACCGCACGGTACTCCTCCACCGCCACATCACCCTGGCAAGGGCCCACGCAACGGCCGATGTGATAATTCAGACACGCACGCTCTTTTCCAATATCCCGCGGCAGTACTTTTCGACAAGTCTTGGTAGGAAAAATATCACGAAGCACCTGAAGCGCACGGAAAAGATCTCCGCTCAAAAAGGGCCCGTAATACTTTGCGCCGACCATGTTCTTGTCGGGGCGGAACACTTTCATGATGCGCGGATACTCCTCCTGCATCGTGATGCACACGTAAGGAAAGCCCTTGTCATCACGAAGGAGGATGTTGTAATGCGGCTGGTACCGCTTGATGAGATTGCACTCGAGAAGGAGCGCCTCGAGCTCCGAACCCACGACCACGTATTCAAAATCCGCGACATGCGAAATCATGGCCAGGACCTTCGCATTGCCTTGCGGGTTCTTGCCAAAATAACTGCGCAGACGATTTCGGAGATTCTTCGCTTTTCCTACATAAATGACAGAATCCGAGGCGTCCTTCATCAGGTACACTCCCGGATCCGTAGGTACTATATCAAGTCTGGCGTCAAATGTCGGTGTGCCGTCTCCGATCATTGGATCTTCGGATTATTGAGATATCCGACCAATGTCTCGATGGCTGCATCCTGATCTTCGCCGTCCGCCGTGATCTCGATCTCTGCATCATTCTCGATGCCGAGGCTCATCACGCCAAGAAGGCTCTTCGCATTGGCTCTTCTACCGCTTCTGGTCAGATAGATGCTGCTCTTAAATGCAGAAGCCTTCTGAATAAGGATTGCTACTGCCTTCATCTGGAGCGCCTCGTCGCACTGAAAAGTAACTGTCTGAGAAACCATGTTTCATCCTCCTTGAGGTATTTCTATTTTCTGTCCGCAGCACCGCCTGACGATGCCACAAACTCTGCCATTTACTTTTATAAGTAAAGTATATGGACAGTTAAGTTTAATGTCAATGATTTGCCAGACACGCATTTTCAATTTCGTGTTTTTGCGTGAAATTCAAATCGTTTGCACGGCATTTCTTGTCATTCTGTCAAATAGATAAACTAAAGAGAATCGCGTCATCCTTCGGCTTCTCGTAGTAGTCTTTCCGACGGCCGACTTCGGTAAAACCCATCGCCCGGTAAAGGTGGATCGCCGCTTCATTTTCCGACCGCACCTCCAGGTGCAGGACCGAGATCTTTTTTCTCATGCAAAAGCTCTTGATCTCGTCGATCAGTTCTCTTCCGATGCCTTGTCTTCTGTACTTCACGGCCACCGCCAAAATCGCGATTTCCGCTTCGTCGAGAACATATTGAAGCGCATAGTAGCCGACCAGTTCACCGCTCTCTTTTTCCTTCGCCGTAACCAGTGTCCGGATGCTCTCGTCGGACGCAAATGTCCACAGAGAATCGACGCTCCATGGGTCTGGAAAAGACACCTGCTCAATCGCCGCGATCTTCTCCAGATCTTCCTGCTGTGCGCGCTGAAAAATCAACTCCATGTTTTTACCCTAGCTTTCTCATCCCCAAAAGCCGCTTACTTCTCATCGTCCTGTGTGCTGTAGTAGCGGATCGGTACCTGCTCCACTTCTTTTCCCTGCTCGGCCGCCATTCTCTCCGCCTGCGTCTTCGCGCGGTACACCGGCATCAACGCTTCCGCAGTGAAAAGCTCTGCCCACGAGCCCGAAGCCTTTTCTCCCGTGGCTTCGTCCGTGCCCGCAGCTGCTGTTTTTTCTCCCGCAGCGTTCTTCACATCCAGAAGGATCTTCTCCGCAATCGCCGCTACAAACTCCGAGTGGATCTCCTCAAATCCCTCCCGGATCTCGAAGCCTTCCAGCGCCGGCGCGCCTTCTGCTGCATCGTTTTCTGTAGCGCCCGCCGTGCTTACCACTTTCGTTCCGTTTCCAATTAGTATGATCTTCGTTCCCGGAAGATTCGCATCACGCCACGCGGCGCAGCGGGAAAGGATCTCATCGATATCCTCTGCCATCTCCGGCACGACCTCTTCTTCCTGATAAAAGCCGCCTGCCCACGCACGGTGATTTCTACAATCGATCATCGGAACGACCAGTGCTTTTTCCGCACGCAAAGGAAACGCCATCGCACGGAGAGACGACACCGGGACCGCAGGTTTTTCCGCCGCCATCGCCATCGTTTTCACGGCGCTGACTCCGATACGGATACCCGTAAAAGACCCCGGCCCGACAGTGCATGCGAGCGCGTCCAGGTCGTCATATTTCATGTTGTTTTCTGCCATCAGATCATGCACCAGCGGCATGAAAGTCTGGGAATGCGTGAGGCCGTTGTTAATGAACTTTTCGTCCAGTAATCCTCCATCGGTCCAGAGTGCAGACGAGCACGCCCGGTTCGATGTATCACACGCCAATATCTTCAAAACGCATCCCTCCTTTTTCCATTTCTTCACGCACGGTCTTCATGCGCGCAAGATCTCTTTCCGCGATAGAAAAAGTGATCTCGCGCTCGTCACCGTTACCTGCGATCTCCATGCGGATCCGGTCCGAAGGAAGTGCATCCTCGATGACCTTTCCCCACTCGATCACGCACACGCCGCCACGCGAAAAATACTCGTCCAGGCCGGCATCATAAAAATCATCGCTGTTTCCAAGCCGGTAGGTGTCGAAGTGAAAGAGCTTCGGCACGCCGTCTTTATCACTGTATTCATTTACGATCGTAAAAGTCGGACTGGTCACGCGGCTCCGTAGTCCCATCCCGCGCGAAAAGCCACGCGTGAACGCCGTCTTGCCGGCTCCCAGATCACCATCCAAAGTCAGGATATCGCCCGAAACCGAAACACGCCCCATCGCTTCACCGAGCGCTTCGGTCATCTCCACAGATGTGCTGACTGCTTTCCAAACTACCATCTTCCACACCTGTTACTTTCTGTTATCTACCACGATACGCCCGTCGCCGATGACCAGCACCACATCGCTTTCCAGAGACAACGCATCCCCGGTAAGCAGAACGAGGTCCGGTGCTTTTCCCACGGAAAGCGTACCATAACGGGAGTCCACGCCCAGGATCTTCGCCGCCGTCACCGTGATCGACGCAAGTGCTTTTTCACGGGACATACCGCCCTTCTTCGCCAGCGCACAAGAAAGCGGCAGATACTGCTCCGGCACGCACGGATGATCCGTCATGATCGCAACCGGAAGGCCTTCCTTCTCAAGCACACCCGCGGTCGTCAGACTCAGGTTCGAGAGCTCCGGTTTGCTTCGGTCTCCAATGATCGGACCGATGATCACACCAAGAAGTTTGCCACCCGCAGGACGCTTCTCATCCGTCAGGATGCCACGGCCACGGTTCGGCTGTTTTCCTGCTTCGTATTCCTCTTTCAAAAGGTCTGCGATAAGGTGTCCTTCGGTGCAATGGTCGAGGGTGTAGCAAAGGCGGAACTCATTGGCGATCCGCACTGCGGTTAGGATATCGTCCTGGCGGTGCGCATGCACTTTCAGCGGCTTCTCACCACGGATGACCGGGATCATGGCCTCGAGTTCCATGTCCTTTTCGAACACGTCCGGACGCTCCGGCTTCTCATCCGTATCCTTCTTGTCCGCATCGTTATATTCTTTCCATTTCTCTTCGGACTGTTTCTTCTTCTCGTAGTATTCGATCGCTTCGATGAGCACACCACGCAGAAGTGCCGCACTGCCCATACGCGTCTGCGGCGCTTTGTTCTCCTTGCCGTAGCACATCTTCGGGTTCTCGCCCAGCGCCGCTTTCATCGCGATAAAAAGATCGACGATCGCGCGGTCTAATGCGCGGGAGTAAGTCTTAACTAACGCAAACTGCCCGCCGACGACATTCGCACTTCCCGGGCCTGCAGCCACCAGTGTCACGCCGGCACGTCTGGCTTCATCGAAACACACATCCGCATAGTGGATGCCATCGATGGCACGGAGGTCCGGAGAGATCGGAGAAACGATCTCGTTTCCGTCACTGCCTTCATCGTTCAGGCTGTCATCAAAAAGGCCCAGATGCGAGTGCGCATCGATAAATCCCGGATACAGTTCCCCGCCATTCGCGTCGATCGATTGATGGGACGTATGGCTCTTCCATCCGTCACCTCTTCCGACTTCGATTATCTTCTCTTCGTCGAACACGCAGTATCCGTTCGGGATCGGCGCGTCGGCATCCATCGTATATATTTTCGCGTTGTAGATGATCATGGTTCTTGATTCTTCCTCATCGTTCGGATTTGCTTCTCTTATTGTGCCACAAAAGCCCGCAAAAAAACAATGAGGCGATCTTGCGACCACCTCACCGCTTTTCAGTTTCCTCTCTTTTCGGGAACGCATTCTCCGACCGATCCCGAACTTCCTTTCTTATCAGCACGACCAGCACCTTTGTGCTGGATCGCAAAAAACTTTGGAAGTGTTGTTATCTTTTTTCTCTCTTACACTACTCACTATAACAGAACAGGACCTGTGCTAAATGACATATACGTCACCTGCCGGGGAATTTCCGACTATTTCCCGCCGCCTGGCCGGCCCTCTTTTCTTCGGACGCGCTCACCGCGGTGCCCACCACTTTTACGGCTGACACTCTATTCGAACTTAGTCTTCTTCCTTCGGCACGTAGATCTTCTGCCCCTGCTCGCCATAGACACACACTTCGTTTCCAAGGCAATAACTAAACCCGACGCTCTGCTCGTACTTTCCAACTTTTTTCGAAGCCGTCCAGCCACACTCCAGTTCGGATTCGAGCCACATATCAAAAGAAGCGCTTGCCGCCATCTGGAAAGTCTCGTCAAAATCGATGCTTCCTTCCCCGTCATGGATCGGGATCGGGATCGACTTCACGACCACGCCGTTGACCCGGAAGGTCAGCTTGACACCCTTCGTGTTTTCCTTTGGCAGCCATTCTTTGATGGCCACACCCTGCGTACCATGCACGCGGAACTTTCCGTCCTTCGACCATTCAGATTCGTAACCGCTGCACCAGTCGTCACCGGTATTCAGGATCATATTTCCCAACTTACCAGAGAACGTATTTTCCAGCGTCTCCCCCTTGATGTCGTCACCATTTACAACGACCAGACTGCAAGGCTCGCAATCCTCAAAAAGCGGCGCTTTCAGTGTGCCGACAAACTTCCCGTTCTTGTTCTCCAGTTCGCAACTGCTTGATCCATAACTAATCGTTGCTCTCGTCTGCACCGTGTATTCTTTTAACTGCACCGTAAAAAGCACTTCCACTGTTTTTTCCTGCGTGTCGATTTTACCGAACGAGAAGTCATACTCTTCCGCCAGTTTATCCTGCTCATCCAGTTTGTTCTCCAGCGCCTGGATCTGGGACGAGAGGTACTGCTGGTTCTGCACGAGCGCCTGCTCCATATTCTCCATCTGTGTTCGAAGTGCAGCATTTTCAACCATCGTATTGATCGTAAAGATTGCAAGAAGCACTGCAACGACCCACGCCAGCACTGTCCTTGGTTCCGCCACACGCGTATGGACATCGCGTTCTTTTCCCTCGACCACACGGTCAAGATGCTTCTGATACGCGCGGATCGAGAAGATCACGACCAGCAGGATGATTGCAAAAAGGATAATGAGAAAGACAATAAACGGCATCGAAAAGAGCGGCGTCTCCTCTCCCATATCTATACTCAATCCACCTAAATCTTGCGGCATAACAACCTCCTATCAAATGTTCTCCGGTCAGATCCCGAAGAACTCCTTGAACGAATAATAATAACTTCGCGTCACATCCACCTGCGTCCCGTCTTCCATCGTCAGGATGAACTTCATCGACAACGTCGGCCGGATCCGAGTGACATGCTTTCGTGAGATGATCACGGAGTTACTGACCCGGAAAAACTGTTTCTTATCCAGCATTTCGTCCAGCTGGTACAGGCGGTCCTTCGCATAGTAAAGGCCCTCCGTGGTGTGCACTTCCACTTCATGCCCAAAGCTCTCGATGTAGATGATCTTCTCCACAGCGATCCGCATCTTCTGTCCCGCCGGATCCTTCGCCTCGATCCAGGCACTCCTGCCCTCGGCCTCCGTGAGCACAAATTCACCATTGTCATCGACCTCAAAACCCGCCTTCACAAGCTTGTCTTTGACCTCGTCAAACTTATCCTCACTGATGTTCAATCGGATCTTCAAAATCAGTTGCTCCTCTCACTTTATCCAGTTTCTATTCTATCGGTTTATGCCCCTGTTTCAATCCTTTCTGCACAGAATGCACTTTTCCCCACCATAACTTTCACTCCGCCAAAAGCACTTTCCCCCTTCCGCTCTCTTCTCCCTTTTTGTTCTCCTTCCACTCTTCCCCTTGCCCTCTTCTCCTCTTGCGCATTTTCATTTTCCCCTTTCGCAGAGGCGCCGCCTCTTTTTCAGGCTCGCTCTCAGGCAACTATACCAGCGTCTGAATCTTCGTCTGAATTTGAAGGAAATCAGACGCACTTTCAGACAAATGAAGCAAATGTCTGAAACTTCGTCTGAATTTGAAAGAAATCAGACACATTTTCAGACAAATGAAGCAAATGTCTGAATCCTCGTCTGAATTTGAAGGAAATCAGACGCACTTTCAGACAAATGAAGCAAATGTCTGAATCCTTGTCTGAATTTGAAAGAAATCAGACGCACTTTCAGACAAATGAAGCAAATGTCTGAATCCTCGTCTGAATTTGAAGGAAATCAGACGCATATTCAGACGTAGTGCAAGCCCTTGTAAAAAAGTCTGATAGTTGGTCAGATAGAAGGGGCAGATTAGACCAGATGTCAGACTTTTCATCCAAAAGTCTGATAGTTGGTCAGATAGAGGGGGTAAATCAGACCAGATGTCAGACTTTTCACCGCGCCTGTCATAACTTGCACTTCTCCAAAAGCACTCTCCCCCGCAACTTCATCCGCAAAGCAGGAAAACCTCCCCACGCAGCCTCATCCCGCGCGCCCCCACGCAGCCGCACGCGCACCAAAAAAGAAGACTGCCCCAAAAGGAACAGTCTTCCTGAAAATCTTGTATCTGTCAGAGATACGCCAGTCGAAGTAACCCTTCGATTAACGCTTACTGAACTGCGAAGCCTTACGAGCTTTCTTGAGACCTGGCTTCTTTCTTTCCTTCATACGTGCGTCACGTGTGAGGAAACCAGCCTTCTTCAGGATTGCCTTGTAAGCTTCTTCATCTGCCTGAACCAGAGCACGGGAGATACCGTGACGGATAGCACCGGCCTGACCTGCGATACCTCCGCCGATTGCCTTACAGATGATGTCGAACTTGCCTTCTGTAGCAGTAGCTACGAGCGGCTGACGAACGATGAGCTTCAATGTATCGAGACCGAAGTAATCGTCCATATCTTTGTCATTGATCGTGATCTTACCTGTGCCAGGAAGAAGACGTACGCATGCTACAGCATTCTTACGACGACCTGTGCCATAGAAGTAAACTTTAGTAGCTTTCTTAGCCATGTAACTTATTCCTCCCTATATTATGCTTCGAAGTTCAGAACTTCCGGCTTCTGTGCAGCGTGCTCATGTTCAGCACCAGCATAAACCTTCAGCTTCTTAAACATCTGACGTCCGAGAGCATTCTTCGGGAGCATACCCTTTACTGCCAACTCGAAAGCCTTCTCCGGCTTCGTATCCATAAGCTTTCTGTAGGTTGTCTCCTTGAGGCCGCCTGCATAGCCTGTGTGATAGCGGTACATCTTATCGTCCAGCTTCTTACCTGTAAGAACGAGCTTGGAAGCGTTGATGACGATTACATAATCTCCTGTATCGATGAAAGGTGTGTATGTCGGCTTATTTTTGCCGCGCAGAACTGTTGCAACTTCTGTAGCCAGACGACCAAGTGTCTTGCCGGAAGCATCAACTACGTACCATTTTCTCTCGATATTTGATGGTGTAGCAACAAATGTCTTCATAATGGACTTCTTCCTCCTAAAATAGTTCACGCATAAAACCCCGACTTTTTCGGGCGCTTCACTATAATATATGCGCAAGGAGGCATTGTCAACACTTTTTCTCGAAAAATCTCACTGATTTTCAAAAATTCGTCGATTTTCGCCGTTTTTCGCTTTCATTCGCAGTTCATTCTATATTTTTCTGCTTCAAAAGCACTTGGCCCGGTTATGCTGTCAGTGGATTCATTATTCCGAATTCCTTGCTGATATCCGAGATCAAGTCATTCTTCGCTTCACCAAGGTGGAACACGATGTGCAGCATTTTGTCATTGTACTGGAAGACGGCACCGCCCTTTCCATCTGTACGTCTCACCGTGTACCGGTACCCGTTCTTTTTTCCTGAACGGGTTATATCGTATCGGATCTGCGAATCTTCATCCGAATCGAAATTCTCTTTGAAGAAATCCTCCGCCTCTTTTTCAGATGAGAAAGAATAAAGTGAGATTCCAACAAAATCCATACTCGTCTCCGTGCATGTTTTCCCATATTCCAACTCAAGTGTCCGGCTGATCTTATAAGGACTCTCACTCAAGGTGATATTATTCTCGAAAATGGACTGCGCTTCCTGTCCCTCACAGTAGATATAGTTGCAATAGCCCTTGTCGAGTACATCCTCCGGAACATCTTTTTCCTGGTCTTCTTCATACTCACTGAAAGACCCGAATTGAACCGCTCCGTGTTTCTGGAATATCTTCTCCATCGTGTCAAAAGAAAAGTCCTTGGCTTTCTTCGCGCAGCCCGTAGATGCAAGCATCAGGCAAGCGATAAGAAAGATCACCATTGCCCCGTTTTTAATCTTCCTTAGTCTCATAATGATTACTTCCTTTCATCTGTTTCTTATATGGTTAACAGATGAAAAGAAGAAACGTTACATAGAATCAGAATTCTTTTTCCATCAGGAAATCATCGCAGATGAAACCTTCGCCGATATCGGTCTTTTTCTCTTCAATGATGCGGTAGCCTTTTCTTAAGTACACGCGGATGGAGTTATAGTTGTGGCGGTTCACGAAGAGCCGCACTTTGGAAAAGCCTTTCTCTTTTGCCACTTCTTCGGCTTTGTCGAAAAGGATGTTGCTCCGGCGCTGGCCGCGGAACGGTTTCATGAGATACAGTTTCGAAAGAAGAAGTGCATCGTCCTCCGGCACCACGCCCATATATCCGATCGGCGTGTCGCCCAGGATCAGAAGATAGTATTCGTAGCCATTCTTCTCGATCGCTTCGTCGATCGCCGGCATGCTCTGGAACTTCTTTACCATATAGTTGACCTGCTCCTGGGAGATGATGCTCGGAAACCACTCGTTCCAGATGATCTCGGCCAGGGACGCCACCGCCATCTTACGCGTCGGCGAATTGACCGGCAGAAGTTTCACGGTCGAGAGCTTTTCGATAATGGCAGGGATCTCCGAAAGCGACTTCACGACGACATCTGCTGCGTTGACGTTCTGTCCGCCGCTGGTCGGATTGTCGTAGCCGATCGTATACATGCCTGCCATGCGGCCTGCCTGTACACCCGCCGTCGAATCTTCGATGACCATGCAGCGTTCCGGATCGATATCCAGGCGTGTCGCTGCAAGAAGGTAAATGTCCGGCATGGGTTTTCCGTGCTCAACTTCAAATCCGTTGGCAAACACTTCGACATACTGCCACAGGTTCAGGTGGTCAAACACCGCCTCGACAAAATCCTGACGGGACGAGGACGCCACAGCGACCTTGATGCCGTGCTCATGGCAATAGTTCAGTAGTTCCGTCAATCCCTCGGACCGTTCCAGTCCGGAATTGGGAAGTCCTGCTACATTCTTTTTCCACTGCAGTTCAGTGAGATCTTCTACGGATGCCTTGATGCCATACTTGGTCTTGAGGTCTCTCCACATATCTTCCGATGTGCGTCCCACATAAGGACGGATCGCTTCATATGCATTTTTGACGCCATAGCTTTCCAGAATGGAAGTGGTGGTCTGATCGTGGAAGGGCTCGCTGTCCAGAAGCACTCCGTCCATATCGAAAATCACTGCAGAAATCATTGTTGTCTCCTCATTGTGCGGTCGTCCGCGGTGTGACCGGATACACTTTCCGGCGCGCTTTTTATTCTTCCATCATGTCGATGCCGGTATCATAGTTCGGATAGTTTCCGGTGAAGCAGGCATCGCAGAAGGAATGGTCCTTATCACCGATCAGGTCGCCGAGTGAATCCACTTCAAGGTAACCGAGCGAATCGGCACCCAGGATCTCGCAGATCTCCGGGATCGTGTGCTGGCAGGCGATCAGAAGATCCTTGCTCGGAACATCCGTGCCATAGAAGCAAGGAGAAACGAACGGCGGCGAACTGATTCTGACGTGCACTTCAGTCGCGCCTGCTTCGCGGAGCATACTTACAATATTCGCCATGGTCGTACCACGTACGATCGAGTCATCGATCAGGACGACTCTCTTTCCACGCACGGCCTCCGAGACCGGGTTGAGCTTGATGCGTACTGCTTCCTGACGCTGATCCTGCGCCGGCTTGATAAATGTTCTTCCGATGTAGTTATTTTTCATGAAGCCACGTACGACCGGAAGTCCTGCTTCTTCGCCAAAACCACTTGCGGCGTCGAGTCCGGATTCGGGTACGCCGATGACGACGTCTGCCTCGACAGGATGCTGGCGGGAAAGAAGCCGACCGGCCTGAAGTCTTGCTTCATAGACACTCTTGCCATCGATCCGGCTGTCTGGACGGGCAAAGTAGATATATTCGAAAATGCACATCTTGCAGATTCCTCTGCAGTGTGTCTTGATGGACTGGATGCCTTTTTCATCGCAGACGATGATCTCCCCCGGTTCCACGTCACGCTCATACTTCGCACCGACCGCGTCGAGCGCGCAGGTCTCGGATGCGAACACATAAGAATTACCAATCTTACCCATGCAAAGCGGCTTAAATCCGTACGGGTCACGTGCTGCAATCAGTTTCTTCGGGCTCATGACCAGAAGTGCATATCCGCCCTGGATACGTTCCATGGCTTTCTCCACGGCCGCCTCAACGGAGTGGGTCTTCGTACGTTCTTTAGCAACGAGATAAGCAACGATCTCCGAGTCTACCGTTGTCTGGAAGAAAGCACCTTCTTCTTCGAGTTCGCGGCGAAGCGTAATGGCGTTGGTCAGGTTACCGTTATGCGCCAGGGACAACGTTCCTTTTACATACTGGGTAACGAGCGGCTGGGTATTTTTCAGGATACTGGCACCGGTCGTGGAATAGCGGACATGGCCGATCGCGATCGTGCCTTCCAGTGTATTCAAAACATCGTGGGTGAACACCTCGGAAACGAGGCCCATATTCTTATGGCAACGGATCCATCCGTCGTTATTGATTGCGATGCCGCAGCTCTCCTGTCCTCTGTGCTGCAGTGCAAAAAGACCGTAGTACACCAGCGGGGCGATCTTTAATCCGTCCCGGTCAAAAATACCGAAAACACCGCATTCCTCATGGCGGGAACCTATCACGCGACATCACCTGCTTTCACATTTACGTGAACATTTTATTTTATGCGCGGATTTTCTGTCAATGCGATATACTGATAAGAAATGAACGCAAAGGAACTTCTTTTTAGTGGAAAAGCACTTAATCCCGGAACTGGATCACTGTATTCTCTGTCCCCGTCGCTGCGGTGTAGACCGTAATGCGGGAAAAACAGGTGTCTGCGGCATGACTTCCGAGATCCGGATCGCCAGGGTCGGCCTGCACATGTGGGAAGAACCTTGCCTTTCGGGAACGCGTGGTTCCGGTACGATTTTCTTTACCGGCTGTAACCTCGGATGCATCTTCTGCCAGAACCATGAAATCAGCACCCGTTCTCTTCCCGGGAAAGTCTATTCCATTGAGGAGCTTTCTTCCGCGATGCTCTCCCTTCAGGAGCAGGGTGCGCTGAACATTAACCTTGTCACGGGGACGCACTATGTTCCGCAGATCGTGGAAGCTGTTCATCTTTCCCGCCAAAAAGGACTCACTCTTCCGATCCTTTATAACTGTGGCGGTTATGAGTCTGTCGAGACACTCAAGCTGCTCGAGGGGGTCGTCGATATTTATCTTCCCGATATGAAGTTCTTTTCGAGCGAAATCAGCAGCCGCTATGCGCATGCAAAGGATTACTTTGAAAGGGCCAAAGAAGCCATTGCCGAGATGGTCCGTCAGTGTCCGAAGCAGGTCTTTGACCAAGATGGGATCATGCAAAAAGGCGTGATCGTCCGCCACCTTATGCTTCCCGGGCTTCTTTTTGACACGAAACACATCCTCGACTACCTTTGTGAAACGTATGGAAATACGATCACGATCAGCCTGATGAACCAGTACACGCCTATGCCTAGTGTACCTTCTGAACTCGACCGCCCGCTTCTTCCCGAACACTATGATTCCATGGTCAATTATCTTACGATCCTCGGACAGGAAAATGCGTACACCCAAGAAGGCGGCACCGTCAGCGAAAGTTTTATACCCGATTTCGAGTGATTTTTGCTATACTTGTAGTAGTTTCGACAATAAGGAAAGCTTATTACTATGAACGATGAAATAACCAGTCTCGGTACTCCACACGACGAATACGATGATTCAACGCCGATCATCTATCAGCAGCCGGTCCGCCAGTTCTCTAGAAAAGTACTCGTCGATTCGGAGGATGTCGATTATGTTCCAGACACTAGTATCCGTATTCTGTATAACAACAGACTACGTAACTATGCCCCGCATAAGCACGATGCTTTGGAGATCTGTATCCCGATTGAGAATGAATATAAGTATATCATCGGCACGAAGTCATATACGATCACGCCTGGTGACATTTTCTTCATTCCGCCCAATACGCTTCACGAGATCGAGTGTGAAAATGAGGGTTGTCGTTTTATTTATTTATTTAATGTCAGCTTTCTTTCGCATCTCTTCGAGTACCGTTTTTTATCTGAGTTCCTGAAAGAGCCGCATGTCATCAACGAAGCTTCAAATCCCGGCATCTATGCGAAAATCTATTCTGCTTTCATGGCCATCAACGACCAGTACTTCATGTACGAGAACATGGTCCTGGAGATGTCGATCTATTCCAAACTTCTGGAGATATTCAGTCTGATTGCGACGATCAGTCCACAGTTCAATCCGATACGTATCGAAGATGCGAAGCGCAAAGACCGCTATGCCAAGTTTCGTGCATTGATCAACCACATCAACTCCCACTTCATGGATGAAATCTCACTTGAGTGGGCAGCGGACTACGTAGGTTTTTCGAAGTTCCACTTCGCCCGTCTTTTCAAAGACTATACCGACGTTACCTTCTACGATTACCTGTTGCATCGACGTATGCAGGCCGCAAAACTGATGCTTTCCGATACCGACAAGACGGTCACGGAAATTGCTTTCCAGTCTGGCTTCAACAATCTGACCAGCTTTACGCGGAGCTTCAAAAACGTGACCGGACTCACTCCTTCCCAGTATCGAATGAAGAAAGCCGGTCTGAAGATCGCCCACGATGAAATCCTGGCCGAGACGGAAGACGGCGAAGAAGACCAAGAATCCTGATCCAGCACTCCAGTTCTTTTGCATAAGAATCCGAATTAAAGAACATAAAAAAGTGGTTGTCTTAAAAGTTCTGTTTCGTTGAAGCCCGGATTTCGGCCATATATAAGAGAATTGGGTAAATACCTGAAGTCCTTTAGGGGGCAGCAACGCGCTAGTGCTTTTCGAGCAGTATGAAAGGCAGATAAGTCGTAAATGTCGAAATTACGAAATACGACTTACAAATCGCGCCATTTAGCAATTCTTTTTTTGAGAAAGTAAGTCGGAAATCGGGAATTTTCATTTTCCGACTTAAAATCACTGAAAAACAGGCCAAAAAAGCAGTCGGAAAGTGCCTTTTTCTAATTCCCGACTTACGAGGCGTCAAAATAGTAAGTCGTTTTTCGAAAATATTGGATTTCCGACTTAAAAGCAAAATGGTCTCGGAATTGAGTCGCAAACGGTCAAATTCGGATTTCCGACTTCTGCGCTTCTCAAAGGTTGCCAAAAAAACGAGGCGTCTCAATGTGATTCACATTGAGACGCCCCTTTTATTGCATTTTTTACGCTCAATTCTGATCTTTCGATCAATTTCCTGTTCCGGGAATTAACCCTTAACAGAACCGAGAGCGATACCGCTAACGATGTACTTGGACAGGAGCAGGTAGATGATGATCAACGGAAGTGCTGTTACAGTAAGTCCGAGGTATACGCAACCAAACTCTGTCTTATAAATATCACCGTTCAACAGGGAAACCATGAGAGGCATTGTGTAGTTCTTCTGGTTGTTGAAAAGGATCAACGGGAGGAAGAAGCTGTTCCAGGAACCTACGAAAGAGAAGATAGCCTGGGTTGCCATAGCTGGTTTCATGATCGGAAGTACGATCGTGTTAAATGTACGGAATTCGCTTGCTCCGTCGATACGGGCGGATTCTACGATTTCCATAGAGAGTGCACCTTCCAGATATTGTTTCATGAAGAATACTGTCATAGGAGCAGCGATTGCCGGCAGGATAAGAACCAGTTTGTTATCTGTCAGATGGAGCTTGTAGCAGGTCTGATAGAAACCGATCATAGTAACTGTGCCAGGCAGCATCATGATACCCATAATCAAAGAGAAGAATGCGTTCTTCAGTTTCCAGTTATACGCGTAGATCGAATATGCTGTTAAGCAGGAGAAGTACACGGTAAGTACTGTAACACTGGCGGAAATAATGAAGGAGTTTTTAAGACCTGTCATAGCATCGAATGTCTTAAGGTCCTTCAGGATGTTAATGTTCTTCATCAAGCTCTTACCAGGAATCAGAGAAACAGCGTTACTCATGATCTGGATAGATGATCTTGTGGAGTTAACCATCATACAGATAAATGGCCACAAGCTCAGAACAGCAAGGATGGTACATATAACATAAATAACTGTCTTGAAAATAATGGAATCTCTCTTTTTAGAAATACCGATTTTCTCTTCTGGTTTTTTAGATTCAGAGAGCATAACTTCATCATTTGTTGCCATAATTCTTTACGCTCCCTTCTGTGCAAGTTTAGCACGCTTAATTTCTTGTTTCTTCAGCTTCCTCATCTTAGCTGCATCCTTATCTCTCATGAAGTAGAACAACAACGCAGAGCAGGTAACGATGATAATAAAGAGAAGAATACTTGCTGCCGCAGCTCTATTATACTTATATGGCTTCTTCATAGCCGTATTGTAGATATAGATTGCGATTGTGGTAGAGGCTCTGTCCGGACCACCTGTTGCGAACAACTGCGGAATATCGAACATGGAGAGACCACCGATCAAGCTTGTTACCAATGTGAACAACATGATAGGACGAACGCTCGGGATAGTAATACTCCAGAACTTTCTCCATCTTGTAGCACCATCGATTTCAGCAGCCTCGAAGATCTCAGGGTTGATACCGATAACAGCAGCGATCAAAGTGATCATTGTGGAACCGTACCACTGCCAGCACTGAATAAACTCGATAATTGCCCGTGTTGCCGTCTTACTGAGAGCAAAGTTATAGGCCTTCTTAAGAATATGGAGATTTCTAAGGAGGTCATTGATCGGGCCTTGTGGATATCCGAACAACTGCTTGAACAAGATAGCGATCGTTGCAGCTGTGATAATGTTCGGAAGATAGAATACAACTTTAAAGAATCCCTGTCCTCTTACTTTTACTCGGTTATCAGTAAACCATGCAGAAAGTAAAAGTGCCAAACCTAACTGTGGAATAAAGTTGATAATCCAAATTCTTGCTGTAGTAACCAGTGACTCTAAGAAGAAGCTCATGGAACCGGAACTTCTCTTCTTAAAGAGATACTTGAAGTTCTCAAGCGGATCTTTAAGGAACTTAAGCTTCGGCGGGATGGCGCCTTCTTGGTTTGTAAATCCGAGAATAAGCGTATAGCAGATCGGATAGAGTGTAAAAACTAGGAAAGTAAGAATAAAAGGAATAGCAAACAGGTAACCGTATTTTGAATAACTGACGAGCTTCTTTTTGCCCAAAATAAACACCACCGTTCACTCATTTAGATAATAAGAAACGAGGCGGCGAAATATCTTTTCGTCCGCCTCGAATCTTTTAGTTTCTAGGAAAATCTAATCAAAAGTGATTCAAATTACACTTCGATGTCGATAGCCTCAGCTGCGTCGTTGAACTTAGCTGTGATGTCATCCTTAGAGATCTTACCATGAGCATACTGGTTAACGAGATCCTGCCATGTACCATTGAGGTCAGCATCGTACTCGCACTTGCACTTAGAAGAAGCGTAAGATGTAGCGTCAACGAAGATCTGGAACGGGTTCTGACCACCGAGGAATGTCATTGTACCATCAGATACCTTCATAACCTTACCGGAAGAAACTGTATCCTTAGCAGCTGTCAAACCTTCGATAGAGTTGTTAGCCCAACCATACTGGAGACCTTCCTTAGTTGTATCAAGTGTAACCCACTCGATGAACTTGGAAACGAATTCCTTCTTGTCAGCGTTCTCAACAGCGAGCTTAGAAGCCAGGAGCCAAGAACCACCCCACCAGAAACCTACCGGCGGAACGCATACAGCATAGTCACCAACGTTGATGTTGTCAGACTGGCACTTGTCAGCGAGAACGTAGTTGATCAACCAAGCAGGTCCGAACCAACCAAATACCTTAGACTCACCAGCATCGATCATGTCGGAGTACCAAGCCTCAGACCAAGAGGATGTATCATTGGTGTAATCTTCGTCGATCATCTTCTTAGCGATGTCGATGTACTCAGATCTAGCCGGGTCAATGTTCAGCTTGCCATCAACAACCCAAGGTGTCTGAGAGCACTTCTCAGAAACTACCCAGATGTCAGACAAACCGGAAACCATCTTGTAGCCCTTAGCCTTCAAAGCTGCGCAAGCCTCGAAGAACTTATCCCACTTCTGTGTACCAGCGCCGATTGCATCTTCTACTGTCTTCTGATCGTCAGAACCGAATACGTCCTTAGCGATAGATCTTCTGTAGATGAAAGCACCACCTGTGCACTGATAGCAGAGAGCCTTAAGTTCGCCATCCTTGGAACCGAGGTCAACTGTGTAACCAGCGATTTCAGCGTCCTTAACCTTGTTATCAACGTCATCGATGAAATCCTTATAGGATGCAGCATACTCAGAGAAAGCACCCTGTGTATAAGGGAGAATGTAGTCAGCCTCAGCGATGTAGATATCTGGTGTGATACCATCTTCCTGAGCCTTGAGAGCCTGGTTCAACTTTGTCTCGTAACCCTGACCATCGTTGTTGCAGTACATAGCATCGATCTTGTACTTAGCAGCCATGTCTGGGAACTGCTTCATGAAAGCACCGAGCATGTTCGGAACCTCAGCGGACATAGCATAAACCTTGATAACAATGCTACCAGAACCGTACTCAACGTTAGCGGTTGTGTTTGTAGCAGCTGTTGTCTCTTCAGCCTCGCCTGCTGTTGTTGTTGTCTCAGCTGCAGCTGATGTTGTAGCAGCTGTTGTTTGTGTAGCTTTTGTTGTTTCATCTTTGGAATCACAACCAGCTACGCCGGCAACCATCGCAAAGCAAAGAACACTTGCAATAATTTTTTTCATATCGTCCTCCTGATATTTGTAGATTTTTGACGAAATCATCGCCTGTTTCTTGTAACTACATTCACATAATAACCATTGCTTTGACTTCTTTCTTTACAAATCTTGCGAATTCAAAAACGATTCGCTTACACTTTTTGCTTTTTGAGGCTCGAAACGTTTCGCTCTGTATTTTTATTCAGTCAGTTGGTATAATCTTTCTCAGTGATCATCTGAGAGATGAAATTTTAACTTTGAGGTTTCGCTTATGAACGAGTTTTTTAACTCAAATAACCCGGCTATGCGCTTCATGTCGAACATATTCAACATATTCTGGGTAAATCTTATATTCCTCTTAACATGTATACCACTTATCACGATCGGACCTGCTCTTTGTGCTCTTTATCATGTATGTATAAAGATCGTAAGTGGCGAAGATGTCCACGTTTATCATGAATATTTCGGTGAGTTTAAAAAGAGTTTCGTAAAAGGCCTTATCCTTTGGCTGGGTATATTGGCAACCGGTACATTCTTTGGTATTGAGCTTTACGCGATCTACTTCCGTCCCGACCTTGTTCCGGAAAGCCTTTCTTTCCTTCAGTACCCGGTATGGATCGTCGTATTTCTGATCCTCCAGGTTTTCCTCTACGGTTTTGCACTTATTGCTACATTTGAAAATTCATTAAAGAATACAGTCAAGAATGCGATCCTTCTCAGTATCAAGAACATCATGATCACGATCATGCTTATCGCTATCTGGCTGTTCACACCTCTGATGATGAACACATTCCAGGGCTTTATCTACGGATTCCTCGGATTCGAGCTCTTTTTCGGCATGGCTTTCCGCGTTCTCTGCTGCTCACTGTTCCTTCACCGCGCATTCGGTCTCAAGAAGCTCAAAGTCGCACGTGATGGTACGCCGCACGAGGTTTCTTATGATGACATGATCATAAAAGAGGGAAACGAGTCCGAAACAGAGACTTCCGGATCTGAAAAAGATACCGCAAGCGAAAATACTGAAGAAGAAAAAACGCCGTCAACTTCTGACAGCGCTTCCGAGGATCAGGATCCATCTGAGGAAGATCCTGAAAAATAATCAAATATAAGATAATCAATTACCGGAGAAGAAGAGATATTCCAGAAGGAGTTTCTCTTCTTCTGTTTTATCCGAAAAAGGTGAAAGGAACAGATAATGCTTCTCTTCTGATCCATTGTAGGCCGGCTCGAAGATCGGCATCCCGGTCACATTGATGGCAACAGGGACATTGGTCTCCGATGCAAAATCAATATAGAAAAGCACTTGCCTCGTCTCAAGTTCCTGGAGTTGTTCTGCCGTGAGCACCGTCCTCAGATCGCGGACACCGTTTTCTCCGTATTCCTTGATGGATCGGGCGTTGGTAACAACGACATCGACCACGCCGCCGGATATCGATGCGATCAGTTTCTGTACACTGGCAGTCATGTCCTGGTCATAGTAGATCGAATCTTCATTTCCCGGGGCATGGTAAGTACTGTTTACAATAAGCTTCTTCCCGACTTGTTCAGAAAAACCCGCAAACACTGCATCTCCGCCATCGTACCGGGCGTTGACCAGAGCAATGTTCAGATATGCTTTCTTTGTAGCCTGAAGATAAGATGTCAGAAGCGAAACCACAATAGCGATCACGATGACCGGAATGATCACCCACCATTTATAATATGTCCAGAAATGGACGATTGCGCCACGGACGCCGACTTCCTTGATGTTCAGTTTTTTCTTTTCAAGACTCGGATCCGGCATGGTTTTCTGCTCCTTTTTGTCAGTTCAGGAATGCTCACATTCCATAATGGGTATGATAGCAGAAAAGACAAAATGTGCAAGTTTCGTGGCAAGATGTGAAACACATCACTTAAAAATGAAGTGAAAACATGTTTCGAAACCGATTTCAGTTGTTTTATTATTATGTATATATATATAAAATATTATACATATTACGCATATATTTTACGCGGTTTTTGTTGTTCCGAATCAATGCAGAAGATCAAAAAGTTTTAGCTTATACTTAAAGCAATCACCGACTGTTTAAGTAAACCATTAAACAGTCGGCAATACATGTGCTTTTCTTTTTTATCATTCCGAAAAAGATCACCAAATCACGTTGATCTCTTTTACCTCTTCGACATGGTCTCTCTTCTTGATAAAGCCCGGAGCGACTTGCGGGAAGAGCGCACATGAAAGCACGTCTTCTTCGGACTTGGCAAACTCGGAAACGTCTGCGCGGAGGGTCTCCATCTCGTTTGCGATCAAATCAGCAGGGCGGCATTCGATCACGGCTTCGTCACCGATTGCCATCTTTCTGACTTCCTCATTGACCTTGCCCGGCAGTCTTCCGTATTCACCACGGAGAAGCATCTTCGATTCTTTCGGGAACGTCTTGTAGCGGCCCATCAGAACGTTCATGACGGCCTGGGAACCTACGATCTGGGATGTAGGAGTAACGAGCGGCGGATAACCGAAGTCTTCACGCACACGCGGAACTTCCGCAAGTACTTCTTCAAAACGGTTCTCTGCGCCGGCCTGTTTGAGCTGGTTGAGAAGATTGGAGAGCATGCCGCCCGGTACCTGATAGATCAAAGTGTTCGGGTCAACACGCAGTACCTTCGGATCAAGAATACCCTGATCCTGGAGTTTCTGGGCCACGCCCTTAAAGTGGGCCGCGGCTTTTGAAAGAGACGGAAGATCTAAGCCCGTATCTCTCGGAGTTCCCTTAAAAGCGGCAACCAAGGATTCGGTAGCCGGCTGGGATGTACCTGTAGCAAGTGGAGACAGTGCCGTGTCGATGATGTCGATTCCGGCAAGTGCTGCCGCATAGTAGACCATCGCACCGGTACCGGTCGTATCGTGGGTATGCAGGTGCAGCGGAACATCCACTGCTTCACGGAGCTTGCTGACAAGCGAATAAGCGGTAGATGGCAGGAGCAGGTTCGCCATGTCCTTGATGCAGATTACATCTGCGCCCATCTGGACCAGGATCTTCGCCTGCTCGACGAAGTAATCTTCGTTATGCACCGGGCTTGTCGTGTAGCTCAGCGCCGCCTCGCATGTACCGCCGTACTTCTTGACGGCGCGCATCGGGCTTTCCATATTTCTTACGTCATTCAGCGCGTCGAAAACACGGACAACGTTGATGCCGTTTTCAATCATTCTTCCGCAAAAGGACTCGACCACGTCATCTGCGTAGTGGCGGTAGCCGAGCAGGTTCTGGGCACGAAGGAGCATCTGAAGAGGTGTCTTCGGCATTGCTTTTTTCAAAGTGCGGAGTCTCTCCCACGGGTCTTCCCCGAGGAAGCGCATGCACGAATCAAATGTCGCGCCGCCCCAGCACTCGAGCGACCAGTATCCCATGTTGTCGAGGATCTCGCACGCAGGAAGCATATCCTCGATGCGCATTCTCGTCGCCGCCTGGGACTGATGCGCATCACGAAGGATCGTATCGGTTATGTATAACTTTTTTTCCGGCATTTCCAGCATATTACTCTACCTCGAAAAGCACTTGTCCGGATGCAACCGTGTCACCCTTGTTGACGAACAGAGCTTTGACCACGCCTGCCTTCGGGCTGCTGATATCGTTTTCCATCTTCATGGCTTCGAGAACGACAACGGCTTCCCCTGCATTTACGGAATCACCGACGTTCTTATTCACACGAAGGATCGTGCCTGGCATCGGTGCGTTCACACAGCCTGCACCACCGGAAACAGAAGCAGCCGGTGCTTTTGCAGCAGGAGCAGCTACAGGAGCAGCTTTCGCAGCAGGTGCGGAGACAGGTGCTTTTTCAGAAGCAGTCTTCGCTTCACTTGCACTTATCTCTTCGACTTCGATTTCATATGCTTTACCATTCAGTGTAATCTTATAATTGCTCATACCAATTCATCCTCCAAAGCGTATTTCTTATAGCTGATATTCTTTTCGCGAATGTACTTCATCAGACCCGATTCGCCGAGTTCGCGGAACTTGATCACGCGAAGGTTTCTGATATCTTTACCTGTTTTTTCAGCGATGGCAGCAACCGCCATGGCAACGATTTCTTCCTTAGTTAACTCTTCCATGTGATACCTCCATCAAAGCGGGATGTTGCCGTGCTTTTTGTACGGGCGGGACTGCGACTTCGTCTCGAGGGAAGAAAGTGCGGAAACAATCTTTTCCTTCGTTTCTTCCGGCAGGATGACCTCGTCGACATAACCGCGGCTTGCAGCTACATACGGGTTCATGAACTTGTCGTTATACTCGGCGACCAGCTCTTCCTTCTTCGCTTCTTTGTCCTCAGCAGCTTCGATCGCTTTTCTGCCGATGATGGCGACCGCTCCGGAAGCGCCCATAACTGCGATTTCCGCGATCGGCCATGCGAAGACGACATCTGCGCCCAAGCCCTTGCTGTTCATGGCGATATATGCGCCGCCGTAAGCCTTACGCATGATAACGGTGACCTTCGGTACAGTAGCCTCGGCAAAAGCATAAAGGAGCTTCGCGCCGTGGCGGATGATGCCGTTATGTTCCTGATTGGAACCTGGCATGAAGGCCGGAACGTCAACGAGTGTGACCAGCGGAATGTTGAAGCAGTCACAGAAACGGATGAAGCGTGCGCCCTTATCGGAAGCATTGATTTCGAGAGATCCTGCGATGCAGTTACTCTGGTTTGCTACGATACCGACAGTTTTGCCTTCGATTCTGGCAAAGCCGACAACGATATTCTTAGCGAAGTTAGCAGATACTTCCATGAAGCTGTTTCTGTCGATAAATGTTGCGATCACGTCGCGGACATCGTAAGCTGCCTTTGGATTGGAAGGTACGATCTCCGGGATCGATGCACATTCATCTACCGGTGTTCCCGCGACTTCAGATGTGAAGTCTTCATTATTGTTCGGCAGATAGCCGATCAGGCGGCGTACGCCGTTCAGGCACTCGAGGTCATCCGGATAAACAAAATGCGCAACACCGCTTGTGGAAGAGTGCACGCCTGCACCGCCGAGCTGTCCTGCTGTGATTTCTTCACCTGTGACCGACTTTACGACAGCCGGTCCAGTAATATACATCTGCGATGTCTCTTCGGTCATGAAGATGTAGTCGCAGATTGCCGGAGAATAGCAAGCACCACCGGCGCAAGGCCCCATGATAACGGAGATCTGCGGGATCACGCCGGAAGCCATGGTATTTCTGTAGAAGATCTCGGCATAGCCGTTCAGGCTGTCGATACCTTCCTCGATTCTTGCTCCGCCGCTGTCGTTCATGGAAACGAAAGGTGCGCCTGCTTCCATCGCTTTATCCATAGCCAGGCAGATCTTCTCTGCGTGTGCTGCTCCAAGGGAACCGCCTCCGACAGTAAAATCCTGGGAGGAAGCGTACACGAGTCTTCCATGTACATATCCGTATCCGGTCACGACACCGTCGCCCGGTTTTTTCTTCTTATCCATACCGAAGTCTGTCGCTCCGGATGTCATGAGGCTGTTGAGCTCGACGAATGTATCGTCATCGAAAAGCGCCTGCATTCTTTCTCTTGCAGTGAGTTTGCCTCTGGAATGCTGCTTCTCGATTCCGGCTTCTCCGCCGGCCAGCTCTGCCTCTTGTCGTCTTGTCTTGAGATTACTTATAGAATCGACCCATTTGCCGTCCATAGAAAAGACCACCTTTCATTCTTCAGTTCTTTTATCTAAGTAAAAAGGCCTGCATCCGGCCTTTTTCAGGATCGTGATCATCCTTCGTTTTCTTCGCTTGTCCCGTCTTCCTGATTGGGAAGGATCGCAAACTTGATGATGCAATCACAGGCCACCTCATCGCCCACCATCGCTACACCGTGGCCCATACCGACCGGTCCGCGGAGTGCGGTGATCTCTGTCTTCAGCGTCAGCACGTCACCCGGAACGACCGGACGCTTGAACTTGCATTTGTCGATACCGGCAAATACCGCGATACGGCCTTTGAATTCTTCTTTGCAGAGGATCGCGACTGCGCCTGTCTGGGCCAGAGCCTCGACCTGAAGTACGCCCGGCATGATCGGCATCTCTGGGAAATGGCCCTGGAAATAAGGCTCATCGTAAGTGATGCATTTTCTGCCGATTGCATATACACCCTCTTCGTAATCCTCGATCGCATCGACCAGAAGGAAAGGAGAACGGTGCGGAAGAATGTCCATGATCTGTCGGGTCGTCAGTGCTTTTGCCATATGATCACCTCATTATTCTTCAAACTTCTTCATGATAATGGAGGCATTGTGGCCGCCAAAACCAAGGGAGTTACTCATTGCGTAGTTAACATCCTGCTCATAGGATGTGCCGAAGCAGTAGTTCAGATCCATCTCTTCCTCTGTCTCGGAAGAGCCCATGGTCTGGTGGATGAAGCCTTCTTCGATGGACTTCGCCATAACGATTGCCTCGATTGCGCCGGCAGCACCTAAAAGGTGTCCGGTCATGGACTTGGTCGAATTGATCTTTACGTTATAGGCAGCCTCGCCCAGTGCGGTCTTGATCGCACGGGTCTCGAAGAGGTCATTGTGGTGTGTGGATGTACCGTGTGCGTTGATGTAGTCGATCTGGGACGGTTCGATACCAGCGTCCTTGATTGCTGCCATCATGGCGTGTGCGGCGCCGATACCGGACTCTTCCGGAGAAGTGATGTGGTATGCATCGCAGGAAGCGCCGTAACCGACCATCTCTGCATAGATCTTCGCGCCACGTGCCTTGGCATGCTCGTACTCTTCGAGAACGAGGACACCTGCGCCCTCGCCGAGAACGAAACCATCACGGTTCTTGTCAAACGGAATCGAAGCCTTCATCGGATCCGTACTCGTGGAAAGTGCTTTGAGAGCACAGAAACCAGCCACGCCCATCGGGCAGATCGCGGCTTCCGTACCACCTGCGAGGATCACATCTGCCTCGTCGTTCTGGATCGAGCGGAAAGCTTCGCCGATGGAGTTTGTGCCGGATGCACATGCTGTTACGACATCGATGTTCTTGCCCTTGAAGCCGGTAACGATCGCGATGTTTCCTGCGGCCATGTTACCGATCATGAGCGGGATATAAAGTGGGCCGATCTTGTTCGGACCAAACTCGAGAAGACGGCTGTGCTCACGCTCGGTCGCCTGCATGGAACCAACGCCGGAACCGACGATGACACCGCAGCGGTATGCATCTTCGTTATCGATATTGATGCCGGAATCCTTCACAGCCATCAGGGCTGCAGCAGAAGCATACTGGGAGAACGGTTCCATTCTCTTTGCTGTCTTAAAGTCCATGTATTCGTCCGGCTTGAAGTCGCGTACTTCGCCGGCAACTTTTGCCTTGTAGTCTGTCGTATCGAACTTGGTGATCTCGCCGATACCGACTTTTCCGGCGCGGATATTCTTCCAGAATTCCTCGACGTTGTTGCCCAGCGGTGTTACCGCACCCATTCCTGTGATCACTACTCTTCTCATTGTTAGTTACCTTCCTTTATGATTTCCGGCAGCGCTTCCTGCGCCGCCTCTTACATGCACATGCCGCCGTCGACGGTCAGCACCTGTCCGGTGATATAGTCGGCTTTTTCGGAAGCCAGGAAACCGATCGCGTTGGCGATATCTTCCGGTTTTGCTGTGCGCTTCAGCGGGATATTGTTCATGAGCGCTTCCTTGACCTTATCGCTCAGTACTTCCGTCATATCGGTCTCAACAAAGCCCGGTGCTACGGCATTCACGCAGATTCCACGCGAACCCAGTTCTTTTGCCAAGGACTTGGTGAATCCGATGATACCTGCCTTGGAAGCCGCGTAGTTGGCCTGGCCGGCGTTACCGGAAATACCAACGACGGAAGCTATATTGATGATCTTGCCGGCTCTCTGCTTCATCATGATGGACGAGCACGCCTTGCTGAAGAGGAAGCAGCCCTTGAGGTTGGTGTCGATGACGCTGTCAAAATCATCTTCGCTCATTCTAAGGAGAAGTCCGTCTTTTGTAATGCCGGCGTTGTTGACCAGGACATCGATGGAACCAAATGTCTCAACAACATTTTCCACTGCAACTTCGACATCTGCCTTCATCTTTACGTCGCACTTGATCGCGATAGCCTCAACGCCGTTTTCTTTGCAGGCCGCTACTGTTTCCTCAGCTTTTGCCTGGTTTCCACAGTAGATCACGGCGATGTTCATGCCCATCTTGCTGAGTTCAATGGCTGTCGCGCGTCCGATGCCGCGGGATCCGCCTGTTACGATCGCAGTCTTGCTCATACGCCTGCCTCCGCTTTTTCTTTGATACGTGCGACGACATTCTTGACGTCCTCGAGCGTTTCCACATTCAGGATCTCTACATCCGACAATGTCTTCTTCTCAAATCCGGAGATCGTCTTTCCAGGACCGATCTCGATAAATGTATCTACACCGGCTTTAGCCAGTGCTTCGATATCCTGCTGCATTCTGACAGATCCACTGACCTGCTTTTCCAGAAGATCCGGGATTTCTTTGTAGTCGTTAACGAGATCACCTGTAAGGTTTGCTGCATACGGAACCTTCAGGTTGGAAAAATCTACCTCGTCAATGTAAGCGCGGAGCTTTCTGCCCGCTTCTTCCATGATTGGTGAGTGAAAAGGACCGCTGCACTTGAGCGGGATGACTCTTTTCGCGCCCTTTTCTTTCAGGGCTTCTCCAGCTTTCTCAACGGCATCTTTATAGCCGGTGATGACGATCTGGCCCGGGCAATTGAAGTTTGCAACATAGGCACCGTCGATGCTGTCGATCTCCTTGCGGAGTGCTGTCTCATCCATACCGATGACAGCGCTCATGCCACCGATATCCGGTGCAGCTTCTTCCATGATCTTGCCTCTTTCGGTTACAAGCTTGATTGCGTCTTCGAAGCTCATCGCGCCGGCAGCAACCAGTGCTGTGTATTCACCAAGGGAAAGTCCGCAGGTTGCATCCGGCTCAATGCCTTCTTTACGAAGTGTTTCTGTAGCCGCCATGCAAGCTGTAAGCAGGCATACCTGTGTGTACTTGGTCTGGTTCAGTTCTTCTTTCTCGTGGAAGCAAAGATCCGGAATATCGTATCCGCTGACCTCACTTGCCTTATCGAAAAGGTTCCGAGCCGTGCCGCTCTGCTCGTAAAAGTCCTGCATCATTCCGTTTTTCTGGGCGCCCTGGCCCGGATACATAAATGCGATCTTCATTATTTCTTACCTCCTAGAAGTGTTTCTGCCTGACCGATCATGGATTCGATACGGTCTTTTACGGTTGTCTGTTCTTTCAAAAGACCGGAAATCTGTCCGGCCATGAAGCTTCCCATCTGCTTGTCACCATCAAGAACGGCTTTTCTCAGGGAACCGAGGGAGAGCTGTTCGAGTTCGTCGAGCGTTGCTCCTTCTGCTTCCATTTTTAGGTAAAGCTTGGTCAGCTGGTTTCTCAGCGTTCTTACCGGATGTCCGGTGCTTCTTCCTGTAACCTTTGTATCGATGTCACTCGCTTTTACAACGAGATCCTTGTAGTTCTGGTGGATGTTTGTCTCATCACACGGGATGAAGCAAGTGCCGCACTGTACACCTTCCGCACCGAGCATGAAAGCGGCTGCGATTCCTCTGCCGTCTGCGATTCCGCCTGCGGCGATGACCGGAATGGAAAGTGCATCCACGACCTGCGGTACCAGTGTCATCGTTGTCAGTTCACCAATATGTCCGCCGGACTCGGTGCCTTCTGCAACAACTGCGTCCACGCCAAGCTTTTCCATTCTCTTAGCAAGTCCTACCGAGGCAACGACCGGGATGATTTTGATGCCGGCTTCCTGCCACTTTGGCAGATAGCGTTCCGGAGAACCCGCACCTGTTGTGACCACCGCCACTTTTTCCTCGGCAAGAACATCTGCGATCTCCGGCGCATGCGGATTCATAAGCATAACGTTCACGCCAAAAGGCTTGTCGGTCAGTTCACGGCAGCACTTGATCTGGTTTCTGACCCAGTCTGCATCTGCTCCGCCGGAACCGATGACGCCCAGACCGCCTGCGTTACTGACGGCTGCAGCAAGGTGATAATCCGCGACCCAGGCCATTCCGCCCTGGATGATCGGGTATTCGATACTCAGTAATTCTGTGAGTTTCGTTTTCATGTTGTTCTCCTTCTCTTCGCTTGATTCACTCTTTTATATGATCTTTGTTTCTTATATATATGTTTCAAAAGCACCCCACAGGAGTCCTGCGCCGAAGCTTGACATGATGACGTGCTTTTTGCCTTCGCCGATCCGGCCGTCTTTCTTCATCTCGTCCAAAAGGATCGGGATACTGGCCGAAGAAGTGTTGGCAGTTCTTTCGATATTCATCGGGAATTTCTCGATTGGCTGCTTCAGACGCTTGGCCACTGATTCGATGATGCGGCGGTTGGCCTGATGCAGGATAAAGTAGTCGATCTCGTCCGCAGAGGTTCCGGTCTTCTTGAGAAGATCTTCGATGACTCTCGGGACTTCTGTCACTGCAAACTTGAAGACGGTCTGTCCGTCCATGTTGATGTAGTTGGACTTCAAGAATTCTTCCGTCTTCTCTTTGCCCTTCTGCATATAAGATTCGCAATGCATGCACTCGCCTCTTTTGCCGGCTGCGCGCATGATCACGTCATAGCTTGTCTCTTTTTCTGCTTTCAGCACGACTGCACCTGCGCCGTCGCCGAACAGGATGCATGTTCCTCTGTCTTCGAAATTGACATAGTTAGTCAGATTCTCTGTGCCGATTACCAGTGCGCAGTCGACCGCACCGGCTTTAATATAATTCTGGGCAGTAACGAAAGCTGTTACAAAACCCGGGCAGGCTGCATTCATATCAAAGCACATCGCATTGTCTGCATTGACCGCGGCCTGGACACTTGCACTCAACACCGGGAACAGAACATTCGGTGTGGTGCTGGCCACGACGATCAGGCCGATCTCAAGTGGATCGATCCCTGCGTCAGCAACTGCTTTCTTGGCTGCTTCGACAGCCATGCTTTCAGATGTATCCGTTTCCGGATCGGAAATATGTCTTTCTTTGATCCCGGTACGCTCTGTGATCCACTCATCACTGGTCTCCACGATCTTAGCCATGTCATCGTTTGTAAGTTTGTTCTTCGGAAGATAGCTTCCGATTCCAATCACCCGTCCATATGACGTTGTTTCGACGCTCATAAATTATTTTGCCTTTCAAACTATTTTACTATCAAAATATATCCTTTATACAATATTATGTCAATACAAGAATCTTGACTTTTGGGCTATCTCAAGGTTTGAGACACTTTCTCTTCAAAAAAGTGTTGACAGATTCCCAAGGCGCGAATATAATATCTCATGTTGACTCAAAAACGCGGGATTAACTCAGTGGTAGAGTGTCACCTTGCCAAGGTGAAAGTCGCGAGTTCGAATCTCGTATCCCGCTCCACAAATAAGGGGTGCCTCGGAAGTGATCAAGATCACAGCGGGACGCCCCTTTTGATTTGTCTTGAAAACAAAAAAGCGGCCGCTATTCGGTCGCTTTTTCTTTTCACTTGCCCACGATCGCAAGGATCTTCTCGCAGGAGAGCTTCCCGCCGAAGAGATCCAGCGCGGAGCCGACCGTGATGTTCACGCGGCCGCCGGAAACTTTCTTCAGTTCCCGGATGTCTTTATAGGTATGGATGCCGCCGGCGTAAGTGACGGGCAGTCCGCCCTTCCCGTCCAGGTATTCGGCAAAAATGGAAAAGAGCGCCTGGTCAGGTCCGGCCGCTTTGCCTTCGACGTCAACAGCATGCACGAGGTACTCGTCGCAGTACTTTTCCAGCTTGCGGAGAAGTCTGGCGGTCAGCTTGGTCCTCGTAAATTTCTGCCAGCGGTCCGTCACGATATAGTAGTCGCCGCCCCTTTTCCTGCAGCTCAGATCGAGCACGACGTGCTCCCGTCCAACTGCCGTGACAAGCTTTTCGAGATTCTCGTAATTGATCTTTCCGTCAGAAAAGACGTACGAGGTAACGATGACATGGCTGGCGCCTGCTTCTACAAAAGCACTGGCGTTGTCGGCATTGATCCCGCCTCCGACCTGAAGTCCTCCGGGATAAGCCGAAAGCGCCTCGAGCGCCGCCGCTTTGCTCGCATCGTACTCCGGCGTGCCAACGCGGTTCAGCATGATGATGTGTCCGCCGCGGATGCCCAGGTTCCGATAATACTCCGCAAAGTATCCCGAGCCGTGTTCTGCGACGAAGTTCTCCTTCGCGCCGGCATCGCTGAGCGTGCCACCCACGATCTGCTTTACTTTTCCGTTATGGATGTCGATACACGGCCGAAACTCCATGCTTCTCTCCTCGTTATGCTGATTTCTTATTTCTTCTGATCCTTCGGGACTTTCTTGGTAAAGTCGTGGAACGGATCCTGGATATCGTTGATCTCGCCACCCAGACGGCGGATTGCCGAGAGCGCCTCATAGAAAGTCTCACGGTCGATCGTATGTACGGTTCTGTCGAGGTATCCCTTCAGAAGTGCGATTGCACGCGGGTCGCCATAATCGCCCATGCAGATCACGGCGATCACTTTCGACTTCATTCTGCGGAATCCGGCACGGAGGGCCTGATAGATCTCATCGGAACGGTCATTGGAGCCGACATGTGTCAGGATGATCATCATGTCTTCATAAGGGCCGGTGATTTCTTCGTCTGAGCGGTTCAGCATAAAGTCGATCAGCACCGGAACACCCTTCTGCCCCATGCCCATCATCATGACTTTCACGGAATCCGCGATATATTCCTGTGTGCTGGAAAAGCTGCAGAAGCGGGCCAGTACCGGCTCCATTGCAGGTTCATATTCTGCTGCACCGAAGAACCGGATCGCTGCCACGCAAGGCTGGAACTTGGTGAAGAATTCATTTTCATCTTCACCTTCTGCCGGCTGCCACGGTGTATCCAGGACCATCTTGAGAAGCTGTTCACAAGCCTCCGGTCCTGCATTCTTCAGACGCTCTACGAGCGGATACGGCGTCGCCTCATCATCGATGAGCATCGCCGATTCATTAAAAGCAGCAAGTGCCTCCTGAAGGTCCAGTCCGCTAATATATTCCTCACCGGTCTTTCCGTCGAGGTAGTCTTTCTTTTCTTTCCAGAAAGGCGCGGTCTGCTGTTCGATGTACGCGCGGAAATTCTTAAAATGCTCCGCCATTTCGCCTTCTGTCGGTCCGTCCTTGGATGAAACCTGATCTGCGAATGCCTCGCATACTTTCGAAATATTCTGGTTAAACTCGGTAAAAAGCTTTGTCGTACAATCCATGTCGCGCCTCCAATTCGGTGTTACCTAAGCATTATAACACCAATTCAGTGCTTTTCACGAAGAAGAACGATTTTTGCGCTTCGTTGTTGCAGTCATTCCGGGAAAGCATTACACTGAATGAAGCAAATCATCACTTAGCAATGTGATTCCACCTGGAGGTTTATTATGGTTAAGCACGTGATCATCTGGACATTAAAAGACGAGTACAGCGAAGAAGAGAAACAGAAAATCAAGGCAGAGATCAAGGCTGGTCTGGAAGGTTTGAAGGGTCAGATCGACGGACTTCTGGAGATTTCCGTGCTGACCGAAGGTTTGCCTTCCTCTAACGGCGATCTGATGCTGGATTCACTCTTTGACTCGGAAGCATCGCTGAAGGGTTATGCCGTTCACCCGGCGCACGTTGCCGTTGCAGACGGAAAAGTCCGTCCTTACTCGAAGGTCAGAAGCTGCTTCGATTTCGAAGTCTGAGGCTTCCCTGCCCACCTGCTTCGATTGCAGGTCGAATCGTAAAGACATAAAAAGAGGTGCCCATCGGACACCTCTTTTTCATTCATGTCAGTTTCAGAAAAACTCAGATATAATTCTTGAAGTTCCAGCTGTTTCCGTTGGAATCGGATGTTTCACCGGTCTTTGTGTTGACCGTGATGTCAGCGATGTACTTGTTCGCTGTATTCGGATCCATATTCGTTCTCAGTACCATCTCATAGCCGGTTTCTGTCTTTTCGATCTGCGAGTCAAAGATCACCAGACCTTCGTTGCTTCCGAGCTGCTCTTTATAGTACTTCATGATGGAATCTACGATCTGCTGCTGAGTATATTCCGTTTCCTCTTTTACCTCGAGGTAATCTTTGATATTCCACTGATCACCGAAGCTGTTTATCGCCACACCGGTCGTAGTGTTGATCGTGATATCTGCAACCCACTTATTGGCTACGTTCGGATCCTTCGTTGTTCTCACCGGCATCTCGTAACCGGTCGCCGTCTTTGTAATCTGTTCTTCAAAGATCACCAGACCATCGTTACTGCCCTCAACCTTAAGATAGTAGTTTAAGATCGACTGTACAAGCTGTTCCTTGGTATACGGTTCTTCCTTTTGTTCTTCGACAAGATAGTCCATGAAGTTCCACTCGTCACCGATCGAGTTCTTCACTTCACCAGTCTTCAGATTGACTGTGATATCCGTTACCAGTCTGTTCGCATATTTCGGATCTTTTGCGGTTCTCAGCGGCATCGCATAGCCGGTCTCTGTCTTCTTGATCTGTGCATCAAAGATCACCAGTCCTTCGTTACTGCCGTATTGCTTCAGATAGAAGTTGTATATCGACTTCACGATCTCTTCCTTCGTGTACTCCCGATCCGGTACCTTCTTCGGTTCCGGCACTTCGATCGTACCACGCTCGATGCTGTAGGATTTGCAGATGTTTGTAAATTCATCCGATTTAGCAAATCCAGCCATGACTTCCAGTCTGCTCTTTCCATTTTCAAGTTCGCCGACCCAGTAGTTCCAGCCGTCTTCTTCCGGATCTCTGCCCATGAAGGTCTTATACAGTCTTGCTACATATTCTTTGTCCGTGGTATTCAGGTTCACGAATTCTTCCGACTCGAAGAACAGCTGGGCTGCCTCCGATCCATTCTTTTCCAGATTCGTCAAAGCCAGACTCCAGTAAGCAAGGCCCTTCTCCTCCGGATCTCTGCCGAGGCACTTCGTATAAAGACGTGTTGCAAACTCTGTCGCATTTTTCGAAGCAATCTCCGCCTTCGCACTGCCTGCACCCGAACGTACACCATACGATGCGCAGACGTTGCACCACTCGGTCGAATCGATGAATCCGTTGATGACATCTTCCTTCGTCTTTGTCTTATTATTCAGTTCACCAACCCAGTATTCTTTTCCCTTCGGTTCGGATTCACGATCGAAGAAACATGCATACAGAGTCTCAACGAAATCATCGTTGCTCAGGCCACGGTTCATGAATTCCTTTGCATCGATCAGGAAGAAATGTGCGCAATCTCCACCGGTCTTGCTTCCATCCTCGATTTCACCGACCCAGTAGTCTTTTCCTTCCTTTTCCGGATCACGCTCAAGGGCAATCTGGTAAAGGCGGTCGATAAATCCGGCAACTCCGGTCTCCTGTGTCTTAGCAACCGGCACACCCTTGATCTTGGTAGTCTTGTCATAGGCAAGTGCATAGCTGCCATAAGTATTATTATCAACATCTACAGGGTTGTAAGCATAAGCACTGTCAACTTCAAAACGTTCCGATTTTTGCACCACATTCGTAAGACTCGGACAGTTTCCGATATCCAGTTCAGCAATCTTATTTCCGTAGCAAACCACGACTTCCAGGTTTTTGCATCCGCTCACATCTAATTCCGTAAGCTGGTTATCGTTACACATCAGGACTTTCAGCGCATCGCGCTCTCCCAGTTCCAGCTTGGCCAGTTTATTCCGCGTACAGCTCAGCGACCACAAAGAAGTGAAGTACTCGATGCCCTTTAAGTCCGAGATGTCCTTCCCATTTTGTTCGAAGATCTTGACTTCGCCGATCTCGCTTTCCGAAAGCACGCCGTCCTTCGATGTATCCGCTTCTTCGCTGACCCATTTACGGAATACTTCATCCGGGAAATTGGTTTCATTGATCGCCACGTCCCCTTCTTTTTTCGAAGTCTCGTCTGCATTTACCACATTGCCCAGCAGCCCGAGTCCCAGTGGCACAGACATCGCCGCCGCACCAAATTTGATCCACCAGTTCTTTTTCAAAATCGATCGCCTCCTTATTCTCTTTCCCATAACCTGATCATGGGTTCTTTGACACATTTACAGTATAACATTTATCTTTCTTGTTTCTTCGTCAAAAGCACTGTTTCCGCGACTTTTTACGCGGCATAGTGGAATTCTTTTTTTGCGCCGCTCTTATCCTCGTAAAGCACATAGTGTTCTTCTCTGTTCATACCGAGATAAAGGCCGTCCCAGAGATCACTGTACTTATCGTCGGTGGCCTCGAATTTCAGGTTCTTCCGGCTCTCATCGCCCTGCCCGCCGATCTGGTATTCCTTGGTCGGTGCGTTATCGCGGGTCTCGCGGAGTTCATCTGTCATCATGAAATAATTAAGTGGAGTACATTCATATCCACCGCCCCAGGTAGGATCGATATGGTAAGACTGGCCATCGATCGTTACAAAAACCCACGAATGCGCGTCACCCGTGCCATCTCCGTCATCGATAAAACCGCCGATCTCATTCGAATCCACTCCTGCCTGCAGTAAGAGATAACTATAGAGACTGGCCAGTTCACAGCAGATCCCCTGTTTCTCATTCAGGCAGCGGTAGACGGAAAGCTCATCCGATCTGTCCACCAGATTTTCCAGCTTGGAATAATCATATTTGAAATTCTTAGTCATGTACTCGTACAGGGCAAGTGCTTTTTCAAAATCAGAATAGTCATCGCTCAGACAATCATTTAACACGTCCTCTATATCTTTCTCGAATTTCTTCTGTTTTTCGAGATATTCTTCCTTGGGGATCGTATAGAAGATCTTGCCCTTCCCGTTCTCATATTCGACCTCGCCAATGGAATTACCCGTTACAACATACACGGATGCCAGGGGACAGAATCCAAACGAGAAGTTTCCTATACACCAGCCATACGTGTCATCGTCCGGGCAGTCAAAAGTATCTTCGCCATTTCTCACTGCATCGCAGAAACGGAAGAATGCCTGGCATTTTTCGTCACCGAACGTTTCGAGGTGTTTACTTCCGAAAACATGCGGATTAAAGGTATAGTGGCCTTCTTTATTATTTGAAATATTCTCGATCTTCGGTGTCGGAGTCGGAGTCGGCGTAGGAGTATAAGTTGGTGTCGGAGTAAAAGTCGGCGCAAGCGTCGTTGCTTCCGTACTTGCCGTCGTGGTCTCCTTGTCTTCACCTGTCTGGTCTTTGCCCTTCTGGCATCCAGAAAGCAAAACAGATGCCACCAGCACCATCGTAAAGAATCGTTTTACACGCATGAATCAATTGCCTCTTTTCCATCATAACAATTTCGCAACCCCACTGCTGCTGCGTGTATTCTAACACTCCGCCCATGCGGGCAAACTAACCATCCTGTCACATTTCTCGAATCTAATCATACTGTCACATTCCGTTTTTAATCTGCGCCTCTTCCGTCAGTGAGTAAGACAGATAAGTCGGAAATCGCCAAATCGCCAAAAACGACTTATAATCGGGAGCCATTTGCAATTCTTTTTTTGAGAAAGTAAGTCGCAAATCAGGTTTTCAAGTTTTCCGACTTAAAAGCACTTGAAAATCGCCTGAAAAGTAA
>JAFWPB010000001.1 GCA_017545245.1 Clostridiales bacterium
AGCAAGGTGAATAGTGGGACCATTCTGGCATTACTGCTCGATCTAGTCCCACTCGATGGGCTAAATGGTGGGACTATCTATTCCTTTCGTGCCCATCTAGTCCCACCCATCCTCGGAAAGAACTTCTTTTTTGAGATAGCCCCATGTGACTGTTGCTGGTATGACTGTTGTTACAGAAAATGTACCCGAAGGCACACTCCCGTTGCTTTTCGCAAGGAATCAGCGTTCCTGTACAATGTTTTTGGCACGGTTTTCGATGAGTTTGGCTGTTTCTTCGGCAGAGCGCTGACCGCTAAAGAAAGCGCCGACTTCGTCTACGATGACATTGCTGAGTGCTTCATCATAGGTGTACATGGCGTTTACTCTTCGGATCAATTTTTCCAGTTCCGGAATGCAATCTTTCGAGATCTCCCAATATTGATACTCGTTAGGCTCGCGTGCCGTGCCCATTTGTCGTCTTTCTGCGAGATATTTGAAATTATTCTCCTCGATGCAGGCGTCACTTGTTCCTAAGAAGGCAGAAGTCATGACTGTCAGATCACCGCCTTCGCCGAGCTTGCGCTGGGCTTCTTCGCCCAGGAAGAATTTGATGATGTCCCAGGCTTCCTCTTTGTATTCGGAAGAAGCAGTGATGCCCATGGAGAAACTCGGTTTCATCGGAAGGACGTCTCCTGATTTGGATGGATAGCCAAGGAATTCTGTTTTCCCAGGGATCAGCGAGTGAACTTGCGAGTATCTTGCAATATTGAAGACAGAGCAGTTCAATGTGGCCAAGATGCCGGATTCGAATTTTGACTCCGGAGAGATGACTGTTGGATCATCGCTGTAGTCGTAAATCACACTATTTTCGCTGATCATGAACGTAGACAACGTGTCAGCCAGTTCTGCTGTGACGCCATAGCGGGAAGAAAAATCAAGCATAGAGTAAAAAGTATCGTTCTGGAAATCGACTTTCTTATCTTTATAGTTGATGAAAGAGGTGAGGTCAGTACTCATGATGTTGGAAAGCAACGTCTCATATTGTAAGTTTTGAAAAAGAGAAACATCTGACGGGAGAGAAGCGGAAAGTTTCGAAACTCCGTCGAATGACCAGTCTGTTCCTTCGGGAATGTAATCTGTATTGACGGCCAGTCCGGAAATAGAAAAGGTGAGTGGGATGTTATACAGCTTTCCTTCGACCTCTCCCGCACGGAAAATGTTATCAAAGTAAAGGCTTCTGTCTATGCCGCTGGCTCCGTCGATATATGGGTTGAGATCCACCATGACCGCATCGTTGCAGAAATGATTGTACGTGGCGAAATTGACAAGTATGTCCGGCCCTTCATGGGAAAGAATATCCAAATAAATAAGGTTTTCCAGATCGTCTGATTTGGTGACAGCCCCAAGTTTTGTATCGAGTACAATCTCGAGCCGGGAATTATAATCGACCAGATCGATCTTGGCAGGGTGGGTGTGATCGGAGTTATACATGCAGACATAATCAGCGAGTTCTTCGGAGATTCCGAAGCATCCGATGCGGATGACTTTCTGTCCCGCATGAGGATTCGCCGTTGCTTTTTTCAGCTTGGCCATATAAATGTGACCTCTGAAAGAGGAGGCAACACCGATGTATTCGTTCTCACTTCGGCAGACCCAGTGGTCAAATCTGATCGAACGATTCAGATCTGTGTCATTCCAGAGAAGTACTTGTGATTTCTCGTCAGAGGCAGGGTCGTATTTAAACAGTCCGTCAGAATAGAAGCCGGTGTAGTAATACATACCATCTTTACCACGCAACGCGTTTTCGATGGAGGTGATATCAAGATTCTTACAGATACCATCCTCCTTCAAAGATAAATTCTCCAAGTCCAGCTCGTAACGGACCGGATCGGAAAGTGAGAAAGTCACATAATCGTATCCAACGGAATACAGATACGTTTTTCCATTTGCCTGAAAGCAATTGTAGTTGAGGTATTTTCCGGTTTCGTTGAATTTGATATCACCACGATATTTTCCGTCCGGACCGAAAACAGAGATCTGGTTGGATTCCGTGGAAAACAGTAAAAGTGTTCCATCTTCGAGCAGGCTGCATTCTAAGAATTTTTCCGGATCAACGTCGGCGGGAAAAGAAAGCTCGGTGGTTTCACTGGAAGAGCCATCCGGGGCTTCACGGATGATCGACATTTCATAAGCTTGCTTCTGCCATACCCAATCGCTTTTGACACGGACGAGTCTGCCGTCTGCATCTGCCATGAGTTCGAAAGGACTTCCAGAATCATTCTTCTTGGAGATGAAGTTCCCGTCCAGATCAAAAAACGCAAGTCCACGTTCTTCATATGGAGTTGGATCAGCGGAGTAAATGCCGGTAGGGGAAACAAAGCCCTCCGGAAGAAGATAGTCTATGTAGTAAGAGGCAACGATATAATCACCACATATACTGACGCTGCTGACTCCTTTATATGCTACCGTCTTCGACTCGTCAGTCGGAATCGTAAGTTCAGTCAATCCGCCTTCGTAATACGGTTCGTCCGCCGGAATCTCCCGCCGAAAAGGCGCCGATCCGCTATTTCCATTTCCTGAATCTGTCTTCGACCTGGCCCTGCAGCCACACGCCGATACAATAAAACACAAAATAAGACACGCAGAGATCAATCTGCGCAAAAAACGCTTCCCATCCATATCTATTCTCCAAACGATCATGCCAACCTAATATCGCAAGAGTATTTTATCATGACGCAAGCAGGTAAAAATGACAACCCATTCACACAGCGACACTAATACTTGGATCGCGAATATATAAAAAAGCAAAAATGAAATCCCGCCACGGCGAGTTTTTTCGCAAAGCGAAAAACTGTCTGAGCCGTAGCGGGATTTTCTTTTTGCTTTATCTTAAATCGCGAACCGAGTATTAGTAAGCAATACCCTGAGCCATCATAGCGTCTGCGATCTTCTGGAAACCAGCGATGTTAGCACCCATAACGAGGTTGTCCGGATCACCGTATTCCTTAGCAGCTGCAGAAGCGTTCTTGTAGATGTTCTGCATGATGCCCTTGAGCTTAGCGTCAACTTCTTCGAATGTCCAGGACAGACGAGCGGAGTTCTGGCACATTTCAAGAGCGGAAGTAGCAACACCACCAGCGTTGGAAGCCTTACCAGGAGCGAAGTATACGCCGTTCTGCTGGAAGTAGATGGTAGCATCCGGAGTTGTCGGCATGTTAGCACCCTCACCAACGAACTTCACGCCGTTAGCAACGAGTTCTTTTGCATTGTCGATATCAAGTTCGTTCTGTGTTGCGCAAGGAAGAGCGATATCGCACTTAACGCTCCACGGACGAGCACCTGCTGTATACTTAGCGGACGGAACAGCGTCAACATACTCGCTGATTCTTCCACGCTTAACAAGCTTGATCTCCTTAACAACGTCGAGGTTGATACCGTTCTCATCATAGATGAAACCGTTGGAGTCAGAAAGTGTAACGACCTTAGCGCCGAGCTGTGTAGCCTTTTCGCAAGCGAAAATAGCAACGTTACCGGAACCGGAGATAGCAACTGTCTTGCCTTCGAAAGAAGTGCCCTTAGCCTTGAGCATCTCATCTACGAAGTAGCAGAGGCCATAACCTGTAGCTTCTGTACGAGCAAGAGAACCACCCCAGGAGAGGCCCTTACCTGTAAGAACACCAACGTAGTCGTTGTTCAGTCTCTTGTACTGACCGTACATATAACCGATCTCACGAGCGCCTGTTCCGATGTCACCAGCCGGTACGTCTGTGAACTGGCCGATGTGCTTAGAGAGCTCAGTCATGAAGCTCTGGCAGAAACGCATAACTTCACGGTCGGACTTGCCCTTCGGGTCGAAGTCGGAACCACCCTTACCACCACCAATCGGAAGGCTTGTCAGGGAGTTCTTGAAGCACTGCTCGAAACCGAGGAACTTCAAGATAGAAAGGTTAACGGAAGGATGCAGACGGAGACCGCCCTTATATGGTCCGATAGAGGAGTTGAACTGTACACGGAAACCACGGTTAACCTGTACCTTGCCCTGGTCGTCCAGCCACGGAACACGGAATGTGATGATACGCTCCGGCTCTACCATTCTCTCCAAGAGGGACTCTTCCTCATATTCAGGGTGACGGTCGATAACCGGCTCGAGGGATTCGAGGACCTCGAGAACTGCCTGATGGAATTCCTTTTCATACGGATCTTTTTGCAAGATCTTCTCATAGACACGCTTTACATACTCATTCTTAAGTGCCATAGCTTAATTCCTCCATAAATATAATCTGAAATCTTTTGCCCGAATCCCTGTTCTGCTCGTCGTTTTTCCTTCAGAAAAAGCGGCGGCCTTCGGTTTTCAGGCTCAACAGTTGTCATTATACAACCACATTTCTGATTTGCAAATAGGAAAACCGGAATTTTTGCAAGAAGATAAAAAAACGTTGCAAAAAATGAAGGATTTTGCAAGACGGACTTTTGCGGCCGGATAATGCTGTAAAGCTAATAGATATCAGGGTGACAATGGTTTTTGCTTTTGGGAAAGAAAAAAGAATAATGAAATTTCGAGAATGAAATGTTGCAAAAACAAGTTCTTTTTGAGCATAGAAAAAACGAATGGGGAAATTCCTAAAAACCGGTAACGTTTCCGGAAATGAGTTGTTTCATATATGAAAGACAAAGCTAAGTATAGTGAGGAAATGGCTATGGTTATGGAGCAGAAGGTTGCATATTCAAGTTGGAAGAGCAAGAGCATTTTCATCGCCTTTCTGGTGCTCGTGTGTGCTGTGGCGGTCTTTATTATGTATAAAAAAGAGTATAAAGAACTGAATATTGTCCGCATCTCCGGCTTGGCCAATGTAAAGCCTTCGGAGGATGTCCTCTCGCAGTTTACAGCCCGGTTTGCTCTTTTTGACGGAGAGAAAGCGCAGATGTGGACTTCTCCGGATACCATAGAGGGAAAGGCAAAGGCCAAAGAACTTTACGAACTGGTATATAACACGCGTGGTGAAAAAGTGTCGAACTGGACGGAAGAAAAGCTCACATATCCGATCTATTCGATTTCTTTCTGTTCGACGGAAAGAGGAGAGAACAGCTACTTTTCCAGCATGATCTGGTCGAACGGATATATAATCACCAATCATGGTGCAAATGTATATAAATATAAGGACATTTTCGAACCTTTCCGGCAAGTGGGAGAGACACTTTTTCCTTATGAGGAGATCGATCCGGTTACAGGAGATGGCATGCTCAGTGTGCTCGCGCGGATCAAGGATCATTGGAATACCGGATTTCTTCAAGAATCTTTTTTGAAAGGGAGCAGCCAGCCGGACCTTCGCTTCACACTGGATAGCTGTGATGTGGATAGTAAGAAATACGCAAGTTATATCTTTTATGAAAAAATGGTAACGCTTACTCTTGAGAACACAGGCATCGCGCCAATCTATTATGGTGCATCGACAGTGCATATTGAGATACAGATTGACGGAAGATGGTACGATGCTCCACTTGAGCCCATCATGGGAGATAAGCCTTCTTACGATAATCTGGTCGAGACGATAAATCCAGGAGAAAAAACGGAACTGTACTACTCTGTTTCCCGGTATGAATTTCTTCCGGAAGATCTCCTGGCCCGTGCCGTATTCAGCTACAATGATGAAAACGGAATGCGGCAATATGTAACCAGCGAGTTCCTGACCAAAGCCTTCGACTAACATTAGACAACCTCCCGAAGAAAAGAAGAAAGGGTGAGAAGTATGGCCAAGAGTGACAAAAAAGTGAATTATGAGAAGCGTGTAAAAATCGCGTTTATTTCTTTCGTGGCAATCGTTACTTCAGTGATCCTGGTTGGTATTGGCCTTTATGTGCACTATATGAAAACTACGACTTATATCTGGGAACTTCTGAATGTTGGTCCGTCCGGAGGCGATCAGGTCATCGAGGACACCGATGGCAGGCTTGCCTATGTTTTGTCTTCCTCGGGCGAACCGGCAGAAAGTTACTTCAAGTTTTCGGCCCAGTTTGCATGCTTCGAAGGAGAGAAGGGAAAGATGTGGACTTCCACAAATAGCAAGGAGCATAGTGAAAAAGCACTGGAGCTGTATCGTTCTTTAGTTAAGGTCCGTGGTAAAGAAGTGATGGACTGGTCAAAGGATAAGATCACTTATCCTATTTATTCCGTAAAGTTTACTCTGCGTGAGGCAAGCGTTTCGAAATCTTTCTGTGGCGTATGGAGCAACGGGTACCTGATCACCAGCGTGGGAAAGGTCTATAAATGCAAATGCAATTTTTCCGGGTTTGAGAAAGCAGGAGACACGGTGTTTCCGTATTCTGAGGTGGATCTGGACGGAGACCACTGGATGCTCTGGCCATTGACACAGTTTGATTTGTGTTTCTGAAAAAACTTATAATTGTTGTAACGTTCTTCCGAAAATACTGATTAAGAGAGTAAAGAGGCAAATCGAAAGGAAGACAGGTGATGAAAATGAAAACAAATTGCTTGAAAAAAATAATTTCGCTCGGTATGACAATGGCTTTGATGGTAGGTTCGTTTGCGCTGAGTGGATGTGCAAAGAAGGCGAAGGCTATGATCAAACCGAATAAGGAAATCGACAGTGTGCTTTCGGATCTGAAAGCGAAAACAGAGGACAGTAAATATCACTTGCAGGGCGAGGTAAGCAGTTACGATGGAAAGACGATGATGTACATGTCTTTCCACGACGAGATGAAGACTTTTGTTTCGGAGCTTTGCAATATGAAATATGAGATCACGGATGATTGGAATCCGACTAAGATCACTTATCCGGTCTATCATTTCTATCTCGAAGCTTTTGACACAACCATTGAACAAGCGACGACAGAGGAGCAGAAAAACGCGCAGTATACACACTGGTGTGCGTTCTGGTCGAATGGATATCTGGTCACAAGTGACGGGGATGCCTGGAAGTGCAAGTTTGATCTGGATGCGGTAACAAAGGACGTAGAACCGCTTCTCGACTTTGGCCCCAATACTGATACGATGTTAGCTTACAAGCGTATGAGCGCGCTTTGGAAGGATAGATGGTATAAAGAAAACATGCAAACGCTCGATGAGTATATTACTCGGACGTTCGATGGTGAATCTATGACTGTCAGTAAAGCAGATGGATGGAATGCAGTGGTAACTTCGAGAAATTACGAAGAAATCACGGTGGAGGTCAAGAACGAGAATGTGCCGGAACTATGCTCCGGCGAGTACTTTGGCCCTGTTTTCGTAAAGATCGATAACGAATGGTATTGCGTTCCGTCTGACGTGTCGAATAATCCGGATGGAGTTTATCACGATATCGGTATAATAGTGCCTCAGGGAGGGACGCAGACGATCACGAATTGGCGTGGCTATCTTCCGAACGGAGAATATGCAGTATTTGTGGATTGTGCGAAAGATACCGGCGTATTCGAATACGTCCTGGCGGAATTTGTTGTCTGAAAAATCACCTGTAACATTTCCCGACATGAATTGTTTCATGTATAAAGGGAAGTGAGGGTGTTGCTATGAGAACGGAATTCCGTCTTATGCTCTCGCAACCCCTGACTGACAGAAAGATTTACAGACGTTCTTTAAAATCTTCGTAGCCGAAATCTTTGAACAGTGTGCAGCTTCCGTCGTCATCCAAGACCCAGATCGACGGGAGCGGCATGCCGTTAAAGGTGTTGTTCTTCACCATCGTGTACATGGCCATGTCAGTAAAATACAGACGTGATCCGACTTGGAGCGGTGCTTCAAAAGAATAGTCGCCGATGACGTCTCCGGCCAGACAGGTGTTGCCGGCAAGACGATATGTATATGGTTTTTCTTCCGCTTCGAAGCTATCTTTCAGCGGAGGACGGTACGGCATCTCGAGAACATCCGGCATATGACATGCAGCGGAGACGTCGAGGATCGCGATTTTGATTCCGTTCTCCACGATGTCCAGAACGGACCCGATGAGATAGCCGGCATCGATCGCCACGGCTTCGCCGGGCTCGAGATAAACAGTTACATTGTACTTTTCAGAAAGACGATTCACCTCGGAGATCAATCCTTCGCGGTCGTAATCGTCTTTTGTGATGTGGTGTCCGCCACCAAGATTCAGCCACTTGATCTGCGGCTGCATGAGAAGGTCGCCGAACTTTTCCTCGATGACTTTGATCGTGCGGGACAGAGGGCCGAATCCCTGCTCGCAGTGTGTATGAAAGTGCAGTCCCGAAATGCCATCTAGAATCGATTTGTCGAGTGCCAGTGCCTGATCGAGATCTTCTCGAAGAATGCCCAGACGGGATCCCTTCACACATGGATTATAGATGTCTGTCTCAATCTCGGAATACTCCGGGTTGAAGCGGAGTCCAAAAGAAGGTGCTTGAGCGTTTGTTTCAGCATAAGAAAAGGCACGATCACGATGCACTTTCCACTGCGCCAGGGAATTGAAGATGATATGGTCACAGATGGGGAGAAGCTTGTCCATGTCTTCCGTTGTGAAAGCGGGCGCATAGACGTGTGTCTCTTTGCCAAAAGGCCTGCCCATCTCCTCGTAGCCGAGGCGCGCTTCAAAATAACCGCTGGCTGTTGTGCCGGAGATATACTTGGCTAACTCCGGATAAACCGAATAGGAAGAGAACGCCTTCTGCGCAAGAAGAATATGCGCACCCGAACGCTCCGCCACATCGCGAAGACGTTCACCGTTACGGCGAAGAGCCGGCAGATCGATGACGTATGCCGGTGTTGGCACCTGATCTAAAGGAAGACGTTTCTCCACAGTTCACCTCTTAAAACACGCAAATATAATGTGCAAATTGTAGCATGCGGAAAAGAAGAAGACAATCCGGCTTATTTCTTCACGACAATAAGCGGGATCTCCCATTCTTCTTTTGTCAGACCTGCGTGTGCGCCGACCATTTTGTCGGCTTCGATATGCGTGTTATAAAGTGATACGTCGGCAATGGAAATCGCAACAAAATCTCCCAGCATATCACGGAAAAGTTTGTGCTCCGTTCCTTTTCCAAAAAGACCTTTCACAATGACTTCTTCTTTCGTGAGCAGGCAGAATTTGTCTCCGAATGTCTTCTCAAAAAGCACTGGAAATGTTTCTTTGTACTCGCCTTTGATGAAGAGGTTCAACGTGCGTGGCTCAATGGAAGGCATGCGTACGAAGCACTTGGTGATCTCCGGATAGTCGAGGATGCAGAGACGTTCGTTGTTGATATGACCATGGTCTGCGGTGATGAACAGCAGCGTATCTTCCGGAAGCGAATCAGCAAAGGCCTGTACTTTTTTCTCCAGTTCACGGATGACTTCTTTCGTTTTTTCACTGTCGACACCGGTAAGATGCATGGTGGAGTCCGGTTCATTCCAGTAGGCGTAGATATACTTCTTCCCCGGTTTCTGACAGAGTTCGGTAACCCGCGCAAGGATCGCATCCAGATCCTGCGGAAAGGGATCCATGAATGGTGAAGAGTAATACGCTTCTCCGCCGGCTTTGTTGATCTTCGTCACAACAGAAGTATACGGACAGTATGTTCCGGCAACATGGAAATCCGCAGCAGCGTGACGTTCTTCGAGTGGAGGATACTTCTCGCCCGGCTCAGGTGGAAGTGGTTTTTCTTCAATCTGGTCGATGTTGAGATATACGGTAACATTCTTTTTCAGTTCCGGGAAGAAGCAGTCCCAGCCCAGCCAGCTGTGCTCACAAGGAAAAAGTCCTGAGTCGATGGAAGTAGTCGCGGCAACTGTCGTTGGCGGAAAGACCGAAGAATAATGTCCCAGAAGATGCGAACGGAAAAAACCATCTGGTTCAAGAAGAAGGCCGATGTCATAGATACCCATGCCATCGAGAAGCAGAATTACCACATTGCGTCGGTCTTCAGAGAGTACTTCGTCTGCCATGGAAAGGGTAGGCGCGGTCGGCTTCGCGCCGAAATGCTTGAGGATCGAGTTAGCCAGATTGACCAGACAATGATCGAAATCAGGAAGTGGTGGTAACTGTATCATATGGACCTCCTTATACGCGGAAACTCCGCTTGATTTCCCTCATGATACCATATAGCGGTCCATGGCAGGTGCAACCGGTAGTATACGGAAATCAGAAACGGAGTTCTGGAACACGGATGGAAAATGTGATGGTGTCGAAGGAAATCATAACATATTTCGGCTTTGGATAGACACAATGCCGCGGGCGCCATCGACCGTGATCCGGTCTCCGCTCTTGATCATGGTAGTTGCATTTCCGCATCCGACAACGGCCGGGATACCGAATTCTCTTGCTACGATAGCAGCGTGGGAAAGCGGTGCGCCGATGTCGGTCACGATGGCCGACACTCTCGGGAAGATCAGAGTCCATCCGATATTTGTGGCAACCGTGACCAGGATATCCCCATCTGAGATCTCGTCGATCTTATTAAGATCCAGGATGACTCGGGCAGTTCCGGTGATCACGCCTTCTGCACCCGGGAATCCTTTCACATCAGAACTATGGTGTATTTCCGCGCCTGCCTTTTCATCCCAGAAATAATCGCTTCTCCGCGCAGGATCGGAGATCCATGCTTCCGGATCGAAACGCCCGATAATGAGAGACGGGAAAGGCGGAAACTCGTTGTAATGCCGGAATGTCTCCTTGCGCTTGAGGATCTTCTCCTTCGGAATCGGACCGCCACGAAGCATATCCTGGACTTCCGGAAAAACCATCATGAAAATATCGTTGCCCAGATCATTCAGTCTTCCTGCGGCAAGGAGATACTCCCTGAATACACAGAACAGCCGGACGCCCAGACTGCGGAGGTATTCCCGGAAAGTATTGGCATGAACGAATTTAGAGATCTTTTTATCGATCCACTTCTTCTTGGAAGGATACTTTTCTTTGAATTCCGAAAGTGCAGTCTCGAAAGCATCCTGCTGGGATTTCTGCATGGCGTGAAGATCCGTGCCGGTTCTTCTATGCGCATCGATCTGCTTTTCGAGAAACTTCGGATCTTCGTACGGACGTGGCGCCATAAGTTCCATCTCATCGGCGCACCGATGCCCGCATGTATCCATATATTCTTCTTTGGTGATTTTTCCCGCCAGCACATCCTCGATCAGAAGAAGCGGCTTCATGCAGTCGATCACACCGACGCAGCCTCCGCAAAGGCGGTTCGCCATATCCTCTCCGGCGATTTTGCTGATTTTTTTGCGCGTGCTGAAAAGCGGGAACATGGCCATGCCGCCTTCTCCGAGAAAAGCAGCGAGGCCGTCATTCAGTTTCGGGATCAGGACGTTCTCCCAGTAGCGGAGGAGCTCTTCGTTTGAACGGATCGCATGGATCTCTCCGGTCAGCTGTTTGGCCAGGTCCGGCATGGCTTCGATCAGCGCATGTTTTTTCTTCTTGCTGAGTTTGGAGCGGTTTTTCGGGAAAAGAAGTGCGCGGAGATTTCTGAAAAATTCTCTCTTATAAAAAGGTGAGATCGGAACTTTCGCGCCCTCAGGAATGTTGCCGACCAGATCTTTGACGGCTTCAAATGCTTTTTCCGGGGATTTGCCAAAGCTTACAAGTATCGAGCACATGACCGAAATATTCATATACGGCTGGCCATAGATGTTCTCGAGCCAGTCCGGGATCCCCAGAATCTCGTTGATCTTTTCAAGCACGAAGAATGTCATGGGGGAGATCGGCTTTAAGAAGATCTCTCCGACATTGGTTCTGGTTAGCATCTTGTATCCGGACAAAGTGCCGTTGACCTGATAGGTGTCCATGTCAAGACGGCGAAGCGTCGTGATCGGACGGGCCTGAAGGATATAAACTTTCTTTCCGGAGACGGCCCACTCGATATCCATCGGAACCTTATAGGATCTTCGGATCGCCGTGCAATACTTCATCAGTTTCCTGGCGTATGGTTTCATCCCGGCAGGACCTTCGTATGCATATTTCATGACATTGATCCGAAAGGATTCTCCACTTTCCTGACCGGATACGAGTTTCTCGCCCTCGCCGTGCACATAGTTTCCGATGAGGTGGTCTTCTTTACCGGTTATAACGTCAGAGGTGAAAACAACTCCGGCGTATTCCGGTTTCACAAACTTCTGGATCACTACTGCGATCTCCGACCTCTCATCCGATCCCGTATTGGCGCGCGTATATTCTGTGACGCGATCGTTTCCGACGGAAGAAGCCACTTCCTTCACGGCTTCTTCTATCCTTTCTTTCGGTACGTCGGTCAAAGTTTCGTATTGTCCGGCAAAAGAAGCCTCGCCGCCATCTTCGTTCAGGGCGGAGGAACGGACGGCGTAGGTGTGTGTGGAAGGAAGAGTTCCGATCAGTGCCTGCAGTTCTTTTTCCGCGGAAGAGAGAAGCTTTCCTTCTTCAAAAGCATCTGCCGTGATTACATAGCCGAAAGGTACGGCTACTTTCTTTTCTTTCATCATACGCGCCAGCGACGTGGCTTTTCCTCCGGAAAACGCGGCCTTGTTTTCAGGTAATTTATCAAGTGGGAAAATATATGTCATTTTAGTCTCCAAGCAAAAGATCGACACGCATGTCTACATATTTTTTAAGTTCGTCGTCCTGTTCCAGGTCGATGCCAAAGTCTTTCCTGATATCATCTTTTCTGTAAATGATCAGCTGCATCATGGTGGAAAGTTCGTATGCAATAAGCTTGCACTCTTTCTCGCTTTTCCTGTTTCCGTAATGTTTCTGCACGTAGGGGTAGCTGAAAGATTCTTGTCCCAGATCCCGCTTAAAAAGCACAAACCCGGAGATGGCTTGGGTGAATTTGTAGTTCTGGATCAGGCATCGTGCGACGATGAAGTGGAGCTTTTTGAGAAGATCTTTGGGAGAAAGATCCGAGGCGAGTAACTTTTCTACGTCGTCTTCATTGAAGAAATGAAGGTATTCCTTGTGAAATGTCGCATAGATCAGATTCTCACGTGAACCAAAGCAGTAGTTGATCATGCCAGGCTGAACCTCGGCCCGTGCTGCAATCTCGCGTGAAGTGACTTCCATGGGATTGGCCTTTGTTTCCATCAGCTCCAGCGTCGCGGAAATAAGTTTGTCTTTCGTGATCTGTAGTTTTTCGTCTTTGTTCATGGCGTTTCTTCTTTCTGCATTTTAGAAAATCCGGAAGCAAAATGATTCTCCGAACCTTTATTGAACGTGTTCAATAAAGAGAATATCATGGTTTGTGCTGAGGCGCAAGTGCTTTTTGAGCAGAGAATAAACAGGCCGTTTTTTGAAAAGAACTTGCCGGAATAGGGGGGCTGGAAAATATTGTGTTTGCGATATAAAATATACTTGATTACAGAGCAATGTTCGGGAATAGAGGGAATGGCTATGGGAAGATTTGATTTTGATCCGTTTATGCTCAGTGAACTGGAGACTGCGCGTGCGAAGATCCCTTCGTTTTTCCGAACCACGCCAACAAAGAAGAAAGTCGTTCGGATCATTGTATTGATCCTTTTTGTCTGTGCATTTCTTGTTTCGGTTTTTTATCCACGTACGAATGGTCAAACGATTGAGAAGATCACGGATCCGGAGACCAACGAGGTAAATTATCTGGTTACGCAGATACCAAGCCATATAAAAACGGTTTTCGGTCTGATTATTTTCTGTGGCATTCTTGTGGCTGCTTATGCCATTTTCTCCTTTCTTTTCGAGAGAACCGCTTTTCGTGAAGCGAACCGCAATGCGCTGGAACTTCGGGAGCTTTCAAAGAGCCGTTTTTCCCGGGAAACTTTTCGTGTGGAGGAAGAGCCTGAGCCAGAGCCGGAGCCGGTAAAGGAGGAGGATCCTTTTGCCGGTGCGCCTTATATTGAACCGCAGAAGAAACCGATCGATCTTACAAGCGGAATGCGTGCAGCCGAAGACCCGCTGGTTGCCCAGTTCCGGGACAAGGAGGAAAAGAAGGGCGATAAACCTGTCACAAAGGGTATACTGGCCGAAGCGGCTTCTCTGGATACTCTGGATACTCCTGTTGTGGAGCGCCGTACGCCAGCCACGATTCATGCTTCGAAGCAAGGACATGCTCCGACTGTCAGCCGTGCTATTAAGAGACCCGCCACGCCTTCTTCCATGAATGGACCGTTTCGAAAGAACTGGGACCAGGAGCGTTTCGGGAACGGGCTTCTTGATCAGATTACGCCAGAGAAGTATAAGAATAAGTCGGCGGATGAACATGTCTCAGACGAGCAACAGGCTATTACGATCGAGAATATGGAGAAGACAATCGCCGAAGGACCACCGCAACTTAATTACATCAATCCATATGAGATGACAAAGATCAACGGCCGCATCAAGTCCACTTCCGAAGGTGAAGTCGATGAAGTCGACCTCTTCGAACCGGACGAAGACATCGAGATCTTCAAAAAATAAGTCATTAAGAGCGCCTTTGCCCTCAGCGCTGGCCCTTGGTGCCACGCACCCCCGGAGCGCACATCTCACCAGGCAACGAAGACACAGAAGAAAATAAAAAACCAACGGAACTATATTCGAAGTGCGATTCCGCAGGGCGAAGCCCGAGGACCAGCACGAGAATATGTTCCGTTGGCTTTTGTTTAATGCTGTTTCGAGTTACTCTACCTCTACCGGATTGAAATCCTCGATCCACGGCAGACCCCACTTGTTGAGTGCATCCATGAACGGATCTGGATCGAACTCTTCGATGTTGTAAACACCCGGACGCTTCCATGTGCCGTTCATGATGAGCATCGCGCCGATCATGGCAGGTACGCCTGTTGTGTAGGAGATGGCCTGGGAGCCGACTTCCTTATAGCACTCCTGATGGTCGCATACATTGTAGAGGTAATACTTCTTTTCCTTGCCGTCTTTCTTGCCCTTGAAGATGCAGCCAATGTTGGTCTTACCCACTGTTCTCGGACCAAGTGTTGCCGGATCCGGGAGCATGAACTTCAGGAACTGAAGTGGAACGATCTCATGACCTTCGTAGATGACAGACTCGATGGATGTCATGCCGACATTTTCGAGGCACTTGAGATGCGTCAGATAGCTCTGGCCAAATGTCATGAAGAAGCGGATGCGCTTGATGCCCGGGATGTTTTTGCCCAAGGACTCGAGCTCTTCGTGATGGAGAAGATACATATCTTTCTCGCCGACCTGATCGAAGTTGTAGACTCTCTTGATCTCCATCGGTTCGGTCTCGATCCACTTTCCGTCTTCCCAGTAGCTGCCCTTCGCCGATACTTCACGGATGTTGATCTCCGGGTTGAAGTTTGTCGCAAACGGATAACCATGGTCACCGCCGTTGCAGTCGAGAATATCGATGTAGTTGATTTCGTCGAACTGATGCTTCAGTGCATAAGCAGAGAAGACACCCGTAACACCCGGATCAAAGCCGGAGCCGAGAAGAGCAGTAATGCCTGCCTCCTTGAAGCGGTCGTGGTAAGCCCACTGCCACTTGTACTCGAACTTTGCTGTATCGACAGGCTCGTAGTTAGCTGTATCTACATAGGGAGTCTTGGTTGCAAGACATGCGTCCATGATGGTGAGATCCTGATAAGGAAGTGCCAGGTTCAGGCAGACATCCGGCTTGAATTCCTCCATGATCGCTACCAGTTCATCTACTTTATCTGCATCCACTTTTCTTGTGTGGATGATCGTTTTTGTTGTCGGCTGAAGTTTCTCCTTCAGTGCATCACACTTGCTGAGTGTTCTGCTCGCGATCATGATCTCTGTAAAGACCTCGCTGTTCTGACAACACTTTGCGATTGCCACAGAAGCAACGCCGCCACAACCAATGATAAGTGCTTTTCCCATAGTTTTAATCTCCTTTGCTATTTGTTTTCCGGCCAGGCCGTCTGTCATTTTCCGTATTTCATGATCAAGGTTTCCCGCAGGATCTTGAGGGCTAGCGCAGTGCTACATCCGCTCTGATCGTAAGGCGGGGAGAGTTCTACAAAGTCCATGCCGACGAGGTTGATATCCTTAAGCTGCATCAGGCAGGTCCTCAGTTCCTCGAAGGAAAGTCCGCCGGCTTCTGGAGTTCCGGTGCCCGGGAACTCGCGGGGATCCAGTACGTCCAGATCCACGGTCAGGTAAACCGGGACGGGTTCTTTGGAAAGTTTCAGAAGTGCCAGGACTTCATCGAAATTGTCTGCGCGGAACCGCTCCATCTTCGTATGTGTCTTTGCAAATTCAAATTCCTCTTTCGTACCCGATCGGATGCCGAACTGGTAGATCCTTCCATCGCCCACGATATCGTGGATGCGGCGGATCACACAGGCGTGGGAGAGTTTGGCTCCGATATAGTCTTCTCTAAGATCGCAGTGTGCGTCAAAGTGAAGTACAACGACGTCCGGATATTTCTCTGCGATGGCACGGAATGTGCCGAGGCTGACAAGATGTTCGCCACCAAGCATGATCGGGAGTTTTCCGTCCCTCAGGATCTGCCTGGTTTCTTCCTCAATGAGTTTCAGCGCAGCTTCGGCGTCTCCGAAAGGAAGATCCAGATCACCGGAATCACAGATCGGTGCATCTTCCAGATCTTTGTCCTGGTAAGGGCTGAAGGACTCCAGGCCGATACTCTCGTTTCTCATCGCCGAAGGACCGAATCTTGTTCCCGGACGGAACGACGTGGTCCCGTCAAAAGGGGCGCCGAAGAGTACGGCTTCTGCATCTTCGTAGGGACAGTTCAAAGCGAAAAAGTTCTTCTCAATGCGATCGATCATGCTTTGTCACCTCCCAGAGTATTGGTTGTATCGTTGTCCGGAAGCTCTTCCATCGCTTCCAGAAGTTTCTGCACGTAGTTCGGAAGTGCAAAAGCACCGCGGTGCAGGTTGGTGTTGTAATACTTCGTCTCGATGCCAAGTGCTTTCCACTCGGAAGCGCGCATATCCTTGACCGGATGGTATTTCTTCGAGGCAAAACCGAAGAGCCAGTGACCGGACGGGTAGGTCGGAATGTGGGCTTGGTATACGCGGCAGATCGGGAAGTTTGCGTGGATGCGCTTGTGCGCACGTTGCATGGCTCTCGCGTCGTTTGCGTAAAAAGGACTTTCGTTCTGGTTGACCATGATGCCGTCTTCTTTGAGTGCGGTGTAGCAGTTGCCGTAGAACTCTTTGGTGAAGAGGCCTTCACCCGGACCGAACGGGTCGGTGGAGTCAACGAGGATCAGGTCATATTCGTCTTCATGATGGCGGACATATTTGAGACCGTCTTCGAAGTGGCACTGTACTCTCGGATCATCGAAACCACAGGCAGTGAAGGGGAGATATTCCTTGGCGACTTTTACGACTTCTTCGTCGATCTCGACTACATCGATGTGCTCGATGGAATCGTATCTTGTAAGTTCACGGACGACACCACCGTCACCAGCACCGATGACCAGCACTTTTTTGACGTTCGGGTGTACGCACATCGGTACGTGTGCCAGCATCTCGTGGTAGATGAACTCATCTTTCTGGGTGAGCATCATGTAACCATCGAGTGTGAGGAAACGTCCGAATTCCGGCGATTCGAAAACATCGATCTGCTGGAAATCGCTCTTGCCACTATATAACTGCTTGTCGACTGCAATCGACAGCTTTACGTGAGGGGTATGTAATTCAGAAAACCAAAGATCCATAGGCGTAGTCTCTTGCTCCTTCGTTAATCTGGCCGGCCCGGTTTTGGTGGCGAGAAGACTTGACAGGCAAGTGCTTTTCGAACGGACCACGGCAGAAATTTCGAAAGGCCGTGGCGCGGAGCCGACACATATATAATACCACCATAAAGGCAGTAGTCATAATGTATACTATCGGAATGGAAGATCCGTAATTCCATAAAAAAGTGCTTCGCGGGGTGGCGATTGGGATCAAAAGTGCGATTTGGGGAGTGGATGGGGAGATAAGAGAAGTGAAAATGGAATTCTCGTGTTATGAGGAGAAGGCCTCTGCTATAAGAATAAAGAAAGAGTCAGTTTTATAGAACTATAATCTTTCGTGAGTTCTATAAGATCGTCGAAAATAGTTATCTTATAGAACTCTTTTATACTCAGTTTTCTATAAGAATGAAGAAATCCACGATTTTATAGCACTGCCAAGACATATTCGTTCTATAAGATGAATAAAAAAGCTGATCTTATAGAACGGGAAGTACGAATCTGTGCTATAAGATGAATAAAAAATCCAATCTTATAGAACAGACAGCTCAAATCTGTGCTATAAGATGGCTCCTTTTTGCCGATTTATAGAACTGATCCCTGATTCCACTAATCTATCCAGAAGATTTCTTTTAGGTTTTCCCGGAACTGGTGAATATTGAAAGGTTGTTTCGAAGTCTCGAAAGTCAGGATGAGGTTTTTACCAACATAGATTCCGTTCTCCTCGTACTCGCGAAGTTTCTTAATATTCCGATTCACATAGTCCTCATCATCCATACATCCCAAATGCTCGTGGTAGATCGTCATTCGGCGAGGCACATGATATAGGGTAAAATCTGGAGCTTTGGTCGTTCCGTCTTTCAGAGTCAATATGCATTCGTAGCGATACGGGATTCCAAGCTCGAGGTATGTATCAGCCTGCATCAGTTCAGATTTGGAACGTACCATTTCACCACGTCTTGTTTTGAATACTTTCTCTTCCGGCTTATACGTGCAGGTCTGAAAAGGCTGGGAAAGCCATCTTTCTTTGCAGACTTCATCGCTGATCATATATGGTATTACCAGATTTTGTCTTGTTTTATTCAACAAAGAATAAAGAGATTCCGCACTATGGACACCAAGATTGAGAATACATTTGTTGATGATATTCAGTTCTTGCTGAGCCTCATTGATAAACTGTTTGGCGTAATCTTTCTGGGCAAGCAGTGCTGCCAGGTTTGAATTATTGGAATGGATATAGGTTCCTCTGGTATCCCCGGTTTGAGTAATATGATAAAAAATGGATTTGTCACTTCGGTTTTGAATCCTCAACCTTCCCTCTGGCGCATTATTAAGAAACATCTCAGCCGATTGGATCGCTTTCTCCAACCTTTGCTTACGGGCTGCTAATTCCAAATACAAACTGTTCATATGAATCTCCTGCAAGTGTATTGTGAGATTAATTGAACATGGTACTGGAACGAAAGTCTATATGATATAAGCACTATTTTGAATTTTGATCAGAAACCAATTCCAAGTAAAAAGCACTTGCTTACTTCACGACGCGCAGTGTCTGCAGCGAACTGTCCTCTGCGCCGGTGATCTGACATCCTTTTTCCTGCGCATAAACGAGATACTCCAGCACTTCTTTTGTGATTTTTTCTCCAGGTGCAAGTACCGGAATTCCCGGAGGATAGCACATGATACTTTCCGCTGCGACGCGCCCTTCTGCCGAAGCAAAAGCAACGTGTTCGCTGTCTGCGTAGAAGGCTTCCTGTGGAGAAAGGGCAACGATCGGTGCGATGTAGTTGCTCGGCAGGGAAGTGATCGGGTCCTTTCCGAAGAGACGACGGATCTCGCCGAGGGCGCCAACCAGACGCTCCAGGTCACGAATGCGGTCGCCTACGGAAAGGTACGCCAGGCAGTTTCCAAAGTCACCGAACTCCATCTGGATATCGTATTCATCACGGAGCAGGTCATAGACCTCGATGCCCGCAAGTCCTACGGGAAGGGTATGAATGACCAGCTTGGTCTTATCGAAATCAAAAACGGTATTGCCGTCAACAAGCTCCGAGCCGAACGCATAGTAGCCGCCGATGGAGTTGATCTCGGATCGTGCATACTCGGCCATATCGATAACTTTGTCGAAAAGCTCTTTGCCCTGAAGCGCCAGTCTTTTTCGAGAAAGATCGAGGCTCGACAGGAACAGGTAAGAGCCGGAAGTGGTCTGTGTCAGGTTGATGATCTGGCGAACATAATCCGGATTCATTTCTTTTCCGATGATGAGAAAAGAACTCTGCGTCAGTGATCCGCCGGACTTGTGCATGGAAACGGCAGCCATATCCGCGCCAGCTTCCATCGCCGAAACCGGAAGACGGTCCGAGAAGGAAAGGTGTGTGCCGTGCGCCTCATCGACGACGACCTTCATGCCGTGTGCATGCGCCAGTTTTACGATGCCGGAAAGGTCGGAACAGATGCCATAGTAGGTCGGATTGTTCACGAAGATGGCTTTGGCATCCGGGTTCTCGTGAATTGCTTTTTCAATGTCGGAAAGCTTCATGCCGAGTGCGATGCCGTATGTCTCATGGGCACCCGGATCCACATAGACCGGAACGGCGCCGCAGAGTACCATCGCATTGATGACGCTTCTATGTACGTTTCGCGGCACGATGATCTTGTCTCCACGCGCCGCAACGGTAAAGACCATCGCCTGCACGGAAGAAGTCGTACCACCAACCATGAAGAACGCCGCTGCCGCGCCAAAAGCATCTGCTGCGAGTTCTTCGGCTTCTTTGATGACTGAAACCGGGTGACAGAGGTTGTCGAGCGGTTTCATGGAGTTGACGTCGAGGATCATGGTGCGCTCGCCTAAGAAAGAAGTGAGCTCGGGATTTCCGCGGCCATGCTTATGTCCGGGCACGTCAAAAGGAACGACCCGCTCGGAAGAGTAGGCCTCCAGTGCTTCGGCAATCGGAGCACGGTCCTGGTTTTTCTGGAATTCTCTGCTCACTTTTCCTTTGCTTCCACCTGTCAAACCTTAGTCGTTCTCATCTTCCGGATTCTCAAAAACATTGGCACCCGAGAAGATCTCAATCATTTCTTTTCTGAGATTGTTTGTGATTTCGAGACGCGTCTTCGGCGCGATCTCATAAACGTCGGTCTTGAAAAGATAGTTCTGCAGATCCACTTCTTTGATCAGCATTTTGGTGTGATACAGATTGGCCTGATATACGTTGATATCGATGGCGTCATAACGCTCCAGGGTTTTCTTGTCGATATAGTTCTGGATCGAAACGATGTTCTTGTCACGGAAAATCTTCTTGCCGGAAACATCACGGGTGAAGCCGCGGACACGGTAGTCGAGAGTGATGATATCCGAATCAAAGCTTCCGATCAGATAGTCGAGAGTAGAAAGCGGAGAAATCTCACCGCAGGTTGCCACATCGATATCAACACGGAATGTAGCGATAGACGTGTCCGGATGGAATTCCGGATAGGTATGTACGGTAACGTGGCTCTTATCGAGATGCGCTACGACAGTTTCTGTTTCGATATGCGGGATCATGGACTCTTCTGCAATGAGAAGAGTAACGGAAGCACCCTGCGGCTCGTAGTCCTGCTTGGAGATGCTCAATACTTTCGCACCGATCATTTCGGTGAGGTTCGTCAGGATCTTGGTAAGACGCTCTGAGTTATACTGTTCGTCAATATAGGCGATATAATCCTTCTGCTCGCGTGCGGTTTTGGCATAGCACACATCGTAGATGTTGAAACTCAGGGATTTGGTCAGATTGTTAAACCCGTAAAGGCGAAGCTTCTCGTGCGCCATAAAAACATCCTTTCCAAGAAGGTCACTGCTTGAAATAGAATCATCCGGGAAACGCACTACTTACGCCACGGAGAAGAGGTCCTGCGCCAAAGCTCATCGCACTCTTATTGATTATTCACAAGTAAAGTAACCAACTTATAAACATTAAGGGAATTCGAACTTCCCACTCAATAAGGCAGTAATCACTGCCGCTTCGGCATTTGACCCGGCTGTCCGTATGGCCTTTTAACCACGATCATTGTGGCGGTCAAACATTGCAGACAACGAAACTTTCGATCCGCAATGACAAAAAGATACCACGGAAAAAGCGCTTTTGCAATAGATTTCAAAGAATCCTATATAGGAATGAAAGGTTTTCTTGCACTCCGCCCCGTATGCGGATAAAATATAGATTCAGTGAGAAAAGAACTTCCGGGCAGCGTCCCGTGGAAAGCAGGATGGATAGATGGTTTATAACAATGTATTAGAAGCGGTCGGACATACTCCGATGATCCAGTTGTCTTCACGCATGGTCGGCGAGGACAGCGCACGCGTTTTAGTAAAATATGAAGGTTTGAATGTAGGTGGTTCGATCAAGACGAGAACGGCTCTCAATATGATCGAGCAGGCAGAGAAGGACGGAAAGATCACGAAAGATACGATCATCGTGGAACCTACTTCCGGAAACCAGGGCATCGGTCTGGCTCTGGTCGGCGCAGTACGTGGCTATAAGACGATCATCATCATGCCGGACTCCGTTTCTTGTGAAAGAAGATATCTTGTCGAGCACTATGGTGCAGAAGTGAAGCTCATCCATGACGATGGTGACATCGGAAAAGCCATCGACGAGTGTCTGAAACTTGCCGAGAAGATGGCAGCGGAGGATCCGAATGTTTTCGTTCCGCAGCAGTTTACGAATCCGGCCAATCCGATGGTGCACCGTCATCATACGGGTGTAGAAATCCTGGAACAGGTAGCCGGTCCGATTGATGGCTTCTGCGCAGGCATCGGAACAGGCGGCACGCTTTCCGGTATCGGCGAAGTGCTGAAGGCACAGAATCCGAATATTACGATCTGGGCAGTGGAGCCTGAGAATGCTGCGATCCTGGCAGGCGGAAACATCGGTTCGCATCTTCAGATGGGCATCGGTGACGGCTTGATCCCGGAAAACCTGAATACGGAAATATACGAAGATGTATATGTTGTGACCGATGATGAAGCAATCGGCACTGCCAAAGATCTGGCCAGAAAAGAGGGCCTGATGTGCGGCATCTCCTCTGGCTCCAATGTCGCCGCCGCGATCGCCATGGCGAAGAAACTCGGAAAAGGAAAGACTGTGGTCACAGTTCTTCCGGACACAGCGGAGAGATATTTCTCGACACCTTTGTTCAACTGATTTTTCGGTTTTGTTAAGACTTCCAGGTCCGCTTTTTCATTACTTCTCTCAGGAAGAATGAAGAGGCGGGCTTTTTGTTTTCAGTTTATTCATGGTTCGGGCAAAGACTCTTGATGTTTTTATCGTTTTTATCTTTTACACTGAAGATAAGATGGAAAGTGTTTTTGCGATATATCAGGGGTGACAAGGTCCTTCGTTTTGGAGGTGGCACATTATGAAAAGAAAACTGAAATCCGGAATGAGTATTCTGATGGCATGCGTGATGCTTTTAGCTTTGTGCGGCTGTTCAGAAAAAGATACGAAGGAAACGAGATCGCGTTTTCAGACTGTAGTTGAAAAAGACGAGGACGAGGAAACCGAGAAGACGAAGTCGGAGAAAGAGACCTCTGAAGAGGAAAAAGAAGAAACAACCTCGTCAGGAACCGTTACAGAAACGACAGAAACAACTGAATCGGAAACCTCCGAGACATCGAAAAGCCGGGCATCGGAGACGAGTGGGTTTGAGCCGACACTGAGACAGACATCCGAAACAGCGGCACCGACTGAAGAAACGACTTCTGCTCCAAAAGAAACGAAAACGCCGACACCCAAGCCGACGAAGAAACCTACAGCCACACCAAAACCTACCAAGAAACCTACAGCTACGCCGAAGCCGACCAAGAAGCCCACAGCGACTCCGAAACCGACAAAAAAGCCTACGAATACGCCGACACCGACGCCGGCTACCATTTCCAAGGCGACGGTAGAAAAAAGAGTCGACGATATTCTGAAAGCTATGGCTTCAAATAATGTAAATGAGGTCAATAAAATTGCTAACAGTGACATCATGAAAGATTACGGAGCCAAACAGCCGATCATGGCGATGCTCTACAAGTACTGCACATACGAGGTGGAAATCACCAAACCAGGTGTTGCATATTGTGATATCGTGATCCATTTCCATTACCGTGATGCGGAAGAAGCACTTGAGAAACTCTTGCAGAAACCGGATGAAGTTATTCCGATATACGAGGAATATCTTGCAGATCTGATCAACGGGGAAAGCCCCCGCAGGTCTGTCGATATGAATAAGTACGCATCCGCCCTCGAGAAATATATCAAGTCTTCTAAGGTGCTTAATGTGGATGTCAAAACACAATGTGCGAAAAAAGATGGCATATATGTTTTCGGAAGAAATACAAGTGCTATGATCCTGCAATTTAAGGAGTATTCTTATATCAACGGCATCGGAATTCTTCCAGAGAACATAGCTCTTCCGGCAGCAGATTATCTCCTCAAGGCAGACAAACTGAAACATATGGAGTACTATGACTGGTATGTCGGCCTTTACAAAGATACTTTTGTAAAGCCTTCGATTCAGATCGATTCAACATATTTAAGTAACGTATATTTTGTTGAGTATGCATTTGATCAGAATAAAGCTGTTCCAGGCCCGCGACCCAAACCAAACAGGTTCAGTATCAATTATGATTATGCAAATAAACTGACTGAAGACCGGGAATGGACAGTATACTGGTATAAAAATGGAGAAAAGTTTTATACCCAGGAATCCAAGTGCACTAAAGGATATACAGGAAACGTACTATCGCTGTACAAAACGGATCCATCGAAATATTATTCGTCTGGTGACTATGAAGTAGTGGTTCATGATAATAAAGACAACAAGAACATTGCCTGGATATCATTTACACTTTAATAGATAGCCGCCTCAGGAAGATATTGATATTAAAGGATCATCCGGAGTTCCCGGTACACTCTGGCAACCGGAAGCCCCACAACGGCGTAGTAATCGCCGGATATAGAATCGATGAGAAGAGAGCCGGTGTCCTGTATTCCATAGGCGCCGGCTTTATCCATGGGCGAGCCGGAAGCGATGTAGGATTCAATCAGTGCCTGCTGGACCTCATCTAATGGATGAAATCGTACGTCGGCAAAAGAACTGAAGACGCGGCTTTCGTCCTTGCTTTGGATGGCTACGCCGGTATAGACACGATGCGTCTTCCCAGATAGAAGCGTGAGCATGCGGCGGGCATCTTCTTCGTCCTTCGGTTTCCCCAGGATCTCGTTTTCCGTGACTACCACCGTGTCGGAACCGATGACGACGGCGTCGCTGTCTGCGATGTCGGAAAGTGCCGCAGATGCTTTTGCCGAAGCCTGCGCACAGGCGACCTTCTCCGCGACCGGATACATATCGGTGCGGATATCGGAAGAGGCAAAGGACTGCATAACAGAAGCGAAGACCGCATCTTCGTCCACATGGGCGTCACGGACTTCGAAAGAAAGCCCCGTCATCGAGAGCAGTTCGAATCGACGGGGTGATTTACTTGCAAGAATAATGCGGGACATACGTACCTCACTCTACCGGCTTTAAATTCTTCATGGAGAAGTCCAGGATCGGAGCAGAGTGCGTCAGTGCACCGCAGGAGATGTAGTCGACACCGATCTCAGCCAGCTTTCTCAGACGCTCTTTATTCATGTTTCCGGAGGCCTCGAGTTCGGCCTTGCCCTTAGCCATCGCAACAGCCTGAGCAGTCATCTCGTCGGTCATGTTGTCCAGCATGATGATGTCTGCTTTTGCGTCGAGCGCTTCCTGGAGCATTTCCAGATTCTCGACTTCGACTTCGATCTTTCTTACGAAAGGCGCATAGGCTTTGGCCATCTCGACGGCTTTCTTGATGGAACCGGCCGCACCAATGTGGTTGTCCTTGATGAGGACACCATCGGAAAGGTTATAACGATGGTTTGTACCGCCGCCGATACGTACTGCGTACTTTTCAAAAGGACGCATGTTCGGCGTGGTCTTTCTTGTATCGAGAAGCTTGGTGTCGAAGCCCTCCAGTTCTTTTGTCATAGAACGGGTGAGGGTAGCGATACCACTCATGCGCTGCAGGAAGTTGAGCGCGGTTCTCTCTCCGCTCAGAACAGCACGGCCGTCACCGGTCAGAACACCGATCAGATCGCCTTTGTGGATCTCGTCGCCGTCTTTGAAGTTGGCTTTGAAAGAAGAGTTGTCGCAGAGCATCTCGAACACGCGTGTGTACACGTCGAGACCGCAGAGGACTCCGTCCTGCTTGCAGATCAGGTCGACCGTAACCAGGAAAGGTTCCGGCATGATGGCCTGTGTGGTGACATCGTCAGAAGTGATGTCTTCGCGCAGTGCGCGCATGATATAGTCGTCCCAAAGGATCGTATTAAGTACACCATTGTTCATAGAAATCTTTGTCCCTTCTCTTGATCTCGGCAAGTACGATCTCGCGGTATTCTTTTGCGAAATCTCTGCCTTCGTACTGTGTAAAGTCTACGTCTTCCACTGCGGTCGGCTCATACGGAATCGTCTCTTCGATGTTCTGTGCAGAACGCTTCGAGAAAACCAGGCTCTCGAGGAGAGAGTTACTGCCGAGACGGTTCTTGCCGTGCACGCCGGTGCAGGAAGTTTCACCGATCGCGTAGAGGTTGTCCATGGAAGTTCTGCCCTTGAGGTCGACCTCGATGCCGCCCATGAAATAGTGCTGCGCCGGGGTTACCGGGAAAGGTTCTTTCAGAATGTCGTATCCTTCTTCCTTGCAGTGCTCGAGGATGTTCGGGAAGTGGCTCTTGATGAGTTCCGGATCCAGGTGGGTCACGGACAGCCATACAAAGCCGCGTCCGTCGATCTCCATCTGCTTCTTGATTGCCGCGGAAACAACATCACGAGGCTGAAGCTCATCGGTGAATCTCTCCATGTTCTTGTTGAGAAGGATTCCGCCTTCGCCGCGTACGGCTTCAGAGATGAGGAAAGATCTGCCCGGCTTCTCGGAATAGAGGGAAGTCGGATGGATCTGGATATAGTTGATGTCCTTAAGAAGAACATTGTGTTTGAGTGCGATGGCGAGTGCGTCACCTGTGATATGACGGAAGGCTGTGGAGTGCTTGAACAGTCCGCCGATGCCGCCGGTAGCCAGAACGACAGCCTTGCCGAAAACAGCTTCAAAATTGCCTTCTGCATCCTGCGTGATAATGCCCTTGCAGACATTTTTCTCGCAGATCAGATCGACCATGGTGGTGTGCTCACGGAGAGTAATATTTTTCTTCTCGCGGACGATCTGGAGAAGTTTGCTGGTGATCTCCTGACCCGTGATGTCCTCGTGGTGGAGGATACGGGAAGCCGAGTGGCCGCCTTCCTTGGTCAGGTCGAGGTCTTCGCCTTTCTTATCGAAATCGACATGGTAGTCCAGAAGTTCGCGGATGATGACCGGAGACTGGCGGATCATGGTGTCGACTGCTTTTCGGGAATTCTCATAATGACCGGCACGGAGCGTATCTTCAAAATAATCTTCGTAGTCCTGGGAATCACGGAGTGCGGCGATACCGCCCTGAGCCAGATACGAAGCACTGTTTTCAAGTGTGTCTTTCGTGATCATGTGGATCGAAAGGTTTTCCGGAAGATGTAGTGCACAGAAAAGACCTGCAGCACCGGTTCCGACGATCACTACGTCGGCAGAAGTCGTGGAATTGGACATATTTTGCCTCCCATATATAATTACATATATAGCATGAATTTTATCACGCACCAGGGAACGTGACAAGCAAGGGAGAGATATGCAATTTATGCAATTCGTATAATCGTGACTTGGGAAGTGTTGCCCCATTGTCTTTTCTCTCGATTAGGCGTTATAATACCATATACTAATATGCTCTCTTTCGAGATCAGTGGGTTCAAAGGCGGACCCTCTTTTCGGGAAAGTAGATGGAGGAAATGAATGAATCCTATCAAGATCGTCCCTTTGCCAAAGTATTGCTTGTGGGGCGGGACACGTCTGAAGACGGAATATAATATTACATCTGATTTGGACAGGGTTGCCGAAGCTTGGATGCTTTCGCCAACCGTAGAAACTTCGGTTATCGCATCAGGAGAACACCAGGGCGAACCGATCACAGCGCTTTTGGAAGAGAATGAGGACATCAATGAAGTATTCCCTCTGATGGTTAAGTTTATTGATGCAGCAAAGCCGCTCTCTGTACAGGTACACCCGAGCGATGATTTTGCTCAGGCCAATTACGGTACGTGCGGTAAGACGGAGTGCTGGTATGTTCTTGACGCGGAACCGGGTGCGTATCTGTATTATGGTTTTTCTCGTCCGGTCAACCGTGAAGAAGTGAAAGAACGAATCGAGAACGGGACATTGATCTCGGTTCTCAATAAGATCGAAGTGAAGAAGAATGATATTTTCCTGATCGAGAGTGGAACGCTGCATGCGATCGGACCTGGCATTCTGGTTGCCGAGATCCAGCAGAACTCTCCGTGGACTTTCCGCGTTTTCGACTACCAGCGTGTAGATAAGGATGGAAAACAGCGTGAACTCCACGTCAATGAAGCACTGGCCTGCATGAATCTTTCCTGTTTCCAGGCACAGTCCAGACCGGAACCACTGAAGGCCGGAGACGGATATCAGATCTTCACGATGGTGAAGTGCTCCTATTTTAATGCCTATATCTATCGCATCACGAAGTCTGTATCGATCACAGGTACTTCGAAGAAGTGGAGAGGTATCCTCGTTACTGACGGCGAGATGACGGTTCGGAACACCAAGGAAGAAGAAGTCCTTCCACTTAAGAAGGGTGAGTTCTGTCTGGTTCCCCGTAATGATGACGAATACGAGATCAAAGGGGAAGCCGAGTTTATTTTGGTTGACTGATCTTTGCGATCGGACGGATAGTATAACGAAGGAAAGGAGGCCGCGAGAATATGAAGCGGGATATAATCGGCGATATTTTTCTGGGCGGCGTTTTGCTTTCTCTCCTTTTCCTTTTCTCTTTTCCGGTCTACTTTGCTTATACAGGAATTCAGGTACGTCCAATCGAATTGAATGAACGTCTGATGAGTGTCTGCTACCTGATGGCACTTGTTCTGACGACGATCTGGGCCTGCTGGAAAAAGAAAGTCTGGGTCATTGTCGGACTTGCTACTTTCGGCGTCATGGCATATCTCCCGAAGTGGTTCCTTCCGATGGTAGAAGACCACATTACAAAGAACGGGTCGGACTTCATGTATTCTTCGTTGTCCGCACTTTTGAACCGGATCTATGAACTGGTCCATGCACCTTTTGCCGGATCGATCGGATTGATCGGGGAAAAACAGGCGCAGCATCTTCCGGAAAAGATCTTGCCTGTCTGCGTGATCTCCTACATCCTGGCGAATATATTCCGTTACTATAAGAATGCTTTTGTGGCTGAAAGAAAGCAGAAGAAAGACTTCGCACATTTCAGAAGAAATACGGAAGCGCGTAAGGCGGTCCAGGGTGTGACGGATGGAGTCCGTGAAGCGCCGATGCCACTGGGAACTGTCGTGATGAATGAGAAAGCGGAGATCGAACAGGAAGTCTACACTGGACGTGAGACGACACTGGTAGACGATGCGACTGTAGAAACGAAGAAACTTTCTGTTGATGCGAAGACCGCGGAAGTTCCGGTCATTTCAGCAGCAGAAGAAGAGACACGGCGGATCGGGACAGAGCCGCAAACGCCGGCGATAGAAACAAACGAAGAAGAAACGCGCAGGATCGGAACGGCAGCGCTTTCCACGACGGAAGAAAATGCAGAAGCAGAGGATGGTGAAGAGACGAAAGTGATCGAACTTGCCGCGCATGCACCGACATCTCAAGTCGAGGAAACGAAAGTAATTGAGCTGGCTGCCCACGCGCCAACTTCTCAGACAGAGACAGAAGAGACAAAAGTGATTGAACTGGCTGCCCACGCGCCAACTTCCCAGGTTGAAGAAACAAAGGTGATCGAGCTTGCAGAACACGCACCGACTTCCCGAGTGGATGAGACTGTCGAGGCTGAGCCGGGAGAGCAATCACCCGAGACAGGCGCAGAGAATGCTTCCGGCGAACCGGTTCGAGATGAGACGGCGCTGGATTTCCCGGATGTACGTGGTGAGGCAGAAAAAATTGATGTTTTTGCCGATATCAAGGATCTGGATTGAATCTGATTGCAGAAACAATGTACAATATGTTTTGGGAACAGGGACGAAGTACATGAAAAGAGGAAGAGAATATGTCAACCAATAAAGCGTTTTGGCGAACATGGCTGGAAGGCAGAAGCACAAAAAAGGAGAATGACGGAGAGGTCGTATCTGATCCTCTCGAAGAAGGTCTTTCTGCTTTAGCTGAGGTAGACGGAGAAGTTCCGGCAAGAAAACTGAAAACACAGGAAAGCTTTGGCGAAGAAATCGGAAATGCCACGACGCATGGTGTCATGGCTGCTTTCATGCTGGGCATTATTCCTTATGCTGCCGTTCATGCTTATCTGAATACGACCAATGGCCATGAGATCCTTAATGTAGTGGCTATCTCTATCTTCTGTATCAGCGTTTTTCTTATGTTTCTGGTTTCGACTTTTGACCATACGATGAAGCATGGGACCAAACAGAAGGAAGTTTTGAACCGGATCGACCATATCATGATCTTTTATGCGATCGCAGGAACATATACTCCGGTCTGCCTGACATTGATCGGCGGAAAATGGGGCATCGGTCTTTGTATCGCACAGTGGGTGCTGGTCATCCTGGGAACGCTCTTGAAAGCCATTGCTTTTTCGAAGTCATTGATCTCTTATATCTTCTCTGCGCTGTTGTATCTTTCGATGGGCTGGATGATCGTTCTTTGCTTTCCGATCCTGTATGCCCAGGCTTCCCATGTGGCATTCTGGCTGATTCTGGCCGGTGGTATCTGCTATACGAGCAGCGTTATCCTTTTCTTTATGAGATTTAAGTTTGCTCACATGATCTTCCACCTTCTTGTGGATTTTGGAGCAATCTGCCACGTTATTGCGCTTTGTTTCTTCTCCTGAAGAAACGTATCAGGAAATGTCCCGACCCGAATATTACGAAATACTTAGTAAATGCTTAACTATTTGCTGTTACAATCAACATGGAATAGGAAACATGCGTGTTAGTTAAGCATTTCAGATTACGTTTGGGAGGAAGATATAGAAATGAAGAAGAAATTAGTATCGATTCTTCTTGTATTGGGTATGCTGCCGGCATTTTCAGCTTGCCGTCTGAAATCAAGAGAAACAAGTACAAGAAGAACAAGAGAGACGACCAAGGCCACAACGACCGAAGAAACAACGGAAGAAACGACGGATGAGCCGACAGAAAGAACGACTGCTTCGGCGACGTCTTCGAGTGAAACATCAGAATCCACTACACAAAATCAGACAATACCTGCTGTTACACCGTGTGCAACCGTAAATGCGGACTTCAAGGCTCCGGACCCGAACTGCCCGATTGAATATCGAAGCGAGGATGAGCGGTATCACTACACGATGGAACTGCAATTAGATCCAGATAAGCGCACTGTCGGAGGCCACGTTGTCTGTGAGTTCTACAATAATTCCGAAGATGACTGGGACAAGCTCTGCCTGCGTGATTATTCCAGCCTTTTTATCGATTCCAAGACAGCCGGCTATGACACGGCATTGGATACGAATGGTGCCCTGACGGAAATCACGAACATCAAGGACGGAAGAGACGACTCCGATCTCAGCTTTGAAAGAGACAGCGATGTTTCCGTAGTCTGGATGCCGCTTTCCAAGAAACTGGCACCAAAGGAGAAGATGACGCTTTCTTATGATTTTGTAGCCACGATCCCGACAGTAGCTGACCGTTATGGTATTACGGAAAAGGTCTACAACATCACGAATTTCTATCCGATCCTGGCAGTCTACACGAAGGACGGATGGTCCCATGAACGCTTCTACGATTGCGGAGAGTGCTTCTTTTCTGAGGTTTCGGACTACGATGTAACGCTAACTGTTCCAAAAGATTATACAGTCCTTTCAACCGGTACAAGCAAGAGCGAGGAAGAGAAGGATGGAAACAAGGTCATCACTTTCGATGCACCGTGCGTCCGTGATTTCGTTTTCTGCGCAAGCCCGGATTTCAAGATGTTTGAAGGCTACTACAAAAATACGAAGATCCGTGTTGTTTACGATCAAGCGCATCCGTCTACACAGTATATGGATGAAGTAAGTGAGGCTTGCATTGAAGCAGGTATCGATTCTCTTGCAGCGTTCGGTGCGGCATTCGGCGAATATCCGTATCCGGAACTGGATATCGTACTTGCTACGATCGCAGCCGGCGGAATGGAGTATCCGAACCTGATCATCTGCACAGACATGAACTATTACTGCATGCCGATTGCGGATAGAGACCGCGTATCCGACAAGTATGTCATGATGTCTACCGTTGTTGCCCACGAGATCGGACACCAGTGGTTCATGGGTATCGTCGGAAGTAATTCCGGTATGGAGCCTTGGCTGGATGAGTCCTTTGCTTCATACACAGAGCTCGTATATGGCCAGTATATCGGATATGATTCCGGATATTCACGCAGATACATGAATCTGGTAGACATGGCAGATGATATGAAACGTGAGGGAAGTGCTCCGATCAACCGTCCGTACTACGATTTCTCCTCCGATGACCCGTACATCAATGCCGCCTATTTCTATGGCCAGGTTTGCCTCTACCAGATGCAGGAGATCATCGGCCAGGAAGCAATGTATGGCGTAATCCGTGAGTATGTCCACCGGAATGCCTTCCACAACGCTACAGCCAAGGATTTCTTCGATGTTCTGTATGAGTGCTGCGGTAAAGATAATAAGGATTTGAACGATCTGATCGCAGTGGTATTTGATATGGATCGTGTCTATAATTAACCGGCAAAAGAACTGAACTTTGTTCAGAAATGTCAGCCTGGTCCTTGTAAAACTTGGATCAGGCTGAATCTTTTCTTGCAATATCAAGGCTTGCGAATTATAATGAGGCGTGCTGATATTTTTCAAGAAAAGTAAAGGAAGGGCATGAACATGTCTAAGCAGACAGATAAGTCGGTCAAAAAGAAAACGAAGAAACACATGAAAACCTCTACCAAGAACAGAGCAATCGTGACTACCGTGATCATTGTTCTGGTATTGCTGGTATTTAGTTATTTTGCTTATACGACCGGACTTCCGGCCAAGGTGCTGCCAGGTGCGAAGATCGTACAGACAGTAGATGGCAAGGAAAAGACGTTGGAACGTATCAAGATCGTTGAGATGAACTACTATTTCCAGAAGGCTGTCAGCCAGCTTTCCCAGTATGGTCTGCTCAGCGACAGCAGCTCTCTGGATGAAGTTTATAATCCGGACAGCGGACAAACCTACCGTGATATGCTTTGGGAAAATGCTGCAAATACAGTCCAGTCCCAGTATATGCTGATGGAAGAAGCGAAGAAGAGTGGATTTAAGGCTTCTGGTGCAGATATGTTCGCAGACAGCCAGGTTGAGTCCCTTCGCGAAACTGTAACTTACTATAATACACTCCGTGGTCAAAGCATGACGGCTGACCAGTATCTGCAGAATGTATACGGACCTGGTATGACAGTACATATCTTCCACGACATCGTTGAGCGTGAAGCTGAAGTTACTGAGTATCAGTCTTACCTCAGACAGACACAGTTTGCTCCGGATGCTGCTGCGATCCAGGCGAAGTATGATGAAGATCCACAGGCTTACCAGCTCTGCCAGTATCAGGCTTACTTTGTTGCCGCGGACATTCCGGAGGGTGCAACAGAGGAAGTAAAGAAGGAAAAGCTGGACGAGGCTTTGGCAAAAGCACATGAGCTCTGCGACAATTGTAAGAATGAAGTGGAGTTCCAGGTACGCGTAAGCACAAATGCAACAGAAGAATACCGTGAGCGTATGGCAAACGGTGAAGATCCGACGACATTCAAGGATATTACCAAGTCTGCGGCGAAGAATATGTCCGAGGAATTCGCAGAGATGTGCTTCAACCCGGAAACAAAAGAGTACACCTCAATGGCTTTCATCGACAGCCAGCAGACAGGTGCTTATGCGACATTGTTCCAGAAAGTATATCTTGATGAAGAGCCGACTGCTTCCTATCGTGTGATCTCCCTTACAGATGATCTCCTCGGTGATATTTCGAATACTCTTGAAGAGAAGGCTCCTTCCCACCAGAAATTCCATGCACAACTGGAGCAGCTGATGGGTCAGGTCAATTCTGAAGAAGACTTCATCAGACTGGCTAAGGAAAACACCATGGATGCTGATACCATCCTTGCAGGCGGATATACTTCCGGCGTGAAGGATTCCGGGTTTAAGAGAATCACAACAGAAGAAGGCGGCGAGGCGAAACTCCCGGATGAGGACCAGAAGCTGATCGACTGGCTCTTCGATGCAAACCGTAAGAAGGGCGATATGTACATCATCGACTGCGTTGACTCCGTTAAGCTTTACTACTTCTGTGACTGTATGGAAGCTTGGAAGGCAGGCATCTACACTACACTTGATGATGATAACTACACAGCATGGTACAACCAGACGACAACGAATGATACATATTCCACGATCGTAAACCATGGCCTGATCAAGTTCTTCTCCTGATTGGAGAGGCCTTTCCTGTCGGGGCAAAACCGGCAGGAAAAGAAAAAATTGAAAAAACTAAATATTTGATTGACACTTGAAAAAACTCGTGCTATCATTTTATATTGCGTTACAATGGGTAGGGCAACTTTACCCATTTTTCGCCAGAAGAAATCCGACAAGGATGTTTTCTGAGAAGGTATAAGAAGGTGCGCGGGTTTTTCGCGTACACGCAAATGGTTATTTGCGAAGTCGTGAGGTGATGTGTAATGGTGCGTCCCATCAAGCAGGGAAGAGCAGAGAGAATGTCCTATTCTCATATCAACGAGGTCATTGAATTACCGGATCTTATTGAAGTCCAGAAGAACTCCTATAAGTGGTTCCTTGACGAAGGCCTTATGGAAGTGCTGGAAGAAGTATCTCCGATCCGTGACTTTTCAGGCGATATGGAATTGTCCTTTGTAGGTAAGGAATTCGATATCGAAAAGCCGCAGAACACCATTGAGCAGTGCAAGGAGAAAGATTGCAACTATGCCGCTCCGCTCAAGGTAATGGTCCGTCTTTTTAACAAGCGTACAGGCAAGGTCGAGGATCAGGCCGTATTCATCGGTGATTTTCCGATCATGACCGAACATGGTACCTTTATTATCAATGGTGCCGAGCGTGTAATCATCAGCCAGTTGGTACGTTCCCCGGGTGCGTACTTTGACTCGATCCACGACAAATCCGATCAATTTACATACACATCCCAGATCATCCCGAACCGTGGTGCATGGCTCGAGTATGAGACAGATCTGAATGGCGTGATCTACGTTCGTGTAGACCGTGCCCGTAAGTTCCCATTGACAGTTTTCCTCCGTTCCCTTGGTATCGGCAGCGATGAAGAGCTCATGAGCCTTTTCGGTGACGAAGAGTGGATCAAGGAGACGATCGCCAAGGATACTTCCCACAGCCGTGAGGAAGGTCTGGCTGAGCTGTATCACAAGCTCCGTCCGGGTGAGCCGACATCCCTCGAGGGTGCCGAGTCCCTCCTGAACAACATGTTCTTCGATCCGAAGCGTTACGATCTGGCACGTGTTGGTATTTATAAGTTGAATAAGAAGCTGTCTCTGGCAGCACGTATTTCCGGTCATAAGGCTGTAGAGAATGTTGTTACCGATGATGGTGAAGTGCTTCTCAAGGCTGGTGAGATCATCACAAGCGAAAAGGCGATTGAGATCCAGGATTCCGGTATCAACGAAGTACTGGTTTACCCGATCAAGAAGATCGGTGACAAAGACCAGATCTCTGACAAGCCGTTCAAGGTTATCGGTAATGCAAGAGTAAACTGCGATAAGTATATCCGTGCTAGTTTCTCTGCAAAAGAACTGAAGGGTTTCGATATCAACGAGACTCCTATCAATGAGATGGTCCGTACGACGATCCTGCGCAACATCATTACTGATGTACGTGCTTCTGCAAAGAAGGGTGGCGTAGCTGAAGCGTTGATGGATGCTCTCCGTGCCCAGGCTGCTGAGCTTATGCCGAAGCACCTTATCATCGAAGATATCATCTCTTCCGTAAGCTATATCCTTGGTCTGGAATACGGTGTTGGTAACATCGATAACATCGACCACTTGGGTAACCGTCGTATCCGTTCTGTCGGTGAACTCCTGCAGAACCAGATCCGTATCGGTTTCTCCCGTATGGAGAGAAATATCCGTGAGCGCATGAATGCTGTATCCGACGAAGAGCCGGCTCATCCGAACCAGCTCGTTAATACTCGTCCGGTCAGTGCTGCAGTGAAGGAGTTCTTCGGATCTTCCCAGCTGTCACAGTTCATGGACCAGCCGAACCCGTTGGCAGAACTTACGCATAAGCGTCGTCTCTCTGCTCTCGGCCCAGGTGGTCTTTCCCGTGACCGTGCTAACTTCGAAGTCCGTGACGTTCACTCTTCTCACTACGGCCGTATGTGCCCGATCGAGACACCTGAAGGTCCGAACATCGGTTTGATCAACTCCTTGGCTACATATGCTAAGGTTAACCACTATGGCTTTATCGAGACTCCTTATCGTCGTGTTGATAAAGAACATGGTATGGTTACAGACGAAGTTGTTTACATGACCGCTGACCGTGAGGATAACTACAACATCGCACAGGCGAACGAGCCGATCGATGATAAGGGTTACTTCACAAATAAGAAGGTCGTATGCCGTCACCTTGACCAGTTCATCGAAGTTCCGCCGGAGCAGGTCGACTACATGGACGTATCTCCGAAGCAGCTCGTTTCGGTAGCAACATCCTTGATCCCGTTCCTCGGAAACGACGACGCGAACCGTGCTCTCATGGGTTCCAACATGCAGCGTCAGGCTGTACCGCTTATCAAGCCGGAAGCCCCGATCATTGGTACCGGTATGGAATATCGTGCAGCGAAGGACTCCGGTGTATGTAAAGTTGCTAAAGAAGACGGTCAGGTTACATTCGTATCTGCTGACCGTATCGTGATCACTTCTGCCGACGGTAAAGAGCACGAATACCGTCTGACAAAGTATCAGCGTTCCAACCAGAGTACATGTATCAACCAGCGCCCGATCGTAAGAATGGGTGAAGAAGTGAAGAAGGGTGACATCATTGCAGATGGTCCGTCTACACAAAATGGTGAGCTTGCTCTTGGTAAGAACGTTCTCATCGGCTTTATGACCTGGGAAGGTTACAACTACGAGGACGCCGTCCTGATCAACGAGCGTATGGTACGTGATGATGTATATACATCCATCCACATTGAAGAATATGAGTGTGAAGCCCGTGATACCAAGCTTGGTGCAGAAGAGATCACACGTGAAATCCCGAACGTCAGCGATGACGCACTCAAGGAACTCGACGAGAACGGTGTAATCCGTATTGGTGCTGAGGTTCGTGCGGGTGATATCCTTGTTGGTAAGGTTACTCCGAAGGGTGAGACTGAGCTGACACCGGAAGAGCGTCTCTATCGTGCGATCTTCGGTGAGAAGATCCGTGAGGTACGTGATACTTCCGTACGTGTTCCGCACGGTGAGTCCGGTATCGTTGTTGACGTAAAGACATTTACGAAGGAAGACGAGAACGTACTCAAGGGCAGCGTGAACAAGCTCGTCCGTGTATACATTGCCCAGAAGAGAAAGCTCTCTGTTGGTGATAAGATGGCTGGTCGTCATGGTAACAAGGGTGTTGTTTCCAGAATCCTGCCTGAAGAAGATATGCCGTTCCTGCCGGATGGTACACCGCTGGATATCGTATTGAATCCTCTCGGCGTTCCTTCCCGTATGAATATCGGTCAGCTCCTCGAAGTACACCTCGGCCGTGCGGCCCGTGCTTTGAACTGGAAGGTGGCCACCCCGGTATTTGATGGTGCAAACGAGGCCGATATCGTTGAGGCATTCAATCTCGCCGGTATCGATGAAGACGGTAAGACGATCCTTTACGATGGCCGTACAGGTGAACCGTTCGAGAACCGTATCACCGTTGGTGTTATGTACTATCTCAAGCTCCATCACCTTGTTGATGATAAGATCCATGCCCGTTCAATCGGACCATACTCCCTCGTTACACAGCAGCCTCTCGGTGGTAAAGCACAGTTTGGTGGTCAGCGTTTCGGTGAGATGGAAGTTTGGGCCCTCGAGGCATACGGTGCTGCACATACCTTGCAGGAGATCCTCACAGTCAAGTCGGACGATATCACCGGCCGTACAAAGACCTACGAGGCGATCGTCAAAGGACAGAGTGTTCCTGAGGCTGGTATTCCGGAGTCCTTTAAGGTACTCGTTCGTGAATTGCAGTCCCTGGCTCTGGATGTTCGTATCTATTCCGGTGAGGAAGAGTACAAGTTGAAAGACGCAGCGGATGAAGAAGAGAATCTGCCGACGCCGGATCGCGATCTTCTTATGAAGTTCGATCTTGAGGCGGAGAGTCAGATGGCCGCTGCCGGTTTCTCCGAGGTTGGTGAAGATGGCGAGATCATCGATGATAACATGGATGATCAGGAGCCAAGCATGGACGATCTTGCTTCCATGGAAGATGATATGTAAGTCGGGAAGGAGAATTCATAAACTATGTTTGAAATGAATCATTTCGAATCAATTGGTATCCGCTTGGCCTCTCCGGAGACGATCAAGAGTTGGTCTCATGGTGAAGTAAAGAAGCCGGAGACGATCAACTATCGTACTCTTAAGCCAGAGCGTGACGGTCTTTTCTGTGAGCGTATCTTTGGACCTCAGAAAGACTGGGAGTGCCATTGTGGTAAGTATAAGAAGATCCGTTATAAGGGCATCATCTGCGACCGTTGCGGCGTAGAAGTTACCCGTTCCAAGGTGCGTCGTGAGCGTCTGGGTCATATTGAACTGGCTGCTCCGGTATCCCACATCTGGTATTTCCGTGGCACACCAAGCCGTATGAGCCTTCTCCTCGATGTTTCTCCGAAGCAGCTCGAGAGAGTACTCTATTTTGGTGCATATATCGTAGTTGATCCAGGTACGACGGATCTCCCGAAGTGCGCGATCATTGACGAGCAGGAATACCGTGACAACGTTGAGAAGTACGGTAAGTCTGCATTCAAGGCAATGATGGGTGCTGAGGCTGTTAAGATCCTTCTCCAGGAATTGGACATCGATACACTGACAGAAACACTGCACGAAGATTACCAGTCCGCTACAGGCCAGAAGAAAGCACGTCTCATTAAGAGACTCGAGGTTCTGGAGTCTTTCAAGAAGTCCGGCAACAAGCCTGAGTGGATGATCCTGGATGTACTCCCGGTACTTCCGCCGGAACTCCGTCCTATGGTTCAGCTCGATGGTGGCCGTTTCGCTACATCCGACCTGAACGATCTGTATCGTCGTGTTATCAACAGAAATAACCGTCTCAGCAAGCTCCTGCAGCTGGGTGCTCCTGAGATCATCGTAAGAAACGAGAAGAGAATGCTTCAGGAAGCCGTTGACGCCCTGATCGACAATGGCCGTCGTGGACGTCCGGTTACAGGCGCAAGCAGCCGTGCACTCAAGTCTTTGTCCGATATGCTCAAAGGTAAGCAGGGCCGTTTCCGTCAGAACCTTCTCGGTAAGCGTGTTGACTATTCCGGCCGTTCCGTTATCGTTGTTGGTCCGGAACTGAAGATGCATCAGTGCGGTCTCCCGAAGGAGATGGCTCTGGAGCTTTTCAAGCCTTTCGTAATGAAGAGACTGGTTCAGGAAGGTCATGCTACTCACGTTAAGACAGCTAAGCGTATGGTAGAGCGTGCTGTAGACGTAGTTTGGGATATCCTCGAAGAAGTTATCAAGGATCATCCGGTTATGCTCAACCGTGCTCCTACGCTCCACAGACTTGGTATCCAGGCATTTGAGCCGGTACTGGTTGAAGGTCGTGCAATCAAGCTCCACCCACTCGTTTGTACAGCGTTCAACGCTGACTTCGACGGTGACCAGATGGCTGTTCACGTACCGCTTTCCGCAGAAGCACAGGCAGAAGCAAGATTCCTCATGCTTTCTACCAACAACCTCTTAAAGCCTCAGGATGGTAACCCGGTTACCGTTCCTACACAGGATATGATCCTCGGTTGCTACTACCTGACGATCACAAAGCCGAACGAGAAGGGTGAAGGCATGATCTTCTCCTCTATCGATGAGGCGATCATGGCATATGGCGACCACCACCTCGAACTCCATGCACCGATCTCGATCCGTGTAACACGTGAGTTCAATGGCAAGATGATCACAAAGATGGTTAAGTCCACACTTGGACGTTTCATCTTCAATGAGATCATCCCGCAGGATCTTGGTTATGTTGATCGTACCAAGGAAGGCAATGAGCTCGTTCTCGAGTGCGACTTCAAGGTTGGTAAGAAGCAGCTGGCTGATGTTATCGGCCGTTCGATCCGTATCCATGGTATCGGCGAGACTGCAAAGCTCCTCGATAACATCAAGGCTATGGGTTATAAGTACTCTACTCGTGGTGGTATCTCCATCGGTATCGAAGACATGATCGTGCCGGATGTTAAGGAGAAGATGGTACACGAAGCAGAAGAGAAGGTTGAGTACGTCAACAAGATGTACCAGAGAGGTCTCCTCGATGAAGATGGCCGTTACAGCTCTGTTATCAAGATCTGGTCTTCCACGACCGATGCCATCACCAAGGCCCTCATCAACAGCCTGGGTGAGTACAACCCGATCAAGATGATGTCCGACTCCGGTGCCCGTGGTTCCGCTCAGCAGATCAAGCAGCTGGCTGGTATGCGTGGTAACATGGCGGATACATCCGGTAAGACGATCGAAATTCCGATCAAGTCTAACCTCCGTGAAGGCATGAACGTGTTGGAGTTCTTTATTTCTTCGCACGGTGCTCGTAAAGCTCTTTCGGATACAGCTCTTAAGACAGCTGACTCCGGTTACCTGACACGTCGTCTCGTCGATGTTGCCCAGGACGTAATCGTTACAGAAGAAGATTGCGGAACTGACGACTTTACATGGATCAAGGAGATCGCTACCGTTGCCGGTAATGAAAAGGATGTTGTTAAGTCTTTGAGCGACCGACTCACAGGCCGTTATGCAGCAGAAGATATCTACGATCTCAATGACAACAAGACACTGCTTGTTGCTAAGAATGATCTGATCACAGCTGACATCGCAAAGGCGATCGAAGCTTGCGGACATAAGAAAGTGAAGATTCGTTCTGTATTTGACTGCCGCTCCCGTCACGGTGTCTGCAGCAAGTGCTACGGTATCAACCTGGCAACAGGTCTTCCGACGATCGGCGGTGAGGCTGTGGGTATCATGGCTGCCCAGTCCATCGGTGAGCCTGGTACACAGCTTACGATGCGTACTTTCCATACAGGTGGTATCGCTTCCGGTGACGATATTACACAGGGTCTCCCTCGTGTTGAAGAGCTTTTCGAGGCTAGAAAGCCGAAGGGACAAGCTTTCATCTCCGAAATCGATGGTGTTGTACACATCGTTGAAGGTCTGAAGCATAAGAAAGAAATCGTAGTAACACCTTCTACACCGGAAGGCAAGCCGATCGAACAGCCGTCCAATCCGGATAACGATATCGTTATCGAAGAGAAGCGCTACGCGATCCCGTATTCTGCAACACTTAAGGTTGCTGACGGCGAGTTCGTCGAGGCTGCTGACCTCCTCACAGATGGTACGGTAAGCCCGCAGGAGATCATGAAGATCAAGGGCGTTCGTGGCGTACAGAAGTACATCCTGAGCGAAGTAAGTAAGGTTTATAAGCAGGGTGGTGTTTCCATCAACGATAAGCACATCGAAGTTATCACACGTCAGATGATGCGTAAGGTTCGTGTGGATGATCCGGGTGATACAGATCTCATGACCGGTAGCACAGTGGATATGTTCGATTTCGAAGCAGCAAACGTTAAGGCTGAAGCTGAGGGCAAAGAGCCGGCTAAGGGTAAGAGAGTTCTTCTCGGTATCACAAAGGCTTCTCTTGCTACAGACTCCTTCCTGTCTGCCGCTTCCTTCCAGGAAACAACACGTGTTCTCACCGATGCTGCTGTTAAGGGTAAGGTTGACCCGCTCTACGGTCTCAAGGAGAACGTTATCATCGGTAAGCTGATCCCGGCTGGTACAGGTATGACGCATTACAGAAACCTGACAGCAGTTCCGGTACTGCCTGAAAATAATGAGCTTCTCGGCAAGGAGCCGGTAGTGATCACAAGTTCGGTAAGCGAACTGTAATTTCAGTTTTCCACGAAAGTGGGAAGCAGCGGTAGGGGTGCCGCTGAATGAAAAAGATGTTCTAAGAGAGTGTTTCTGAGGTGATAAATCGCCTTGGAAACACTCTTTTCTTTTCGAAGCAAAGTGCTTTTTCAAAAGAAACACGATTGTAAGATAAGAGAAACCTGATGTATTTTGACTCAAGTTGCATATCAGAGTAAAATTGATACAAACGTATACTAGGCGTTAATGTCAGATTGTATACGATACGTGGCTTATTGAAAGCAGCACGGAGGGTATGGTATGAGACAATACAGGAAAGAAAGGAATCCACGATTGGCAATCGTTGCGATTGCGATCTGTGCGATGATCACATTTCCTATATTGATGATCCCGGTGGGATTGCGCCAGAGTACACCGTCGGGTGTTCTGGTTTCGCGCGCCTACGCGGACACGTACCCGAATGCGGATCAGGAAGAAGTAACAGTAGAGGACTGGGCTCTTTCTGACAAGGAAAAGGAAGGCGGGGACCCTGGTGAAAATCCGGGCGACAATCCTGGAGAGAATCCGGGTGAAGAGCCGGGCGATGAACCACCGCTTATCACAGGCACACCTGTATCCGGTATTGGTGATGATGGCGTTTACTATCTTGGCGCAGGCGAGACGATCGGTGAATCTTATATCGATGATGAAGACTATGTCCGTGAGGAAGCCAAGTATGGTTCCGTCTTTACTGCGCAGATCGTTCAGACCTACGACAGTGCGGATCTTCCGATCGAGATCCTGGATACAACAACATTCACACCGGTTGATGAAGACATGTATATCAAGACCAGTAAGACGATCCTGAAGGCAGAGCCGAACATGGACTCCGTTACCGTTGCGGACATTGACCGTTCCGCGATGGTTACACGTATTGCCAGAGGTTCGACATGGTCGTATGTCCGGACCAAGGATGGCGATAAGGGCTATCTTCTGAACGGATCCCTTTCCTGGGATATGGTATTTAATGAAATCGACAGAACAGTCTGGGTCAATGCAAGTGATTTGAAACTTCGTTCCCATCCGTCTACAGACAGTGAGGTGCTTCGCATCATGCCGAGATGGACAAGACTGCATTGCTCCGGTGTTGCGAATAATGAGTGGTATCACGTAACAACAGATGACGGCAAGGAAGGATATGTATATGTATCCTATACCACGACAAAAGCACCGCCGACGCCGACACCTAAGCCTACACCGAAGAAGACCAGCAGTGGTGGATCCAGTGGTGGTGGAAAGAGTTCCGGCGGAGGTTCAGGCGGAGGTGGAGACAATGGTTACGTTCCACCGAAGATCTCCGGTAAGAATGGTGAGAGTATCGTAAACATCGCCGAGTCAATGATTGGCGTCAAGTACGTATGGTGCGGCGAGAGCCGAAGTGGTGTTGACTGTTCCGGACTTTGCGTATATTGCTACAGGCAGATCAATGTTGGTATTCCGCATCAGAGTAATTCGATCCGTTATGTCGGCGCCGGAGTCAAGCGTTCCGATATCCGTAAGGGTGATGTCATCGTCTATGACCTGAAAGGTGCAGATGGCGTAGCCGATCACGTTGCGATCTATGCCGGTGATGGTCAGGTCATTCACGCATCCTCCAGCCGAGGCAAGGTTGTATGGGGTAATCTGGATATGGGTACGATCCTTACGATCCGAAGATTTATCGCATAACTTATAAAAGAACTGGAAACTTCAAAACTGTCCATTCGAGGGGATTCCCCGGATGGACAGTTTTTTCTTTGATTTTCGAAGCAACTGTCAAATAACTATTCTGTCACCCGAAGCTTTTGAGGAACGGATAGAATAAAACAGAGAAAAGTTAGAGAAATTGGTTTTATGATTCGTGGCTTATAGGTTTGGATGTGAGACTCACGGAGGTTATTATGCGGCAACGCAGAAGAGTAAGAAATTCAAAACTGGCTGCCATGGCCATCGCGATGAGTGCGATCGTGACACTGCCGGTACTTCTGGTCCCGATTGGACTTCGGAAAGGTACTCCGGCAGGCGTGCGCGTCGCGCGGGCTTATGCTGATCTGTATTCGGAAAATGACGATGCGACTCCTCTTGTTGAGGAATGGGCTATTTCCGCCAAGAAGGAAGAAGGAGCTTTTACCGATCCGGATGATGAAGATTTTACAACAAATGCGGTTACTCCCGACCAAGGTTCTTCAGGGGAACCTGTCCGCCTGAAGGAAGGCGAAACGATCACATCTTCCTACGAAAATGATCCGGAGCACGAGGAGAAAAAGTATGATTCTGTTTTAACGGCGCAGATCGAGCAGGTCTATGACAGTGCAGATCTCCCTGTCGAGATCCTGGATCCGTCGACATTTACACCGACAGATGAGGATATGTATATTTCCACAAATAAGACGATTCTAAAAGAACTGCCGGATATGGATTCCACAACGGTAGCAGATATCGACCGTTCGGCGATGGTTACCCGCATCGCACGCGGCTCGACCTGGTCTTTGGTCAGAACGAAAGATGGCGTGAAGGGATATGTTCTGAATAAGTCCCTATCCTGGGATCTGGTCTTCAACGATATCGACCGCACGGTCTGGGTAAATGCAAGTGAACTGAAACTTCGTTCCGAGGCTTCGACCGACAGTAAAGTAATCAAGACTCTTAAGAGATATACGAAACTGCATTGTACTGGTGTAGCAAATAACGAGTGGTATCGTGTGACCACGCCGGACGGGGAAGAAGGCTACGTATATGTTTCCTATACGACGACAAAAGCACCGCCGACCCCGACTTCGACGCCAACACCGACACCGAAGCCAACAGAAAAACCAAAGAGCAGTAGCAGTGGAAGCAGTTCCGAAGGCTCAGGCAGTTCGAAAAGCTCAGAAAGTTCAGGGAGCTCCTCAGGTTCGAGAAAGGAAGAAAAGTCCGGAAGCAGCTCTGGCAGCGGTTCCGGAAGTTCCGGTGAATATGTACCGCCGAAAATCTCCGGTAAGAATGGAGAGAGTGTGATCAGTATTGCCAAGTCCATGCTGGGAGTAAAATACGACTGGTGCGGAGAATCAAGATCCGGCGTAGACTGTTCCGGTCTGTGTGTTTACTGTTATCGTCAGCTCAATGTCGAGCTTACGCATCAGAGCGACTCGATCCGTTATCAAGGCACTGAGGTTTCGAGGGAAGATATCCGCGTGGGAGACATCATTGTATATGATCTCAAGTATTCGGATGGTAAGGCAGACCATGTTGCCCTCTATGCCGGAGATGGCCAGGTGATCCATGCTTCCTATCGGAAAGGACAGGTAGTCTGGGGCAATATGGATATGGGTACGATACTTACGATCCGACGGATATTCACTTGATCAGGAATATGCAGCAGCTAACTTTCATTCCTGAACAAAAGGATTTGGTGTTATACTGAATCAAGAAATAAATCAGAAGGGGATGAAAGTATGTTAGTTAGTCTGATAATTGGTTTGATCGTCGGTGGTCTGGCTGGATTTGTAGCCGGTAAGATCATGAATACCGGAGACAAGAGCATTCTGGTGAACATTATTCTGGGCGTCGTTGGAGGTGTCGTTTCCGGAATCGTGTTTGGAATCTTAGGAATCGGTACAAAGGGTATCATCGGAGATTTTATCTTTGCGGTAGTCGGTGCCTGTGCTTTGATCGCACTTTGGAAATATGTGATCAAGAAATAAACATCAGATAAGAAGAGAGCGAAAAGAGGACCTTTCCTGCACTTTCCGGCTGCGTGAGCCCGGGAAAGTAAAAGGCAAAGGTCCTTTTTATATTCGGAAAAAGGGCTTATTTCAGATGCGGGAAAAGTTTTTCAAAAATGGCGTTGACATCCAAAATGAACAGAGTATAATAAAGATAGTCAAAGAAAGTCAAAGTCAAAGTCAAAAGACAAAAAAGATACAGACAGAGAGACTGGGCTGTTACTGACGATCGATGAAGTGGAAAGATTAGATTATAGAAAGTGAGATGGAGTGGCCATGGCAAGATTAGTCGATGTGATCGAAATGATGATCAAAGAGATGCTGGATGAGAATGATGGCGCGGCGGTGATCAATAGAAGTGATCTGGCGGAACGTGTAAACTGTGTACCATCGCAGATCACATATGTGATCTCTACCCGTTTCACGAACGGTCAGGGCTACATCGTAGAGAGCCGGCGTGGCGGTGGTGGACAGATCCGTATTTCCCGTGTGCAGAGAATGCCGGGAACGAGTTATCTGATGCATACTATCAATTCCCTGGGCGATACGCTTTCCCAGCAGCAGGCAGAGATCTTTCTTCTGAATTTCATTGACTATGGTGTCATCTCGCAGGAGACGGCACGACTGATGAAAGCCGCAATCTCTGACCGGGCACTTTCGGGAATCGATGTGGATAAGAAAGCGACGGTCCGTATGGATATTTTCAAGAATATGTTGATCAGTCTGATCACGACATAAAGGGGGCATGCAATATGAAATGTCAACGTTGTAAGGAAAGAGAAGCAAACGTGAAGATTATGAAACAGACATCGGGGAAAGCCCCACAGATGCTGATGCTTTGTGATGAGTGCGCAAGAGCACTGGGCATCTCCATGCCGGGCAGCCTCATGGGTGGCGGACTTTTCGGCGGCGCACTGGGCAGTGCTCTCGGAAATCCTCTTGGCGGAAACATGGGTGGACTCGGATCCGGTATGAGCAATCCGCTGGATATATTGGCCAGTGCTTTTGAAGCACCATTCGGATTAGGACTTGAAGGTGTGATGGATCCGGTATCCACGAAGGTTTGTCCGACGTGCGGATTGTCATTAGCAGAATTTACGAAGAGTGGTTTCCTTGGATGTCCGGACTGCTATCAGGCATTCTCGGAGCGCATTGACCCGGTCTTCATGCGTACACAGATGGGTATGAAGCATGTGGGACGTCTTCCGGGAAAAGACGGCGAAGCAGTCGATATTTCCGATACACCGGAAAAGACGAAACTGCGTGAAGTCGAGACAGAGGCAGATGTTTATCTGGAGAATCTGTCTGAAGAGGAGAAAGCGAAGAAACGCCTGATCCAGGAGAAAGAGAAACTTCTGAAGAAGGCGGTGGAAGAGGAAGAGTATCTCGAGGCGGCCAAGCTCCGTGATGAGATCTCAGCCTTGAAGAAAGACGAGAAGGAGGGAGAGGTATGAGTTGGTATTTAGAAGCCGGTAACGACAGCGATATCGTCCTTTCCAGCCGGATCCGTCTGGCGAGGAACCTGAAGAGTATGCAGTTTCCTCATCGCATGGACGATGAGGAGAGAAAGAAAGTCCTGGATTTTGTCTCGGCAGCGCTTTTGAAGTATTCGGAAAATACACTGATGCGCATGGACATTGCGCCGCTTCCGGAGACGGACAGACGGGCATTGATCGAGAAACATCTGATTTCCGAAGATCTGGCGCAGGGCAAAGAAGGACAGAGTGTTTTTATCTCGCAGGATGAGAACATCAGCGTGATGGTCAACGAAGAAGACCATATCCGTATCCAGGTGATGGCACCGGGATTCGCACTGGAGAACACATATGAACAGGCTGAGGATCTGGCAGTCCATATCGAAAAGTACCTGCCAGTTGCTTTTTCCGAGAAATATGGATTCCTGACGGCCTATCCGAGTAACACCGGTACGGGACTTCGTGCTTCCGTGATGGTACATCTTCCGGTCATCACGAGTCTGGGACGGATGCAGGCATTGTCGGATTCACTTTCCAAGGCGGGCTACACGGTCCGCGGCGTATATGGTGAGAAGAGCCAGCCTGCCGGAAATATCTACCAAATCTCCAATACGATCACGTTAGGTATTTCGGAGAAGCATACGCTGATCAACTTTGCGAAGATGATCAACGAGGTCATTACCTTGGAGAGAAAACTCCGGAATGACTACTATGAGAAGAACAAGGACCGTCTGGAAGACCGGGTATACCGTTCTTTGGGCGAACTGGAATATGCGAGACTCCTGAGTGCGGGAGAGGCGATGAACCGTCTGAGTGACCTGAGACTGGGCGTGGCCTGCAAGTTCATGAAGGAAGTCGATGAGAGACAGCTGATGCTGCTTCTCAATACGATCGGCGATGCGTCGGTGCAGAAGAAGTGCGGAGAAGTCCTCACGCCGAAAGACATCGATGCAAAGCGAGCACAATTTGTACGAGAAGTATTACTGAATAAGAGTGAAAAGAAGTAAAGGAGGCGATGAGCTATGAATATTTCAAAGAGAACGATGGAGATGTTATCTCGGGCCCATATGTATGCAGTTTCATTTAATCTGAATTTTATCGGTACCGAGCATATCCTTCTGGCGTTGACAGATCCGAATCTTGCGCCGGTAGATGAGATCCTGAATAAGTACGGTGTGACACAGGGCGACGTCATGGACGAGATCGTCAAGATCTCCGGCCGCGAGCCAGGTGCTTTTATCGAGAGAGAAGACGATGCAAATGCAATCTTTGCGCATTGCACGAACCGTACGAAGAGACTGATCTGCCTCGCAAACTTCCATGCGCGTGCGACCGGACTGGATGTAGTGGAACCGGAACATGTGCTTCTGGCGATCCTCCGTGATGGACAGTGCACAGCTTACAGAATCCTCGACTACCATTCTTTTGACGTAAGCTCTGCGACTTCGGAACTGCAGGAAATCCTGCGTGAGCGTGCGGCGGAAATCAAAGGTATGAGCGGTGCGGACGATATCGAGGACGAAGAAGAGGAAGAGGGCGGCGAGCCGGCATCTGATGAGGATGAGATGATCGCACGTTTCTTCGGAAAAGAGAGAAAACCGCGCAATGCGGCAGCCCATAAGAATACTACCGATAAGAACAGTAAGACAAAAGTCCTGGATAAGTTCTGCAAGGATCTTACGGCAGAAGCGAAAGAAGGACATATCGACCCCGTCATCGGACGTGAGGAAGAAATCTCCCGTGTCATGCAGATCCTGGTAAGAAGAACGAAGAACAATCCTTGCCTGATCGGTGAACCTGGTGTTGGTAAGACCGCGATCGCTGAGGGCCTGGCCCAGAAGATCGTAAATAACGACGTGCCGGAGCTTCTGGCAGGAAAGCGTGTCATGTCTTTGGACCTCGCTTCGATGGTAGCCGGTACGAAATACCGTGGCGATTTCGAGGAGCGCTTTAAGAAAGGACTGGAAGAGGCAACCAAGGCCGGCGATGTCATTCTCTTTATCGATGAGCTTCATACCATTATGGGTGCCGGTAATGCCGATGGCGCAATGGATGCGGCCAACATGCTCAAGCCTCTCCTGGCGCGTGGCGACCTGCATGTAATTGGTGCGACCACACTTGATGAGTACAGAAAGCATATTGAGAAAGACTCCGCTCTCGAGCGTCGTTTCCAGCAGGTACTGGTAAAAGAACCGAGCACGACAGATGCGATTTTGATCCTGAAGGGCATCCGCAGTAAGTTCGAAGAGCATCACGGCATCAAGATCCCGGATGATGCAATCGACTCGGCCGTTATCCTGAGCAGCCGTTACATCACGGACAGATTCCTTCCGGATAAGGCGATCGACTTGATCGATGAGGCGGCTTCCCGTCTGCGTATCAAGAATTCGACCGAGCCGGATGAGACAAAGAAGATCGGTGAGCGTATCAACGAGATCATGCGTCTCAAGCAGGAAGCGGTCATCAACCAGGATTTTGAGACAGCACAGAAACTTCGCGATGAAGAGATGCTTTTGGAAGAGAAGTTGAGCGCACTGCGTCAACAGGTCATCAGTTCCAAGGAAAAGCAGGAACTCTCGCTGACGCCGGATGACATTGCCGATATCGTGGCAAATTGGACGGGTATCCCGGTCAAGAAGATCACGGAAAGCGATGCCGAGCGTCTGAAGAATCTCGAAGAAGAACTCAAGAAGCGTGTCATCGGTCAGGACGAAGCAGTCAGTGCCATCGCGAAAGCAATCCGCAGAAGCCGTCTGGGTCTCAAAGATCCGAAGCGTCCTTCCGGTTCGTTCATCTTCCTCGGTACTACCGGTGTTGGTAAGACTGAGCTGGCAAAAGCACTTGCCGAGGTCATGTTTGGTAACGAGAATGCTTTGATCCGTGTCGATATGTCCGAGTATATGGAGAAACACGACGTGGCGAAACTTATCGGTTCGCCGCCGGGCTATGTTGGTTACGATGAGGGCGGCCAGCTGACAGAGAAAGTACGTCGTCACCCTTATTCGGTAGTTCTTTTCGATGAGATCGAGAAAGCACATCCGGAGATCTTCAACTCTATGCTGCAGATCCTCGATGACGGCCGACTGACAGATGGTCAGGGCCGGGTAGTCGACTTTAAGAACACGATCATCATCATGACATCGAATATCGGTGCAAGAATGCTGACAACTGCTGCCGGACGTCATATTGGATTCTCGATTCCGTCTGAAAAGAAGGACGATCCATTTGCCGATGAGGCCGATGCAGAGAGACTCTATGGCGGCAAGTCCTATAGCGAAGCGAAGGAAGTCGTTCTCGATGAATTGAAGAAAGCATTCAATCCTGAGTTTATCAACCGTGTTGATGAGATCATCTTCTTCCGTATGCTGGGTAAGCAGTCGATCATGAAGATCGTTGATCTCCTGACTTCGAGCTTGTCGAAGCGTGTCAACGAACTTGGCATCGATATTGAGCTGACAGATGAAGCAAGAGAACTTCTGGCGAAGAAGGGCTATGACCCGCAGTATGGTGCAAGACCGCTGAAGAGAGTCATCCAGTCTATGGTAGAGGATAAGTTCTCCGAGGCACTTCTCGACCGCACAGTCGAGGCCGGCTCCACAGCGTTGGTCGATGTGGAAGGCGAGGAGATCGTCATCCGTAAGAAAGACGCACGCGCAGTCGCGGCCATGCACGGCGCGGAAGAGTAAACACTACTATCTCTCCTAAATGAATGAGCAGAGCACCTGCATTTCCTTGCGGAACACGCGAGGAGTGCAGGTGCTTTTTCGTGCGGAGAACTCTTCAAATGAAGTTCCTCGCACATGCCTAGTTGTGGCAAAACTGTTAACAATCCTCCGAGAAACTGAAAATTCACTGCTATACTACGCTTAGCAGTTATTAGGTGACATTGTCATGTCACCTAATAGTATTGTTCTTCGCAAGAAGATAATTGGGGACGGGTTATCTATATTTCTACACGAAAAACTTGATAGAGAGGGAATCGCATGAGATGGGTACCCGTAGATTTCTATTTAGGAGGTTGGTGTATGAAGAAGAAATTATTGGCGTTGTTTGCTTCAATGGCAATTGTTTTGAGTTTGTCTGCTCTAATGGTATTTGCCGATGAAACAAAAGAAACCGGGGAGTATCCGGTTAAAACTGAAGAGAGCGTTACAGGAGAATCTATTCCAGTCGAAGATACAGATGATGATTTTGTTGCTGAGAAAGTTACTCAGAAAACAATTAAAGTCAATACTGACGTAACAGATCATTTAGAGAATCAAAAGGACGCATTTGTGTACTTTTTCACGCTTGATGCGCCAGGAAAAGTTCAGATTCAATTCAAACATGAGGTGGAGAGCTTAACAGAGGATAAGTATAATCCATATAAATGGACTGTAGAATTGAAAAAATCTGATGGAACAACTTATATAACTGGTGGTTTAGAGGGAAAGTATAGTATTCCTGGACATCAGATGAGTTATTACTTTCCTTCAATAGGCCTTCCTAAAGGAACGTATTGTGCAATAGTTCATTCCTATGAAGCTCCTCCACTTCAGATTATTCCGGGATCTTCCTGGAGCAACTTGGAATATACAATTCGCGTAAACTATACAAAATCCAGCGTGTGGGAAACGGAGAATAATGATTCATTCAAGGTCGCAGATCCAATCAAATTAGGTAGTGTTTACTACGGGTCAAGTTTTGTGATGAATGATGCAGACTATTATAAATTCACTTTGGATGAGCCAGGTAAGGTGCAAATTCATTTTGAACATGATGAGGTTGATTATTCAAAGGATTGTTGGGCGCTGACGCTATTTGGTGAAGATGGCACAACAGGCGTATTCGGCTATGAATCATCTGTGCGTTTTGTTGGAAATAATAATGGTGGTTATTCACCAGCTATTGGTTTGAAAAAAGGGACATATTATTTGAGAATTACCTCGGATGATTCCTGGAGTTCAACCACATATCATTTTTCTGTTAACTATTCGAAATCAACTGTTTGGGAGCAGGAAAAGAATGGTGAAAAAGAATTTGCTCGAGCAATTGCGCTTAATCAGAAATACTATGGTTCTATACATGGAACAGGAGACTATGACTGGTACAAATTTACTATCCCCACAAGTGATATGGTAACTATTTCTTTCAATCATCCACAAGAGGAGGATACATATCTCTGGCATCTAGCTCTATTAGCGTCAGATGGATCAAAGGTGATTGATGAGTGGAACATAAAAGGAAACAGCCAATTTAAGGATCAGCGTGTTTTAAAGGGAACATTCTATATTCGACTTTCTTGTTACAATCCAGATGGAAGTGCGGGGCTTTCAAGATCTACATATAATCTTCAGGTCAAAGTAGTTCCAGGGATACCGTCTTCGGTAAAGGCGGCATCTGCTTCTACGAAAAGCATAAAGATTTCCTGGGCAAAAGTTGATGGAGCAGAAGGTTATGAGGTTTGGAGAGCTGAATCGGCAAAAGGAACATTCGCGCGAGTGACGACTACGACTGCAAATAGTTTCACAAACAGTTCATTGACATCAGGAAAGAAGTACTACTACAAAGTTCGTGCTTACAAGACAATAAACGGAAAACGAGTTTTTAGTGACTACAGTTCTGTAGTAGAAGGTATTGCGACTCCACTTGCACCTTCTAAAGTTTCGGCAAAAGCAACGTCATCATCGACGATAAAAGTTTCATGGACATCGCCGGCCGGTGCATCGATTATTGAAGTATGGAGAACCAATAAAGCAAATGCTGAACAGAAAGATTATGTTTGCATTGGCCGATATATGGCAAAGGATTCATCTTGTGTATCCAAGCAGTTGCTTTCCGGTACGACATACTACTATAAAGTACGTGCTTACACGATCTTATCGGATGGATCAAAAGTATACACTTCGTACAGCAGTGTGGTGAGTGCAAAAACCCAAGGTGAAACAGCATCTAAGGGAGCCGTTGACTTTGCAACACGTCTTTATACAAAGTGTCTTGGCCGTCAGCCTGAAGCAGATGGATTGAATTACTGGAGTGTGGCGCTTACAAAGCATGAGAAGACAGGCGCGGAAGCAGCCAAACTGTTCTTCCAGTCCGAGGAATTCAAGAATTTCAAAACATCCAATAAGGAATATGTCACAAGATTGTATAGAACCTTTATGGGAAGAGAACCGGAGACAGATGGCTTGAACTACTGGGTTGGTGAACTTGGAAAAGGAACCAGCAGGGATTCTGTACTTGCAAGTTTTGCATCCTCACAAGAGTTTACGAATATCTGCAAACAGTACGGTATCGTACGTGGTACGATCTAAAACAAACTTGAAATGAAGTTGACTGAATAATTACAGAGGCAGTCTCTCTGTGATCCGTCGTGATTACAGAGAGGCCGCCTCTTTTTCTGTCTGGGATGAAAACATGCTTTCAGAAGACCGATCATTTCTTTTGAAGACGCTCTTGACACAAACATTCGTTCGGCTCTATAATCCTCTCAAAAGAAGAACATAAATTCGTTTTTAAGAAGGGAGGCTGACAGCAGTGGATCTCAATAATGACTTGGAATATATCTATGATGGGACTTTCGAAGGCTTTCTCTGTTGTGTATATGCAAGCCTGACCCGCAGGGAAATACCCCAGCACATCTATGTGGAGACAGGTCTTCCCCTTCTTGGCGAGACCGCAACATGGATCTCCACAAACTGGGAACAGGCACAACGCGTATATGTTTCGCTGAGCAAGCAGATCGGTATCGAAGCACAGGACATCGTGAAAGAAGCCTTTCTAACACATATGTACGATCGGGAGATGCGGCTGTACCGATACATTATTCTGGGATATAAGATCGGACGGCTGGTTCTCTCGACAGAAGACTGGATCGACGATGTAAGATGGGCGGACAATGGTTCGGTCAAGAGAAGTCCGGCAGGCAAGAACGTCTCCTATATGCCGGACATGCGCCAGCGTGAGCTGATCTTGCAGGTCCTGGATGCCGTACAGAAATATCGTGCCGAGGTAAAAAACGTTGAAGGTTCGATGCGTTTTCGTTCCTATGTGGACGTCATGGTCTCCTGTATCACGCCCCATAACCGCGTGCTGCCAAGCCTGGCCGAATTCTTCGAGAAGCGTTTCCGGAACAGTAACTTTCTCGTATATGATAAGACGCACCAGATGGCGGCTGTCCACCGTCAGGAAGGGACAATGGTAACCCATCTGAAAGACATCGATCTTCCTGTTCTCTACGACGAGAAGAATGTATATGAGAAACTCTGGCGCTCCTGGTATGACCAACTGCATATCGAACTTCCGAACCGCTCCCACTACGCGCTGAACGAGATGAAGAACCGCCTCTGGTGTGAGATCAGTAAGACAGGTTGAGAAAAAATCCTTCCATGTCCGCCAGTGTCACCGTCCATTCGCGTCATTACAGTACAGAATACTTGCAGAAAAATTGAAGGAGCGCCTCTCAGTGAACCCACTTTGAGACACCCCTTATAGTTTGATTATTATTTTGTAATCAGATAATCAGGACCAGGTTGTCTTGAAGGACTTGATGGTACCGTTTTCAACTACAACATCCTGGAAAGCAACGAGCTGAGAATAGAATCCGTCACTTCCGAGCTGCGGCTTGAAGGAATCATTCTGATTCTCGTAGAACCACATGTATGTAGTAAAGATCGGAGCTTTACCGCTCTGGTCTTCCTTCTCGTAAGCCTTCTTTGCTTCATCATTCAGAAGAAGTTCATAGGTATCTTCGATCTTAACGTCATCTGCAAGCGGGAGAGTTGTCTCAACCGTGCCTACAGTAAAATAAGATTCATCCATGCAGAGGTAATAAAGACCATCTTCCTGCTTAATCAGTGCATATCCATCCTGACAGAAAAGAATATCAGCACCGCCACTGGTAGTGTCCTCAACAACGATTCCGCCTTCAGGGAGATAATCGGCATTCTCGACTACGATCTTTGAACCGACTTCCAACTTAGATACTTCGTCAGCTGTCAATGCGTAAGTCTTACCTAACTGAACGCGGACTGTCTTTCCGTCTTCGCTGATTCCGGTGATTGAACCGATATATGTTCCATCTTTGATGTCCTTGGGATCTGCCTTCGGGCATGTTGGATCAGAATCTGGTTCTGTTGATGCCTCGATAGTGGTTTCAGCAGCAATAGTAGACTCTGTTGATGCTTCGGTAGTTGTTTCAGCGGCAGTAGTGGTGGCCTCTGTAGTTGCCTCCGTTGTCGTTTCAGCAGCAGTAGTAGTTGCTTCCGTTGTTGCCTCTGTTGTTGTTTCCGCAACTGTGGTGGTTGCTTCAGTAGTTGTTGTGGCGGCAGTTGTTGTAGATTCGGATTTGGAACTGCATCCGCAAAGCAGTACACCAGTAACCAGACCAGCCGCGAGAATAGTTGAAATTGTCTTTTTCATGAGTAAATCCTCCTTGTTTCTTCCGAGAGCCATTATAGCGCTCAAAAAAAACTTGTCATGACAAAAATGACACTTTCATGGATTTACATAAACTTTTTTTGAAAAGGCAAGATAATTGGTTTAGCTTATTTCAGTTTAGTGGTTGACGTTCGAACAGATGTTCTGTATAATGGAGTCAAGTATTTCACATGGAGTCGGGTTATGTCAGAACTGAAGGACGTTATAACTGTATATCGTAAGCTTCCGTTTGGAGACCGTGTCGTATTCTATTCCACGGTATCGAACGATGTCGATGTGCGGGAAGAGACCGTTCAGGACTTCCTTATCGAAACAAGGATGGGCGAAAGCCTTTCCTGTCTCTACTGCAAAGGCGACCATGTAGTCAGGAACGGAAAGAGAAAAGACGGAACCCAGCGCTTCCTGTGCCGGGATTGCGGGAAATCCTTCATCCCCGGTTCCAATACGATCACTTCCGGAACCAGAAAGAGAATGAGTACATGGGTCAAATACCTGAAGTGCATGCTGGACAAGAAGACGTTGAAAGAGTCTTCGGAAGAATGCGGTATTTCCATGCCGACAGCATTCTCATGGAGACACAAGATCCTTGACGCATTACACGAAGTTACAGACAAAGTATATCTGGATGGTACAGTCGAGGCTGACGAGACCTTCTTCAATGTATCCTACAAAGGGAATCACAAGAGCAGCAAGACTTTCACCATGCCGAGAAAGGCACATAAGAGAGGAAACGACATCCATGCTAAAGGCCTTTCTTCCGAGAAAGTCTGTGTGCCGTGTGCAGTAGATGCATCCGGTATTTCCTATGCCAGACCTGCTAAACTGGGGAAGCCGAGTTCTTCCTGCATTTCTACTGTATTCGATGGCATCATCGCGCCTGATTCGACACTGTGTACTGACAATGAAAAAGCATACAGGGCCTTCTCGGAGAGCAAGTCTATCCATCTTATCCAGATGGATACAGATAGCCATATCTCTGTTCGGGATGGTATCTCCTATGGAATACAGCGTATCAATGCCTATCACAGGACCCTGAAGGAATTCATAGGAAGGTTCCATGGTGTTTCTACTAAACATCTTGGGAACTATATCGTGTGGAATAACCTTATAGCCAATAACAGAAGAAAGAGTGAAGAGACACTGGGGCAGCTGTTCGCCCGGATGTTAAGTGCCGGCATCTCTGTCCGAAATAAAGATATCTCTTCACGGTCCCCGTTACCCTCTCTGGAGGTGTGAACATGATACTTTCAGAAGAACACAGGATCAAGGTCAGGAAGAATAAAGACCTTGGTTCTGAAATCGATATCTATTGCTATCTGGTGAAGAACCTTTCCAACGCTGTCAATTACCTGATCAGGCAGTGCTACCGTATCCATACCAAACTGAAGTCAGGTAACGAGTTAGAAGAGTGGGAACAGGATATGCTTGATTCTGTCAACGATGGTATTAGAAGATATAACTGTAGCCGTCCGGGAAAGAAGGAACTCCGATATGTAGATGCAGAGAACAGTTTCATTGCAGATGCATACTTCCTCAGCTGGTATCTTAAAGATACTTCTGAGTACAAGGCGGTCCCTTATGCTACCTGCAGCCAGATCTGTATCCAGGAGAAATGCAGGGAGTGGAAGTCTTTCTACATGTCCGTTTCAGAGTATTCCCGTTCCCCAGGCAAGTTCCTGGGCCGTCCTCATGCGCCCGGATATCTGGATTCCAAGGATGGGAGAGGTGCGCTTGTCATCACGAGCCAGAACTTCCATGTAGATGAACAATGCAATATACGGATGCCGAAGTTCTTAAGTGGTATTCACATCCGTGCCAGGCACGGAAACATCCGGCAGATCCGTATCAGGATCTGCAAGGATGTCATTCTTGTTTCTCTTCTATATGAGAAACAGGAAGCGGAAAAGGCTGGCTCGGATACCGTTATGGGCATCGATCTGGGAGTAAACAATCTTATCGCAGCGGCATGGAATTCGGAGATGACACCCATAATCGTGAATGGGCGTCCGATCAAGTCGATAAACCAGTATTTCAACAAAGCAAGAGCACACTTACAGAAGGAGGCCAAGACAAGTAACAAGCGTGACATAACGAGAAGGATAGAGAGACTGACAGAAAAGAGAAACAGAAAGGTCAAGGACTATCTGCACAAGGCAAGCAGGAAGATCGTGGATCTGGCAGAAGCATCAGGTGTGGGAGTCATAGTCATCGGCAATAACCATGGATGGAAACAAAATAGCGATATGGGAAACAAAACAAACCAGAACTTCGTATCCATCCCTTACAAGATGCAGGTCGACATGATTTCCTACAAGGCAAGACTGGTAGGGATCAAAGTCAGGATCGTCTCTGAGAGCTACACCAGCGGAACGAGTTATCTTGATGGAGAGATCCCGGATGTGGCATACTATGACAGAAATCGGAGGATCCGGAGAGGTCTGTTCAGAAGCAACACCGGCATCTGCATTAACGCGGATGTAAATGCGGCGTACCAGATAATCAAGCTGGGAAGCATTCGTGAGGTCCG
>JAFWPB010000026.1 GCA_017545245.1 Clostridiales bacterium
ACGTTTACGACTTATCGCCCCTATCCCACTGCTCGAAAAGCACTAGCGCGTAGCCGACTCCCAAAGGGCTTCAGGCATTTGCCCACTTCTCTAATATACGGCCGAAATCCGGGCTTCAATGAAACAGAACATTTTGAGACAACCCCTTCGCTATATAAAACTCTAAAACTTACATCGCATTGACGTTCTGGATATACATCTCTTTCGGGATCATCGGCACTTCCAGAGAAGCGATCGTCTCCGAAGAAAGGGTAAGTGCTTTTGCATACTCTTCGCCGGCGGCTTCGAAGCGGGCCAGGAGCGGATCAGCAACAGGTGCGGCGGCTGGAATATTAAGCATCGGTGTTTCCGGTACGCATACGATATCGTGACCTGGGAAGCAATGCTTGCACATCTCTTTTAATCCGTCGAAGTTTCCTTCCCAATCCGGGAAACCACAGCCGCAGATAACTAGTGTATGGAGTTTGGAAAAATCAGCCAGCGCTTCGTGACGGACAGTACCGTCTTTTTCTTCTACCATGTTCATCTTTACAAGCGGGATCGTACGGTCCAGTACGGCCTTCAGATGAGACGGCATCGCGTAGCAGTAAAGCGGGAAACTCCAGATCACCACGTCTGCTTTTACATAGAGATCCAGAATCGCATTCTGATCATCCGGGATCACACAGTGACCATCCAGTTTCTGCCAGCAGCCGAAGCAGCCCTGACACGGGGCAATGTTCTTCTCGATGACATTGATCACATCGACTTCGTGATTCTGCTCTTTGTTTAATCCCTTAAGAAATGCTTCCGTCAGACGGAAGGTATCGCTCTTCTTTTTCGGGCTTCCGTTCAATACCAAAATTCTCATAATTCCGTGCTCCTTGTTTCTGTTTTATCTCGCTGACACTTTTTGCAGCACCAGCTCCCTATAACCATTAAAATGCATAAATCGCGTTTTGATAACCCCCATTAAATTATCTTGTTTTTCTAGACGGAAACCCATCATGCTATAATGGTTTTCACAAGATGATCACGTCGCATGGATATATATGTGATGTGGTTGAAAGGATATATAAATGCTAGACGAATTATTCACAAATTATCACGAACTGGAATCCAGCAGACTCCTTCTCCGTCGGATCACGATGCAGGATCTGGATGATGTGTTCGAGATCTACTCAAATAAAGAGGTCATGCTCTATTTTGCGGACCGTTTCCCTTTCGAGAAAAGCACTGAAGCGGAAACCATGATCCGCGAATATGAGGAAGCGCTCACTAACCATTGGAGCATGCGCTGGGGCATCGTCCTGAAAGAAAGCGGAAAACTTATCGGGACGTGCGGCTTTCACGCTATTTCCGAATACGATAAACGCATCGAGGTCGGCTACGATCTGAACCGTGACTACTGGCAGAAAGGGATCATGACAGAAGCGCTTTCACTGATCATCGATCACGCATTCCATTGCTCGGATGTAAACCGCATCGAAGCAATGGTCGAACCGCCGAACACCGGTTCCCGAGCTCTTCTTGAAAAGCTTGGATTCCAGTATGAAGGCACCCTCCGGAAACACGAGATGTGCCGCGGCGATTTCGTAGATATACAGATGTTCAGTATATTACGAGAAGACTTGAAATAAGGAGGCACACATGGCATCAAGTAAAGAATACCTGGATTTTATTTGAAGCCATGTATCCGGAGCTTCCCTTGCCTAAGAAAAAGAAATGAGCGGCTATATCACCCGAAGATCAGTTTCTTTACGATCTCAATCGTCTTCTTTCGCATATAGGTCTGGTCCAGATCCGGATCGATGGGATGCATATAGGTATGGCAGAAGCACTCTATATAGTTGACCGCCATGCGGACGTTTTCGGCGCTTTTTTCCGGATTGGCGCCCTTTAGCAGGAACACTTGCTCCATCTTCTCATACATATTCTGCCAGAAACCATCGGAGACTTCCGCGATATCCGCATCCGTGTGATACAACGCCTCCAGCTCCTCATGCACTGCCCAGTTTCTCCTGTGATATTCCAGTAAGTAGTCTAATGTTTTTTCGGCAAAAGCATCGAACTCGAGGCCTTTGTCACCTTTTTCGGCTTCGTGGTAGAAACGGGTGACATCTCCCATCAGCTGATCCGCTGCCATTTGCAGTGCCTGGATCAGGATATCTTTCTTATCGCGGAAATAGTGGTAAACGATACCGGTAGATAGGCCTGCCGCTTTTGCAATATCGTCCGCCGTGATATTGTGATATCCCTTCTGCAGGATCAGGTCACCCCCGACGCTTAAGATCTTAAGACGCGTCTCGATTGAGCGTTTCTGCTTCGGAACCGCCATTGGCTTGTTCTTGGGGTCTGAAGATGTCTTGCGTTCAATCTTCCCTTTTTCACTGTTTTTTCCCGGTTTCTTAGTGGCCATCAGGCAAGTCACCTCATCGAATTCTTACTATCCAACTCTATTAAACCACAGATTCGTTTTCTTGCACAGCAAAATTGAGACATTTCTCAATTTTCACAAAAAAACGGCACCTTGTTTTATACACAATGTACAAAGTTGAGAGATTTCTCAATTTTTGTATTGACCTGATTTCAGGGCGGACGTAGAATGAACATAGTTAGCACATGCTTACTATATAACTTATCTAAATATCCGAAGGAGACGAACAAAATGGGAAACACAATCGTCGAGTTTAAGAATGTCACGAAGCAATATGGTCAGGGCGAAGCGATCCAGTTGGCCAACAACGATGTCAACTTTACGATCGAAGAGGGCGAATTCGTCGTTATACTCGGTCAGTCCGGAGCCGGCAAATCCACAGTATTAAACATGCTGGGCGGGATGGATACACCTACATCCGGAACGATCACCGTCGCCGGCCAGGAAGTCTCGAAGATGAACGATAAAGAGTTATCGGAATATCGCGCCGGCACGATCGGGTTTATCTTCCAGTTCTATAACCTCCTCCCTTCCCTGACTGCCATCGAGAATGTGTCTTTGGTGAAAAACATCGTCAAAAGCGGCCCGGAACCGATGGAGATGTTACGCGCCGTCGGACTTGGGGATCACGCCAAAAAGTTTCCGTCGCAAATGTCCGGTGGCGAACAACAACGCGTCTCCATCGCAAGAGCTTTGGCCAAGGACCCGAAGATCATACTCGGCGATGAACCGACGGGAGCACTCGATTCCGAGACCGGCGTGATCGTTCTGGAACTTCTTTCCAATCTTTCCCGAAAACAAGGAAAGACCGTGATCCTGGTCACGCATAACGCAGATATTGCCAAATGTGCGGATAAAGTCATCCGCATGAAGAACGGTAAGATCCGCGAGATCCGCATCAACGAATCTCCGGTTCCGGTCCGGGAGGTGGAATGGTAATGCTTGTACGTAAGATGACGCGAGAGATCCGGAAGAACCTCGGCCAGTTCCTCTCTCTCTTTGTACTCTCCTTTCTGGCCGTATCTCTTTTCGCCTGCATGAAGGCAAGCAATATCAGTGCCTACAATAAGCTGGGCGACTTGCGGAAAGAAACCAATTGCGCCGACGGCTGGATCTTCAGCGAGAACTTTTCTTCGGAAGATCTTTCCTCTGTAAAAGCACTTTCCTACATTACTTCTGCACAGAGACGTCTTCACTTCAAAGCTACAGCAGAAGGCTACGATCAGGCGCAGCTGGAAGTCTATGGTCTCGAAGAGGATCAGGTTTCTATGCCGTATTATGTGACCGGAAACAAGCTGGATCTGACATCGAAAGACGGCATCTGGATCTCGGAGTCCTTTGCGAAAGAATGGGACCTGAAGGTTGGCGATCCTTTCGCCTTCTCTGCATACGGGCAGATCCTGAACAAACGCATCGAAGGCACGATCGTTTCTCCGGAATATCAGTATCTCAAAGCGGATAAGGATCTGGATATCATAGCGAAAAATATCGCCGTCATCTATATGCCGGTCGATGGACTAAGCGAATATTTCCAGGGGCTTCCCGGCGGACTCCCTTTCAACGAACTGATCTTCACGACCAACCGTAGCGATGTGAAATCTTTGGAGTCCTCGCTGGACGAAGCACTTCACGGAAACTATGCAGTGCTTTGCGATCGGGACGACATGCCCGGGATCCGCATCATGAAAGATGAACTGGCACAACATGATCAGTTTGCCATCACCTTTCCGGTCGTTTTTCTGGCTATTGCTATATTGGTCATCATGACGACCATGAACCGAATGATCGCCAACCAGCGTACCCAGATTGGAACGCTGCGCGCCTTGGGCATGAAGAAAAGGAAGATCATCTTCCACTATCTGAGCTACAGTTTTATTGTCTCGCTTCTGGGCTCCCTCGTAGGCGTTTTCGTCGGCACCTATCTCTTCGGCGAAGGGATCGCCGCGATCTTCCGTGCCTGGTATTTGATCCCGGGCTGGACGGTCGAGATGGATGCTTCATTCGCACTTATCGTGATCCTGATCGTACTCGCCTGTACGCTCGCGACTTATTTCAGTTGCCGTAAAGTCATGAATGTACATCCTGCCGCAAGCCTTCGTCCGGCCGCTCCGAAATCCGGCAAAAGCACTCTTTTCGAGAAGCTTCCTTTCTGGTCCAGACTCGGCTTTTCTTCCCAGTACAACCTGCGTGATATTGCACGCGGAAAGCTGCGTTCTTTCATGGGCGTTTTCGGAACTGCCGCCGGCATGATGATCATGGTCGCGGCCATGGCTTCGATCACCACGATCCAGGATGCCTCTTCCTGGTCTTTCGACAAGATCCAAAACTTTAAAAACGAGATCGATTTCTCGGACGATATCACGTTGGCCCTGGCAGAGAGTTATAAAGCAAAATACGGCGGCGAACTGATCCAGACATCGGCAATCGAGATCGCCAAAGAACCGCATGCTGATTCTTCAAAGAAAAAGACCACTTCGCTTATGGTGACAGAAGGAGCAGGATACTATCGTCTCACAAATGTGGACCGGGATATTACCGGACTCACGCCCGGTACGTGTGCAGTCACCATGAAGCTGGCCCGTTCTCTGGATCTTCGTGAAGGCGACACTTTCTACTGGCACCTTTATGAGAAGAACACATGGTATGCGGCCAAAGTCGGACTCATTAACCGTCATCCGAATTTCTCGGGTGTGACGATGCTGCGTGACGACTATGAAGCAACCGATGCCGGATATCTACCTAGTCTTCTCTATTCATCTTCTGACTCGGTGGATGCTCTGGACCAGCCGGGCATCTTAGCGGTCCATGATGACAAAGATCTGAAGGAAAGCTTCGATATCATGATGGAAATGATCTATGCTATGCTGTTCGTCTTTGTGGTATTTGCAGCGATCCTGCCGATCGTGGTTCTCTATAACTGTGGAAATCTCTCTTTTCACGAGAGAGTAAAGGAATTCGCCACACTAAAAGTGCTCGGGTTCACCACGAAAAAGATCAGAAAGCTCCTCTCTCTTCAGAACCTGTGGCTGTCCATCATCGGAGTGTTTCTAGGCGCCCCGTTCGGCAAAGTCATGCTCCAGTATATGTTTGACAGTAACGGCGACAGCATGGACTACCCTGTCTCAGCAGGATTCCTCGTCTATCTCGTCTCAGGACTCTTCGTCATGGTAGTTTCTGTACTGGTCAGCTATATGTTCAACAAACGTATCAAAAAACTGGATATGGTCGAGATCCTCAAGGGGATCGAATGACCTGCCGGAACGAATAAACTCCATAGGCAATAGCAATCAAGGCAGTCTCAAAAAGCATGAGGCTGCCTAAATTTTTGACTATTACGTAGAAAGAAGAAAAGAGCCATCTCATCACATTATGAGATAGCTCTTTCCTAAAGGATTATACCTAAGGAGAATCATCCTCTGTCTGTCGAAAAGAATAAACAGGCAAAGGGTTCCATCCGGGTTACTTGCAGCGACTTCAAAAGGGGAGTTGGTCATCTCTGTAAGAAAATATCAGGATCACCCGGACAAATATAGGTATGACATCAAAGAACACAAACTAGTTAGTATTGACTAACTGCATTGAATAATACCATTTCGTTTTCGCTTTGTCAACACATATTTCACGTTTTTTAGTTAGTTAAATCTAACTTTTTCATATTGACACTGATACACTATATTGGTATATTATTAACGTTTAGTTAGCCGTAGCTAACTAATAGCTATTTTTCAAACTTATTTATAGAAGAAAGGATCAGATTCATGCTGGAACGGTACTTAGTTGACCAATGTGCACCTACGCTTGCGGGGATAAAGACCGGAAGTCTCTTCTCGATCCGTGGCGAAGATCCACAGAGCATCCGCCTCGAAATACGAAAGATAAACCAGAGTCTTTCAGCAAAAGGACTGCTGCTTCTTCCTCTTCATTCAACGTGTACTTTCTGTCTTTTGTACCTCTATCGGCCGAAACAGCTTGCCAAAGATCTGAATCGTCCTGATTCCACTATGCTTCTTCAAAGATGCGGCTATTCAAGTAATAAGACCACAATTTGTCTGGTCCGTCTTATTCAAAGACTTCGTGAAGGATCCGGATTTCCTCATGAGATCGGACTTTTCCTTGGCTATCCCCCAAAAGACGTGCAAGGTTTCATGGAAAATCCGCACTGCCCCAGCAAGTGCCGTGCCTGCACAGGCGGATGCTGGAAAGTATATCACGAACCGAAAAAGGCACAAGTGCTTTTTGATATGTATGCTTCTTGTACCAGGAACTATCAGAACAGGCTACGCGGTGGTGCATCGCTCGAACAGCTCGCGGTAGCCGGATAATCATTCAGGCAGTCCCCTGCATGTAGGCAGGTCTGTGAATATATAATTTGCTATTAGGAAAGGAAATATGTATGAGTAAAGTTGCAATTGTTTTTTGGAGTGGAACCGGAAATACCGAGGCTATGGCGGATGCAGTCGAGTCCGGAGCGAAAGACGCAGGTGCAGAAGTAGTTCGCTTCTCCCCTTCTGATTTTAGTGATGCAAAAGTTTCCGGATTTGATGCTATTGCATTCGGTTGCCCGGCCATGGGTGCGGAAGTCCTTGAAGAATCGGAGTTTGATCCAATGTTCACCGGACTTGAACAAGCCAGCGTCCTCGTCGGCAAAAAGATTGGTCTTTTCGGATCATACGGTTGGGGCGATGGTGAATGGATGAGAAACTGGGAGGAAAGAAGCAGGCAAGCAGGCGCGGTACTGATTTCTGAAGGAGTGATCTGTAACGAGTCTCCAGACAATGACGCTGTCGCCGCATGCAAGAAACTTGGTGCTGAACTCGCCAAATAAAACCTTTTGTCTTAAGGGATTGTTTTCTATTCGTTTACAGATAAGTGCCTGACTGAGTTTTTTAAGCTCGTCAGGCACTTTCATATGTAAAATGACAGAACAATTTGAAGATCTTCGGGTAAATAAAGTATAATATAATCATCTGGACTAAAAGGCCTAATTTAAGGAGGATGCTTATGAACGGATTATACGAATCTGGAGAAGACTATCTGGAGACTATTCTGATTTTAAAGAAGCGAAGCGGCAATGTTCGTTCCATAGACATTGTCCACGAGATGAATCTGAGCAAGCCAAGTGTCAGCCGTGCAGTTGGCATCCTGAAGAACAAAGGATTTATCACTATCAACGAAGATGGCAGCATTTTCCTCACGGATGATGGTAGCAAACTGGCCAAGCGTATCTATGAGCGTCATCGTATCCTTACGGAAGCGCTGATGTCTTTAGGCGTCGATGAAAAAACCGCTTCTGAGGATGCATGCCGGATCGAGCATGACATCAGCGAGAAATCGTTCAACAAGATCAAGAAGCATGTCCGCGATGCCAGAAAAAGTGACTGACTCAGGAATATAGATTTTCTTTACTTTTCTATTGCGATCCACAAGCTTCCTGGCAGAAAGGCCGCATCGAGAAAAACCATGTACTGATCCGTCAGATTACGATCGATTACAAGTCGAGCATAATCCAACACTCATTTAGTTTTTCATTTAAGTCAAATAAATCAGAAGCACTTCTTGCTGTGATCCTGGTTGCAGTTTGCTATGGCGGGGCATTTGTAGCAGACCTCATTGGTACAGTACTCGTCTTTGAAGAAGTCTTCTATATTCTGTAGTGTTGTATCTGCGATATTGGACAGGGCTTCTTCGGTTAGAAAGGCCTGGTGGGAGGTGACGATGACATTCGGCATGGAGATCAGACGTGCCAGGACGTCGTCATCTACGATATGGCCGGAGTAGTCGTGAAAGAATACATTGGATTCTTCTTCGTATACATCCAGACAAGCGGCACCTACCTGGCGTTGCTTGATGCCATCTACCAAAGCTTCTGCATCGATCAGGGCACCTCTAGATGTGTTGATCAATACGACACCCTTCTTCATCTGCCGGATGGTATCGGCATTGACCATATGTCTGTTCTCATCAGTTAACGGGCAATGGAAGGAAATGATGTCGCTTCTTTTCCAGAGGTCTTCCAAGGAAACATACTCTATACCACTGTCTTTGGCCGGGAACTTATCGTAAGCGATGACATGCATTCCAAATCCTCTACAGATATCGATAAAGATCCGGCCGATCTTACCGGTTCCTACTACACCAACAGTCTTGCCATGAAGATCAAAGCCGGTCAGTCCACTGAGACTGAAATTAAAGTCTTTGGTACGGATATACGCTTTATGGATCCTTCGGATGGATGTCAGAAGCAGTGCCATGGCATGCTCGGCTACCGCATAGGGAGAATAAGCCGGAACACGGACGATATGGATCTTACCATATGCATATTCAATGTCCACATTATTGTAACCGGCACAGCGAAGTGCGATAAGCCGGACGTTCATCTTAACTAACTCATCGATCACTTCCCGGTTCACATCGTCGTTTACAAAGACACAGACAGCATCACACCCCTCTGCCAGTCGACAGGTATCTTTCGTCAACCGTGTTTCATAGAAAACGATCTGATATTTTCCTTCAGCATTTGCTCTTACAAAGGAATTCTTGTCGTAATCTTTGGCATCATAAAAAGCGATCTTCATATCTATGTCTCCTCCGGATCAGTACTCATAAAGATGGTACACCTGCGCGTGCCGGAAAACAACATGTTAACCGGAGCCGGGGTATACAAAAAGGACCATCTCGGAGTCTTGAAGTGACCCCTGTAGTTGGACAACAACTTTGAGGATTCACTTCATTTCGAGACAGTCCTTTTTTCAAACACTTTTAGCAGAACTCACGCTTTCTTGAATCAGAAAGGAAACGAAAAGCGGAAGGGCTACGGATTAAATCCGATCAGTCGATCTTCGGAAGATTTGCTCTGAACTTGGCCAGTTCCTCATCAGTCGGGATGTAGTCATCCATCTCACCGTTATGGAACTTCTCGTATGCAACGAGGTCGAAGTAACCTGTACCGGTAAGACCGAATACGATCGTCTTCTCTTCGCCTGTTTCTTTGCACTTGAGTGCTTCGTCGATCGCAGCGCGGATCGCGTGGGAGCTTTCCGGTGCCGGGAGGATACCCTCAACACGTGCGAACAGTTCTGCAGCCTCGAATACATCTGTCTGCTTCACGGATCTTGCTTCCATCAGGCCGTCATCGTAAAGCTGGGACAGAATGGAGCTCATGCCGTGATAACGCAGACCGCCGGCGTGGTTTGGAGCCGGGATAAAGTCGGAACCGAGAGTGTACATCTTTGCGAGCGGGCAAACCATACCGGTATCGCAGAAGTCATAAGCATAGACACCACGTGTTAAGCTCGGGCAGGATGCCGGCTCAACAGCGATGATTCTGTAGTCTGCTTCACCGCGGAGCTTTTCACCCATAAACGGAGCAATAAGACCACCAAGATTGGATCCGCCGCCTGCGCAGCCGATGATGATGTCAGCCTTTTCGCCGAGCTTATCAAGAGCAGCTTTGGTCTCCAGACCAATCACGGACTGATGCAGGAGTACCTGGTTCAGAACAGAACCGAGAACATAACGATATCCTTCTGTTCCTACTGCGACTTCAACAGCTTCGGAGATTGCGCAACCGAGAGAACCAGTTGTACCCGGGTGCTTTTCAAGGATCGCGCGGCCGACATTGGTCGTATCAGACGGAGAAGGTGTAACAGAAGCGCCGTATGTACGCATTACTTCACGACGGAAAGGCTTCTGCTCATAGGAAACCTTAACCATGAATACCTTACAGTCGAGATCAAAGTAAGAGCAAGCCATGGAAAGCGCTGTACCCCACTGACCTGCACCGGTCTCTGTGGTTACACCCTTGAGGCCCTGCTTCTTTGCGTAGTAAGCCTGAGCGATCGCGGAGTTCAGCTTATGGGATCCGCTGGTGTTGTTACCTTCGAACTTGTAGTAGATCTTGGCCGGTGTGCCGAGCTTCTTCTCGAGGAAGTAAGCACGTACGAGCGGGGACGGACGATACATCTTATAGAACTTCAGGATCTCGTCCGGGATCGGGAAATAGGCTGTATCGTTATCGAGTTCTTGCTTAATGAGTTCTTCGCAGAATACCGGAGCCAGTTCTTCTGCCTTCATCGGCTCATGTGTGCCCGGATTCAGGAGCGGAGCCGGCTTGTTCTTCATGTCCGCGCGGACATTGTACCATGCGGTTGGGATCTCCTTTTCATCAAGATACGTTTTGTAAGGAATTTTCTCAGACATGTATTTGTCTCCTTTCGTTTCGGGTCTTTACCCGTATTTCTTTAATGAACCTCCTTTTGCTTTTCCTATGCAATCAGAAGTTCTTGGGACCAAATTTCATTTTCTGCCGGAAAAACAAAAATCCCGCCCCAGCTTCTACTCTTCTGCTGGGACAGGAACGATATTCTTTCCTGCGGTGCCACCCGGCTTGATGGATCCTCTCCATCCACTCACGCATACCGACATATGCTGGTTATTGTTGACGGGGTACCTTTCCCCGGCGCAGATACTCATTCAAAAGAACTTTCCCCTTGCCCTCGGAAGCCCATTCACCTCTGCTCTTTCCTGCTGCACTCTCACCAACGGCAACTCTCTGGATGGATCGAATCAAAGACTACTCACTCTTCCTCGACGGTTTTTCTGCATAATACCACTTGATTCGAAGTGAAGTCAAGTAGTAACTCCTAAATCCGAAAGCAACTTGAAAGATACAGTGCTTTCAGAGTTGTCTATCACTATTCGTCTCTGCCCATCTCATTTGATCCATGTCGTTTTTAAGAAGGCAGTGGCACTCACACTTACCCAAGGATCTCGGCGATATCGTAAATCAGGCGGACAGTCTTGTTCCACCCAAGGCAAGGATCGGTAATAGATTTTCCATATACCGTTCCTCCAACGGCCTGACATCCGTCTTCAATATAACTCTCGACCATAAAGCCCTTCACAAGATTCTTTACTTCCGGACTGAGTTTCATGGAATTCAGCACTTCTTTGATGATACGTGGCTGGGCAAAAGGATTCTTGTTAGAGTTTGCATGGTTCGTATCAATGATCACGGCCGGATTCATAAGATTTCTCTCTTCGTACTGCTCGCTCAGGCGGATCAGATCTTCGAAGTGATAATTCGGCTGTGCCTCACCATGCTTGTTCGTATATCCTCTCAGGATCGCATGTGCATGCGGATTTCCCTTGGAATGGATCTCCCAACCGCGATAAATGAAAGTATGAGGATGCGAAGCCGCTAGGATTGCATTGAGCATTACGGCATAGTCACCACTGGTCGGATTCTTCATACCGACCGGAGAAGCGATTGCACTGGCTGTCAGGCGGTGCTGCTGGTCTTCCACGCTTCTTGCACCCACAGCAACATAGGCCAGAAGATCATCAAGATAGGCGTAGTTTTCCGGATAAAGCATCTCATCCGCACAGGCAAATCCTGTCTCAGCGATGGCGCGCATATGCAGGTGACGTGTCGCAATGATTCCCTTGAAAAGATCCGACTTCTCATTCGGGTTCGGCTGATGCAGCATGCCCTTGTAGCCTTCTCCTGTCGTTCTTGGCTTATTTGTGTAGATACGAGGAACAATGATAATGCTGTCCCGAACTTCCTCCTGAACCGGAGAAAGTCTCGAAATATAGTCCACAACACTGTCTTCATTATCAGCAGAACAAGGTCCGATAATCAGAACGAGTTTACGGCTGGCTCCTTCAAGCACCTGTTCGATCTCATGCTTGGTCGCCGATACTGCACGCTCCATCTCAGGGGTCAACGGACACATCTCCTTCACTTCCTCTGGAAGGGCCAGTTCTTTTATAAATTCAGCATTCATACATTGCTCTCCTTCTTCTCCTCTTTGCCTTCACCGATCCGGACATCCGGCTTGTATGTTCCGACCACCTTGATTTTTTCACAGGCTGTTTTCAACTGTTCGAGCATCCTCCAGCCCTCTTCCGTATCCAGGTGTCCTTCAATTTCGGTATAGAAATAGTATTGCCAGTTCACATCCTTTACTGGACGGCTTCGGATAACACGCATATTGTAGTTGTGCTTTCCGATGATGGAGATTGCGCGCGCAAGAGCTCCTGCAAAGTCACGGATCGTAAAGATCAGGATCGTGTTTTTCATCGGCTGCATCGTCTCAACGACTTCCGGTGCGGTAAACACGGCAAATCTCGTGACGTTCTGCGAGCTCTCGTTAATATCTTCCTCAATAATTGAAAGGCCATAAAGTCCGGCAGCGCTCCGGCTACCGATCGCGCCGAGCGTAATATCGCCGCGGTTTGCCACTTCCTGTGCCGCACGCGCCGTATTTTCGTAAGGAATAACCTCATATCCGTATTTTGCAATGTGATCTCCACACTGCTCGAGTGCCTGCGGATGGCTCATCACTTTTCGGATTGACTCCTTCGAACTTCCGGCTACACCCAGAAGGCACTGGGAAACACGAAGTTCAAACACACCTGTTACTTTCAGTTTTCCGGAAAACATCAGATCAGAAACCTGTCCGACTTCACCGGCATAACTGTTCTCGATTGGAAGCACACAAGCATCACAGGCACCCTGTTCTACTTTCTCGTAAGCCTCGCGGAAAGTACGGCAGGACACTCTCTCGGAAGACGGAAATATCTCTTCTGTTGCCATCGCGGCAAAAGAACCTTCGATTCCACTGTAAGAGATTTTCATCTTTTCTTCTCCTCCTGCTGCTTTTGCGGATCGTGCAACATCCTTGTTGGTTCGGCTAATCAGGTCAATTACAGTCATTTCAATGATTGCTGACACATTCTCTCATATCAGCAAACCCAATAAAAGTACTTCTCACTAAAAAGGCGTATTTCGTTTAGAAAAATGAAGAGGCATTAACCTCTCGGAAAACGCCTCTCCAACGTACGCAAACATCAGCATAACTCACAGACCTCAATTGGGGGAGCAAGATCCATGATAACACTCGAAAAGGAGGCCTTTTAACAAGTGTCTATGCTGAACCATCCGGTAAAAAGAATACTTTTCATTTTTCCCTTACCGATATATACTTTAACATGTCCACCTATGGACATGTCAATTATCTGCATAGCCAAACGACTGTAGAAAAGGGGAAAAAGCAAGGAGTTTTCAGCATGGATTCAAATAGCTCTGACAATGTATACTACTCGATCAACCAGATCGCACGTTCCTTCGGAATCAGCCGCGCAACGCTGCTGCGTCTGGAAGAATGCGGTCTTCTCATTCCCGCAAAAAAGAACGAAGATACCGGATACCGCTTCTATGATCAATCCAACATCGCTCTTCTTTCCGCGATTTTGAAACTGCAGGATATCGGCCTGAGCAAGAAAGAGATCCGCTTTATCCTCGACAATCCTTTTCAAGCAGGCAAAAGCATCGAGGAGCACTTGATCCGAAGCCAGACACTCCTTCGAAAACTCGAAGAACTCCTCTGTGGTGTAAATCGTTATGAAAACCTCAGCACGCGTCCGATATATGCCAAATCCCTATCGTATTTTGTTTATCACGGTGTCATGGATTACGAACCGCAGAACCTGCGATATTTTTTGAAGGATACCATGCTCGAGTTCATGAACAGCGGTCTTCCTGGTAACGTCAATCTCACATTGAATGTGATCCTGGATGACGCCGATCTGACAAAATCGATCGGCCAGTTTGACGGCAAACGCCACAAAGTTCACGCAAGTATCCCTCTTATCGGAAATCCTAAAGGAAAAGACATCATATTTGTAAAGGAAGCCGAAGCACTTACTTTCATGTGTCACTGCGACTACAGAAAATCCGAGCACTATTTTCAAAAACTGTGGAACGAAGCGATCAGCATGGGACACAAACCGATCAGTCCGGTTTTTATTGCCACCATGCCGGACATGTATCTTGTTGAAGATAAAGACATGTCAAACACCCCTTTGCGCTTGATGCTGCTGACCAAAGGAACTATTTGCTCTCACTAAAGCAAAGGAGCCATCTCATCTCTGAGACAGCTCCTTGTCAGTAAGCTATGATATGAAATCGGATCATTCTTCGTAAAGTGCTGTAGAGAGATACCGGTCACCGGAATCCGGGAGGAGTACCACGATATTCTTTCCTGCGTTTTCCGGACGCTTTGCCAGTTCGAATGCGGCAAAAGCAGCTGCGCCGGAAGATATTCCTACCAGTACGCCTTCCTGCTTACCGATCTTTCTTCCGATGTCAAAAGCATCTTCGTTGCTTACCGGGAAAACTTCGTCATAGATCTTGGTATCGAGCACTTCCGGTACGAAGCCTGCACCGATTCCCTGGATCTTATGTGCACCGGAACGTCCTTCGGACAGTACCGGAGAATCCTTCGGCTCTACAGCAACTATTTTAACGCTCGGGTTCTTTTCCTTCAGAAAAGCACCGGTACCCGTGATTGTTCCACCTGTGCCGACACCGGCAACAAAGATGTCTACCTTTCCGTCAAGATCTTCCCAGATCTCAGGCCCTGTGGTAGCCTGATGGATCGCCGGATTCGCAGGGTTGGTAAATTGGGAGGGAATAAAACTGTCTGCGATCTCCGCGTGAAGTTCTTCGGCTTTGGCGATGGCACCCTTCATGCCCTTGCTGCCTTCACTGAGAACAAGCTCAGCGCCATATGCTTTCATGAGTTTTCTTCTTTCTACTGACATGGTTTCCGGCATAACGATGATGCATCTGTAACCACGGGCTGTAGCAACTGCAGCCAGTCCGATTCCGGTGTTACCGGATGTCGGTTCAATGATCGTCGTTGTCGACTTCACAAGTCCTTTTGCCTCCGCATCATCGAGCATCGCCTTAGCAATACGATCCTTTACGGATCCGCCCGGATTGAAATACTCGAGTTTGGCAAAAACTTTCGCCTGAGCACCGGTAGACTTCTCAAGATGAGATAGTTCAAGAATCGGTGTTTTTCCAATCAACTGATCTGCAGATGTGTAAACAGCCATAATACAATCCTTCTTTCGTTATTTTTCTGTCCGCAGCCGGAGATCCGGTCACGTGAATTCGGTCTTAGAATTACATTTCACGATATGTCTTAATATACGACTCTTATCTTACTTTCGCAAAGCCTGCTTCAAGATCGGCGAGAATATCATCGATATGTTCTGTACCGATGGAGAGACGTACTGTGTTCGGCTTGATGCCCGCTTCGAGAAGCTCTTCTTCGGAAAGCTGGGAGTGTGTAGTGGATGCCGGATGGATAACAAGCGATTTCACATCCGCTACATTCGCCAGCAAGGAGAACAGTTCGAGGCTCTCGGTAAATCTTCTGGCTACGTCTGCTCCGCCTTTGATCTCAAAAGTAAAGATCGAACCCGCACCGTTCTCGAAATAACGGGAGTACAGTTCTTTTTGCTTAGGATCTGCGGAAACGGCAGCCGGGTGATTGACACGCTCAACCTGAGGATGAGACTCCAGGAAACGAACGACTTTCAGTGCATTTTCCACGTGACGCTCAACACGGAGAGACAAAGTCTCGAGGCCCTGCAGAAGCAGGAAGGAGTTGAATGGTGAAATGGCAGCGCCCTGGTCACGAAGCAGCGTCGTACGAAGCTTGATGATATAAGCAAGATTGCCTACGGCCTGTGTAAATACAACGCCGTGATAGGACGGGTTCGGCTGGGAAAGACCCGGGAACTTATCGTTGGCAGCCCAGTCAAACTTGCCGCCATCAACGATGACGCCGCCCATTACTGTACCGTGGCCGCCGATAAACTTGGTCGCGGAGTGTACAACGATATCTGCACCATGCTCGATTGGACGGAGGAAGTAAGGTGTTGCAAATGTATTATCAACGATTAGCGGGATACCATGTGCATGAGCGATCTTTGCGACTGCTTCGATATCAAGGATATCGGAATTCGGGTTACCGATCGTCTCAGCATAGAGGAGTTTTGTATTCTCCTGGATAGCTTTCTCGAAGTTCTGCGGATCAGAAGGATCTACAAACGAAGCGGAAATGCCCTGGTCTGCCAGTGTATGTTCAAAAAGGTTGAAAGAACCGCCATACAGGTTTTTGGATGAAACGATGTGATCGCCTGCTCTTGCGATGTTCTGGACTGCGTATGTGATTGCTGCTGCGCCAGAAGCTACTGCCAAAGCACCTACTCCGCCTTCAAGTGCTGCGATGCGCTGCTCAAAAACATCTGAAGTCGGGTTCATGAGACGTGTATAGATGTTTCCGCCTTCTGTGAGGCCAAAGCGGTTTGCTGCCTGTGCAGCATCTTTAAAAACATAGGAAGTGGTGGCGTAAATCGGAACCGCACGTGCGTCGGTTGTCGGGTCTGCGTGTTCCTGGCCTACATGGATCTGCTTGGTTTCAAATTTATAGTTACTCATAATAAAAACTCCTTTTCAAATTGAATTTTAAGAATTACTGATCAACATGCCCTTGCCCATTCTTCATGGCAGGAGCACTTGCAAACATTTCAGCATCAATATGCCTTAGTTGTACAAAGACACATTCGTCCGTTACGGTAATTCTTGCGATTCAACTCGATAAGAAGTTGTGTCATATGAATTCGATTCCTTTCATCAGATGCGTTTCCGATAGTTTAATGTTTGCACATTTACCTATCGGGCGACTAGGTTGATTGAATGATACAGTATTCAACCTAGTCTGTCAATAGGTAATTGCGAAAAGTTTTTTAATTTCCTGCTCTTCTCACAGAAACTGCGGTCAAATGCAGCGGGGGCAACGGCTTCGGCTTTTCGATCACGCTTTATGAGACAGCTGTAAACTTCATGAGTAAAGCATCGTGATCGGACAGTTCCCTTTGCTTTATTGAAGGCTCCAGTAATGAAGTTCTTACCATTTCCGACTGACTTGCAAACCGGTTTACAAACGCATAATCCAGAATATTCACAAGGCCCGTCGGTCGTGACATATCTTCCAGAATTTTCGTATCGCGCAGCATGATATTCAGTCTCAGGATCTTTTCTTCCATAGCTCCGCCAACGAAAGCATTCAAGTCACCGGCCAAACAGAATTTCATCATCCTGTCAGAATAATACTGAGCCAGATCCAACAGTTCTTTCCACATCTTATCAGCCAGTTCAAAGCGATCCTGCTGCATGTTTATCACTTGTGGCGCCCATGCATTCAAATACACGTAATCATCTGTCTGAATCAGGTTATATCTCAGTTTGAATCCCGCTGTTTCGTGTTTCAAATGTATAGTTCGCATATTCGCCATATGCTTTCCCATAAGCGTGATACAAATGCAGCTGTTGTAGTCTTCTTTGTGATTATACGAGGCAGGAAGAACAACGTGATAGTACTTCCCTAGCTCCCTCATCAAGACGTTCAGGAATCTGTTTTCCTCACCGGTCCTGAATTCCTGCAGCATCAGTATGTCAGGCATGACTGTCTTAATCTGCTTTGCGATTTCTGCAATCCTTCTGGCAAAGTCTTTACTCACTGCCTTGTAGCCCTTTACGTTCAGGCTCACGGCCTCGCGTTCCTGCGGTTTGTTATACAGTTTCATCAATGCACAGATCAGCATCGAATACGAGACAAAAATGCCGAATACTGCTTTGATCTGCCGTTTGAGCGCTTGTAGGTATTCCAGGTTTTGCAGATCAAGCTTGACACCAACCTTTTTCCCGAAGTTGATGCTTTTGTCTTTAACCAGGCGTGGCCAAAAGCAGCCGGCACCGGTATTCTCTTTACGCACTGCGGTCAAGAGCCGGTTTACGGTAAGCGGAACGCACTGCATTTTGGCTGATAGTTTGATGCTGACAGTAACCATTCGAGTTTTCTCCTTCAGCACCATTGTAGCAACTTTTATGTTCGGCGAATTCGACAAAAAACGACAAAAGTGACGCGCTTGCAAGATTTCACGTTCAAGTGCTTTTCGCGCAGGAGTTTGCGGGTTTTGAAATTTCTTCTGGGATTTCCAACCTAAGGCTATGTTTATATTTTTCCTCCCGATTTTTTCCAACCTAAGGTCACACATTCAAATCTCCACAAAAGAAAATCCAACCTAGGGTTGAATAAATAGGAGAAAGCACGATCATTTCCTTCACGTTCTGTCTGAAATCTTCCGTTTGGGGAGAATGCTTTCAAGTGTGGCAGAGAAAAATCCAACCTTGGGTTGGAAACGCAAAAGCGTTACTCTAGCGAAACAACGTTAGGTTGGAAAAACGCAAGAACCACAAAGGAAGCAAGAAAAAAGCGCCAAGCAAAAAGCACTTGGCGCATCATTTGTCTTAAGTTTTACACTGAAACAGTTTTTCAGCTGAGTTTTACCCACATGGCCGGGCGTACGCCGTAGCCTTCGTAGTAGACGTTATAGCCGGAATTAAGGATATACCCGATATCGCGGACGCAAACGGCCGAATGCACATCACGGCCCGGAGAACGGAGCCACCACGGCGCACAGCCTTCAGATGATCCTTTCATGGAGACCATGATTCCCTTGTCGAGCGCATAGCTGGTCGGCTTGGCACGTCGCTCTTTACTGCCGGCAAACAGAGAATCGGCCTCATCGTAGCTCAGCAGGAATACCTTGTCAGACGTATCGTTGCCACCTGGAATGCCATATGCGATATTATCTGGGTTCTTGAGTTTTGTCGTGAGGATCTTGTTCTGCTCTTCTTTGTTGAACGAGGTGGAGTAAAACTCATTATTCAGCCACTCCCGCAACCAGCACTCCTCCCAGGTTACAGCGCTGGCATCCTGGTTATAAGGAAGCATATCCAGAATATACTTGCTGATGACCAGAGCATCTCCATCATCATTCATATCTAGAACGATCCACTCGATGGGATTATTACCGTATTTTCCCATCGTCATCTCATCGCCGATATTCACATTCACTTTCGGGGGTCTGGGTGGACAGCCACACAAAGACACACCTAGTGCCGCGATCAGTATTACTGACAAAACACGTTTCCACATAGTCACTTGATCATTCCTCCGAAAAAGAATCGCTACGCGTTACATTCTATCCTTTCGAAAGTATAACACATTTTGACAGTTTCGGATTAATCCAAAGCTTCTTTCATGCTGCGTACGAATTCTCCAACATGAGAAGGCGCTTCTTTCCCGTACTCTCCAATGATACGGACAATGGCCGAGCCAACGATGACACCATCTGCCACCTTTGACATCTCAGAAGCCTGTTCGGGATTTGAGATTCCAAAACCGATTGCGCATGGAACATCCGTTACTTCACGGATCTTCTCCACGACTTTGGAAAGATCGGAGGAAAAAGACGAGCGCACACCGGTCACACCCATACTGGATACGATATAGATAAAGCCCTTGGCTTCTTTGGCGATCATGGTAACACGGTCTTCCGAAGTAGGCGCAACCATGGAGATCAGGTCGACATCGTACTTCTCACAGAAAGGTTCGAACTCTTCCTTTTCTTCATAAGGGATATCCGGAAGGATCAAGCCGTCGATACCGATTTCTTTGCATGTACTGATGAATCTTTCCGCCCCGTAAGAAAAGACTACATTGGCATACGTCATGAATACCATCGGAATCGTAACTTCCTGACGGATTTTTTTTACCAGGTCGAAAACTTTGTCCGTCGTGATGCCGCCGGAAAGTGCACGGATATTAGCACCTTGGATCACCGGACCTTCTGCTGTCGGGTCCGAAAAAGGAATACCCAGCTCGATCAGGTCCGCTCCATTCTTGGCCGCTTCAAGAACGACTTTATATGTGGTCTCCGTATCCGGATCACCACAGGTTATGAAAGGAATAAATGCTTTTCCGTTTTGAAAAGCTTCTCTTATCTTACTCATAGATGTTTTCTCCTCTATATCTGGCAATGGCCGCACAGTCTTTGTCGCCTCTTCCGGAAACCGTAACAACAATGATTTTATCTTTGTCCATGGTCGGTGCGATCTTCATGGCATGCGCAATTGCATGCGAAGACTCGATGGCCGGAATGATTCCCTCTGTTCTGGAAAGGTACTCAAACGCTTCCACCGCTTCGTCATCCGTGACCGGTACATACGATGCTCTGCCGATATCGTGCAGATATGCGTGTTCCGGACCTACACCTGGATAATCCAGACCCGCCGAGATTGAATAGACTGGCGCGATCTGTCCGTACTCGTCCTGACAGAAATAAGACTTCATTCCGTGGAAAATACCCAGTTTTCCGGTATTCACAGTTGCCGCGGTTTCAAAGGTGTCGATACCTCTTCCCGCCGCTTCGCAGCCGATCAGCTGTACATCCTTATCCTCGATGAAGTGGTAGAAAGAACCGATCGCATTACTGCCGCCGCCGACACATGCCATTACGACATCCGGCAGGCGTCCTTCTTTCTCCAGCATCTGCTCCTTGATTTCCTTGGAGATCACCGCCTGGAAATCACGCACGATCGTCGGGAACGGATGCGGACCCATGACCGAACCCAGACAGTAGTGCGTATCCGCGACTCGTGTCGTCCACTCACGCATGGCCTCAGATACAGCATCTTTCAACGTCGCCGTTCCGGTTTTGACCGGCACGACCGAAGCCCCGAGAAGTTTCATACGATACACATTCAGTGCCTGTCTCTTCGTATCTTCCTCGCCCATGAACACGACACATTCCATGCCCATCAACGCAGCCGCCGTAGCCGTAGCCACACCATGCTGGCCGGCACCGGTCTCAGCGATCAGGCGGGTCTTCCCCATCTTCTTCGCCAAAAGCGCTTGCCCAAGTACGTTATTCACCTTATGTGCACCGGTATGGTTCAAATCTTCTCTCTTCAGATAAATCTTCGCGCCACCCAGATCCTCGGTCATCTTCTTCGCAAAATATAAAAGAGACGGACGATTGGCATATTCATTAAAGAGCGTCGCCAGCTCCGCCTGAAACTCCGGATCATTCTTATAATGGTTGTACGCCGTCTCGAGTTCATTTATTGCATTCATCAGTGTCTCCGGGACATACTGCCCGCCGTGCACACCGAATCTTCCTGCTTGATTTGTCATCTTTCGTCCTCCTTGCCGATTTACTCAGCTAGATTACTATTTAACCACACATTCCGTATAAAAAGCACTATCTTTTCGGCTTTTTTCTTTCCTTTTTCTCCGTCCTTCTCCTCGACCCCGGAGCTCGTATCCACGCACCACGGGTTGATCCGGGCCACACTTTCGCCCACATTCACCGGGTCGAGCCCGCCTGCCAGAATAAACGGCCGCGTCATATTCTGTAGAAGTGACCAGTCAAAAGTCTTCCCTGTCCCACCAATTCCGGAATCCAGAAGCACCATATCCGCCGGACTTCTCCGCGCTTTTTCTATCTCTTCCGCGCCACGAACCAGAAACACTTTCCAGATGCCCGCATCTTCCGGAATCTTCTCCCGAAGCGATGCGATATACTCCTCCGTTTCGTCACCATGAAGCTGTGCGATATCAATGATTCCCTTATTAAAAAGGTCCGCGATATATTCGATACTGTCATCAACAAAAACCCCGACAAACTTCGGTTTCTTCGCCTCACCGGCAAGTCCTGCCAGAACCTTCCCACGGATCGCCAGAACGTCCTCCGGACGCACCGATCTTCCGAAACCCGCGCTCAGGATAAAGCCGAGAAAGTCAGCACCTTCCCACGCCGCCGTCATCGCATCCTCGAAGTATTTTAACCCACAGATCTTGATTCGCGTCATCTTCCACCTCGGTATAAAGATTCCTACTGTCCCAGCAGCTGTGCAACAAAAGCCGACTTGTCTGGGCTCTTCATGATCGCTTCACCGATCAGGATCGCATTGACGTTTTCTTTCTCCAAAGCCTCAACATCTTCCCGACTGTGCACGCCACTTTCGGCAACGAAAACCACATCGGCCGGAATCTTCTCACGAAGCCGCAGGCAGTTCTGCGGGTCCACGTGGAAGTTTTTGAGATCACGGTTATTCACACCGATGATATGCGCACCAGCCAAAAGAGCCATCTCCACTTCCGCCTCATCGTGTGCTTCGACCAGCGCCGAAAGATGTAGCGTATCGCAGAGCGCGTGATACTTTTTCAAAGTCGGAAGATCCAGGATCGAGCAGATCAGCAACACCGCTGAGGCACCCGCCAGCTTGGCTTCGTAGATCATGTACTCATCCACCGTAAAGTCTTTACGAAGACATGGAATGGAGACATTCGCCGCGATTTCCTTCAGATAAGAAAGATCGCCCAGAAACCACTGTGGCTCCGTCAGAACCGAGATCGCCGAAGCACCGGCTTTCTCATAATCTTTCGCAATCTGAAGATACGGAAAATCTTCTGCGATAATGCCCTTGGACGGCGATGCTTTCTTGCATTCACAGATCAGGGACATGCCCGGCTTACGAAGTGCCGCCTCAAAAGGCAGGATTTTCTCCACGCCCGTAGCCGTTTCATTCTCGGCCATTTCCATCGCAAGTGCCCGCACGGTCTCCAGCGGCATCTTTTCTTTCGCCATACGTACACGTTCACGTGTTGCTTCTGCAATTGTATCCAGGATTGTACTCATCTTTTCTTCTCTCTTTATCATACTGTCAGGGCTCGTCTAACCCATGGGGACTCGTCTAACTTATTCACGTCCGGCTTACTTATTGGACTCTTCAATGAAGGACTCCATTGCCTTCAGGGCCGAACCATTATCGATCAGCTCCGCTGCCAGCTTCACACCTTCTGCAATGGAAGAAGCCTTACCACCGATATAGATTGCTGCGCCGGCATTCATGAGGACCGCATTTCTCTTCGGTCCCAGGATCTTGCCGGCAAGGATGTCACGTGTGATCTGTGCATTCTCCTCCGGTGTACCACCTACGAGCTCCTCTTTCTTACAACGCTCAAAACCGAAATCTTCCGGACGGATCGCGTAGCTGGCGAACTGTCCGTTATCCAGTTCGCAGACCAGTGTCTCCGAAGACATAGAGATCTCATCGAGCTTATCCATACCGTACACAACGAGGGCACGTCTGACACCCAGATTCTTCAGAACACGGGCCACCGTTTCAACAAGATATCCGTCGTACACGCCCAGAAGGAAATACTCCGGAGATGCCGGGTTCGTAAGAGGCCCAAGGATGTTAAACACAGTACGGAAACCAAGTTCTTTGCGGATCGGTCCGACATACTTCATCGCACTGTGATACTTCTGTGCAAACAAGAAAGCAAAACCACTCTTCTCGAGGAGGCCGGCAACATTCTCCGGTTCGATGGAAATATTCGCACCGAGCGCCTCGAGGCAGTCTGCTGTACCGGACTTAGAGGAAGCGGCACGGTTACCATGCTTTGCAACCTTGATGCCGGAAGCCGCAATAACGAAAGCCGAAGTGGTAGAGATGTTGAAGCTCTGTGCTCCGTCTCCGCCTGTACCAACGATTTCGAGCACTTCCATACCCGGATGCGGAGCGACTGTCGCCTTGCTTCTCATCGCCGCTGCACAGCCCGAGATCTCATCGATGGTCTCCGCACGTGCGCTCTTTGTAGAAAGTGCAGCCAGGAATGCCGCATTCTGTGTCGCTGTCGTCTTTCCGCTCATGATTTCATCCATGACGGTGTACGCTTCCTGATACGTTAAATCTTCTTTGTTTACGATCTTGATAATACCTTCTTTAATCATTGCTTTTTACCTCTCTCAATAAAGTTTTTCAATATCTGCATTCCGTCCGGTGTCATGATCGATTCCGGATGGAACTGAACGCCGTATACACTGTATGTTTCATGCTCGACAGCCATGATCTCGCCGTCATCTGTTTTCGCCGTGATTTTCAGGCAGGATGGCATCGTCTCTTCGATGGCCGCCAGCGAGTGGTATCTTGCCACATCGATCTCTTCCTCCATCTGCTGGAAAAGAACTGTCGCCGTGTCTATCTTCACCCGGGATTGTTTGCCGTGCATCAGTTCTTTTGCATAAGAAACGGTTGCGCCGTATGCTTCGCAGATCGACTGATGACCCAGGCACACGCCGAGGATCGGATACTTGCTGCCAAGCTTTTTCACCACCTCGATGCAGACACCCGCATCGGAAGGCTTTCCCGGCCCTGGGGAAAGGATGATGCCTTGCGGATCAAGAGCATCGATCTCTTCCACGGTCAGTTCGTTATTGCGGATCACCTTGATATCCGGCTCGATCGTACCGACCAGTTGGAAAAGGTTGTAAGAAAAGCTGTCGTAATTATCGATAAGAAGAATCATTTGTCCACCTCCTCTGCCAGTTCGATGGCCTTCACGACGGCGGCCGCTTTGTTGATACACTCCTGATATTCTTTCTCAGGAACCGAATCGTACACGATGCCGGCACCCGAGCGGACAAATACTTTGTTTCCTTTTTTGAATGCAATACGGATCGCAATGCAGGTATCGAGGTTTCCGGTAAAATCGACATACCCGATTGCACCACCATAGATACCACGCTTGTTGTTCTCAAGTTCATTGATCAACTCACACGCACGGATCTTCGGCGCACCGGAAAGCGTGCCTGCCGGAAGGATCGCGTCGATCGCATCGATTGCATCCATATCGTCACGGATCTCGCCTTTTACGGTCGAACCGATATGCATGACATGGGAGAAACGCTCGATCTCGTGATACTTGTCCACCTTGACCGAACCGAACTTCGCGATCTTGCCGATATCGTTTCTACCAAGATCGACCAGCATGTTGTGCTCCGCCAGTTCTTTTGGATCCGCAAGAAGCTCTCTCTCAAGTTCCTGATCCTCTTCCTCGGTCGCACCGCGCTTTCTCGTACCAGCCAGCGGGAAAGTATAGGCCGTGCCATTTTCCAGCTTCACGAGGGTCTCCGGAGAAGCACCGGCGACTTCCACATCCGTGCCGGAAAAATAGAACATATACGGAGAAGGATTCACGGTACGAAGCACACGGTAGACATTCAGGAGGCTGCCCTCGAATTCGCCCTCCAGGCGGTTCGAAAGCACGATCTGGAAAATATCGCCTTCCTTGATGTGATGCTTCGCTTTTTCGACCATCGCGCAATACTCGTCCTTCTCGAAAAGCGCTGTCATCTCACCTTTCAGTTTTCCCGGTGTTTCTTCGGCCGGCTTGCCGTTCAGGATCAGGTCACGGAGTTCCTGAAGATCGCGCTCGCCACGACGGTATTCTTTCTCGATATTCTCTTCCGAATCGTTGATCTTGATATTCACGATCAGGACAATCTTCTGCATCAGGTTATCGAAAGCGATGACCTTGTCAAAAAGCATCAGGTCCACATCCTTGAAGCTTTCTGTATCCTTGGCATCGAGTTTGAGGCTCGGCTCGGCATACTTGATATAGTCGTAGGAGAAATATCCGACCAGGCCACCTGTAAATGTCGGAAGATAAGAAAGCCTCGGGCTCTTATATTCGTTCAGGATCTGACGGAGGTAAGTACCCGGATGGGTCACGTCGAAACTCAGATCGCCGACCTTCATCTTGCCGTCCATGCAGGTGATCTCCATCTTTGGTTCGAAACCGAGGAATGTATACCGTCCCCATTTCTCGTTGTTCTCCACCGACTCCAGAAGATAACAGTGACGGGACACGTTCTTCAGGATGCGGAGCACCTCGATCGGGGTCTTGATGTCAGAAAGGATGGAAGTGGAAAGCGGTACTGCATTGTACTTTCCGGACTTGGCAAGTTCCCGTACATCTTCCAGCTTAGGCAGAATATTCATCGTTGTCCTCCTTTTCGTCAAGGGCAACAAAAAAGCCCTCGACAGTTATTCTCTGTCAAGGGCGAATGTACGATCTGTACTTATCCGCGGTGCCACCTTGATTCACAGCATGACCTGTGCACTTAGCAGGATACCAACATATCCCCGGCAAATGACGTCTGCCTTCACGTCGCAGAATACTCGGAAAAGCTTCCTTTGACTGCGCCCTCAGCGGTCCATTTGATGACTTGTTTTCAACCGGATTCTCAGCATCGCCGGCTCTCTGTATGAGCATCATCACCGTTATCTCCGCGTCAACGGTTTATTCTCTATTCAGTTGACAAAAGATTAAATCTAATCTCGACCGTTGTCAACACTTTTTTTCATCCTGTGCCAAAAGAACTGGCGCCGCAGCCTTTTTCTCTCTCCCGAAATCACAGGATATCGATATACTCTCCGTTCAAAGCTTTATTCATGCTTCTGACTGCGCAGAACTTACCACACATCGAGCAGCTTTCTTCGATCTCCGGCGCTCTGTCTTCACGGATCCTTCTTGCGGTTTCCGGATCGATCGCGCAATCCCACTGCGCTTCCCAGTCGAAGTTTCTTCTTGCATCAGCCATCTTGTCGTCGATGTCTCTTGCGTGCGGGATCTTCTTCGCAATATCGGCAGCGTGGGCCGCGATCCTTGATGCGATGATACCCTGCTTGACGTCTTCAACATTCGGAAGTGCGAGATGCTCCGCCGGTGTGACATAGCACAGGAACGCTGCGCCGGCCGAAGCGGCTATGGCACCGCCGATCGCAGACGTGATGTGATCGTATCCCGGAGCAATATCGGTAACCAATGGTCCAAGAACATAGAACGGTGCGCCCAGGCAGACTGTCTGCTGGATCTTCATGTTCGCCGCAATCTGATCGAGCGGCATATGACCCGGGCCCTCGACCATGACCTGCACGTCTTTGGCCCAAGCTCTTTTTACGAGGGACCCGAGGCGGACGAGTTCATCGATCTGGCAAACGTCACTGGCATCCGCAAGACATCCCGGACGGCAGGCATCCCCGAGCGAAATCGTGACATCGTATTCACGGCAGATGTCGAGGATTTCATCGTAATACTCGTAGAAAGGATTCTCCTCGCCTGTCATGCACATCCATGCGAATACCAGAGAACCGCCGCGCGATACGATATTCATCTTACGGCCATGATGCTTGATCTGATCGATCGTATTTCTCGTAATACCACAGTGAAGAGTTACAAAATCCACACCGTCTTCCGCATGCAGACGCACCACATCGATAAAGTCCTTTGCCGTCAGTGTGGCCAGATCTCTCTGGTAATGAATGACACTGTCATATACCGGCACGGTACCGATCATGGCCGGGCATTCTGATGTGAGCTTTCTCCTGAACGGCTGGGTATTTCCATGGGACGAGAGATCCATGATTGCTTCGGCTCCCATATTGACCGCCGCCATGACTTTTTCCATCTCAATATCATAATCCTTGCAGTCCTTCGACACGCCAAGATTGACATTGATCTTCGTTTTCAGCATCGAACCGACACCATTCGGATCGATACACGTGTGCAGTTTATTCGCACAGATCGCAACTTTTCCTTCTGCGACCCAGTTCCGTATCTCTTCTTCCGTACGGAATTCCTTTTGTGCCACTTTCTTCATTTCCGGCGTCACGATTCCCTTCCGCGCCGCCTCCATCTGTGTTGTATATTCCCTTTTCTGATTACTCATTTATCATTCTCCTTTTGTGTTTCTTTCCTTCACGATCTGATAATTATGCATCAGCGGTCCGCTCCCCTGACCCAGATCCAAGCCTGCCTCGAGTGCACCCGAGATATACTCTTTTGCTTTTTCCACCGCTTCCGAAAGCCCGTATCCTTTCGCCAAGTTCGAAGCTATGGCAGAGGACAATGTGCACCCTGTGCCGTGAGTATTGGGGTTGTCGATCTTTCGTCCGTTAAACCATATTGCTTCCCCGTTTTGAAACAGCAGGTCATCCGCATCGCAGATCTGATGGCCTCCCTTTATGAGCACTGCAGGTTTCGCATTGATCCGCTTTGCCGCTTCGACCATATCTTCTTTGCTTCTGATCGTCATGCCGGACAAGATCTCCGCTTCCGGAATATTCGGCGTCACCACTTCCGCCAGCGGCAGAAGCTCCCTGACCAGTATGTCCTGTGCTTCTTCCCGAAGAAGTCTTGCCCCGCTCGTCGCTACCATGACCGGGTCCAGAACGATGTGTTTTGCGCCGTAGAAAGACAGTCTTTCCGCAATCACGCGGATCAGTTCCGGCGAAGAAACCATCCCGATCTTCACTGCATCCGGGTAAATATCGGTAAACACGGCATCGATCTGCTGTAACAGAAAATCCGGCGAAACTTCCGAGATCCCAAAGACACCTGTCGTATTCTGGGCCGTCAGCGCGGTGATGGCACTCATGGCAAACACACCGTTCATCGTCATCGTCTTAATGTCCGCCTGGATCCCTGCACCACCGGAGCAGTCGCTCCCTGCTATCGTCAATGCCGTCTTCATGTTCCACTCACCATCCTCTTTGTCTTCTCAAAAAGGTCCCGTGTCGCCATAAAAATATCTTTCGCGCCAAAGATCGCGCTGATCACGGCAACACCACAGATCCCTGTTCCGGACAGTTTCTCCACGTTATCCTGGCTGATTCCGCCGATGGCGATAACCGGAATCGATACCGCTTCACAGATCGCCCGAAGTGTCTCACGACTGACCTCACACGCATCATCCTTCGAACCCGTCGGGAATACCGCACCGACGCCAAGATAATCCGCCCCGCGCTGTTCCGCCAGGACCGCCTGTTCCACAGTCTGCGCCGACACGCCCAGGATCGCATCCGGCCCGAGAAGCGCCCGCACGTCGCCCGCTTCCATATCGCTCTGTCCGACATGCACGCCGTCTGCACCCATTCTTTTCGCTATTTCGACATTATCATTGACGACAAACGGGATATGCATCTTCTTGCATAATGCCGCGATCTCGACCGCTTCTTCTTCAAAAGCACTTTCTTCTAAGTCTTTTTCGCGGAGCTGTACAAACGTCGCCCCTCCGCAGATGGCACTTTCCACCTGCTGCAGCAGAGTTTTCTCTCCTGTCCAGCGGCGGTCTGTCACCGCATAAAGAAGAAGACTGTCACGAAGATTTTTACGCATTTCTCTTAATTCAGCGGATCTCATATTTCGCACCTGCCTCCAGCTGTTCTGCTGTCATATTGTAGATCGCATCGATGATACGGTTTCTGTATGTCGAATTTCCATCGCCCTCTTTCATGTTTGCAAAACCAATCTCTCCAGCCAGGCCCATCAGGCAGACGGCAGAGGCAGCAGCAACCAGTTTGTTGTCCGGATTTGCGACACAATATGCTGTTGCAAGACCGGAAAGCTGGCAGCCGGTACCGGTGATCCGGCTCATTTCCGGACGGCCGTTCCGGATCACGAAACAATGTCCCGCATCGGCAACCAGATCGATAGCACCGGTGATCGCAATTACGCAGGAAAAACGCGACGCCAGTTCTTTTGCCAGAGAAACCATGGCATCGAGATTCTCATCTGTTACTGTATCTGCAGCATCTGCATCCACTCCTTGCGTGGTACCACAGCCGTTGGCAAGAGTCTTGATCTCGGAAATATTGCCCCGGATCACATCCGGATGAAGTTCTTCCACTATGCGGATCGCCGTCTCTGTGCGAAGCTTGCTCGCGCCCGCCCCAACAGGATCAAGAAGGGTCACATGACCCAGCTCACGGGCACGTTTTCCGGCAACAAACATGGCTTCGATCGAACGCTTGTTAAGTGTTCCGATATTGATGTTCAAGCCTCCGCAGATCGATGTGATATCCGAAACATCCTCCGGCTCATCACTCATGATCGGGCTTCCGCCACAAGCAAGGAGCACATTCGCTACATCGTTGACGGTCACATAGTTCGTGATGTTATGTACAAGCGGGCACTTCGCCTTCACGTTTAGGAGGCATGCCGCCAGCATTCCTTCTTTTTCTTTCTCACTTGGATGATTACTCATAGATCCCTCTTTCCGCCTTTTCCGGCTGCTTTATTTTCCAGAGAGAGATCCTATATAGACAGGCAAAAAAGAAGCTGCCTGTCTGATTTGGCAACTTCTTCAAAACACCTCTATATCGTCAGGCATCCCTACGTTGGCATTATCCAAATCAGGTTATGGGTCGAAGGTATGACCTTCCTCTCAGCCTGTCTCACAAGCTCCCCTCTGTTCAATTCTTGGGGTATTTTATCATTGCAAAAGAAAGTATGCAAGAGTTACTTATACTATGGTCGTTTCAATTATGGTAAAATCAGAAGGAAAGTCTTGATACAATTTCTAGAAAGATCAATGGAGGTCAGCATGGTCAGAGTATCTGAGAAGGCATTAGCCCAAGCAGAAGAAGCCGCAAAGTTTTTTATACAGAACTGTCAAGAGTTCGATACACCACGTCTTGAGTCAGAAACGTATCCGGAAGAAGCGGAAGTCCTGGCAGATCAGCCATATATCGATGACGGAAACACCGATCACATGCTTGATCTTTATGTCCCTGAAAATCCTAAAGCCGGCGAGATCTTCCTTCTCATCCACGGCGGTGCTTTTGTATATGGATCCAAAGAACTGGACAAGTGTTTCGGCATGCACCTTGCGATCCGTTCTGGAGTCACGGTAGCAAACATAAACTATCAGCTCATGCCGAAAGTCGCCCTGAGAGATCAGTTGGAAGATATCTTTTCCGCCATCACTTATCTTAACAAGAAGGGATACTCCGTATTCCATACGACCGGCGATTCTGCAGGCGGCTACCTCTGCGTTCTCACCGCTATCCTCATCAATTCCGAGGAAGCCCGTAAAGAATGCGGCATAACAGATTTCCACTTAAACGTCACCTGTAAGAGTACCAGTCCGATCTGCGGCGCACCTTACGCCAGTCCGAAGCGCTTTGCCGGAATCTTCTTTGACAGGGAAGGTTCTATGCCGTCATACATCTATAACCTGACTGACGCTGTCACCCGGCACGGTTGTCCGCCGATCGTTATCACCACCGGAGATAAGGACATGATGCGCCGTTTCGATCTACATTTTTTCAAGAAAATCAGAAAGACAAACATTCCCGTGAAATATTATTGCGCTGACTCGGCTGACGACCGCGTCATGCATCATGTATATGCCATCGCCCATCCGACCTGGCCGGAAGGGATCAAGACCATCGACATGACGATCGAAAATGCGAAAGGAAACAGCCATGATTAAAGAGACCGATTTTTCCCGTCGCACATGGACTTTCGTCTTTGTTTGCGAATCCATTCTTGTAGTAGGACTATTGATCCTGATCGTACTCTTCTCTGTTCCGATCGAGCGCAAACTGATGGATACCGTACGTGAACTTTATCACGCCAAAGAAGTCAAGTTCAACGATTATGAATCCCAGCAGAATGTCTTCACTCTCATGAACCTGGACGAAAGACGTAAGGGAAACAAGAAGATGCAGGATGAACTCATGAACGCCAATGAGATGCGTTTCCTCTACCATAACGGAGGCGCCGACTGGGACATTTCCCTCTATTCCCTGCATTTCGATTCGCACAATCAGGCCAGAGAATGGTTCCAGCGCTATGAGACCGCAATGACAAAGGATATTCCGGAAGGCTGGGTCCTTTCGGACTGGTATGAGCATGCCGATTCCCGTGTAAAAGAACTTGCCTTTCACGCCTTGATCGCTGATGATGCAAAATCGCAGCCTGAGCTGAATCTTTTTAAGCAGTATAACTGCTACATCATGTATCTGGAATCAAAATCCGTCGTGATCATCCAGTTCCATGCCGATAACGATCCGTCTACCGAGCAGAGGGAAACGCTGGAAAATCTTTGCTACAAGCTTTCTCTCCCGAATCCTTTTGAATTGGAAAACACTTACGACGAGCACTTCCCTTCTCAAGAAAGCTGATCAGTATTCCGTCACTTCGCACTTTTTCACTTTATGCCAGTTCAGGAGGATGACCGGCACGATGACCAGTACTTCTGTGACCAGGCACGCGATCACGGCAAGTGGTGAAATACGGTAGAAACGCTGTCCCTTCTCCCAAAGAAGCTCATTGGCAGCCAGGATGACGCCGGCATTTACAAGCACACCGAGAATGAACCCTGCCGCATCCATCAGGAGTGCTTCGCAAGCTACCTTACGGAAGATCTGCCCGCTTGTAAACCCCATCGCCTTATAGATGGAAAACTCATATTTTCTCTTGTCAAAAGCAGCTGTGAATGCAGCATTGATCGTGACGAGAAGGACGATCGCTACGAGCACGACCACCGCACCCATGACGATATACATGAAACTGAACTCATCGGAAACCTCTTCCAGGTTCGTCGAGTTCGTCCAGATCGAGACGAGCGGATACTTGGCAGATAAATCTCTACAGAGACGCTCAATTTCATCGTGCAGGTTCTGGTCCACTACGCCATCTTTACTCATCACGAGAAAAGCACCGGTATTCAGATCAGTATCCACCACATAAAGTTTCATTCCCTTATCTTCCACAAAAGAACTGAGCGTCAGTTTTTCTCCTTTTCCGAGTTTGTCGCCGATCTTAAGGCCACGGTTATTCGCAAGAAGTTCTGTCATTACTACCTCTTTGTCATGAATGACCAGATCTTTTGGGAGATATCCTGTCCGGTCGCGGAAAAGAATAAAGTCCTCTTCGCTCTGAAACCATATATTCTGCGTTGTGCAGTTAAACCCGATAAGACTGTCAAAAGAAGTATTCTCGATGGAAACATAGATCACTTCGGAAAGATTCTCAGGAAGGATCGAAGAGAGCGAATCACGAAGTGACCTGTACTGCTCGATCGCTTCGTTGCTGGATCCCCGTGGACGGGCGATCATGAAAGTATTCGGCTGCTCCAGTTCGATACGGAAGACTTCGCTCGGATTATCGATGTACATGCCGCCAAGGAAAACGACCGTGACAAAAGACATCATGAGTATCAGTACGAAACAGCGAAGCTTGTTTTTCGTTATATACGTGAGTGCAGAAAACGGCTTCATACCCTTTCTCCCTTCTTCTCCACTTCCGAGATACTGCCATCCCAGATCTTCACGATCATGTCCGCATCCTGTACGATCGTCGTATCATGTGTAATGACAAACACCAATCTGTCTTTTGCATATTCTTTCAGTTTTCCCATAACCAGGAATGCGTTTTCGTGATCTAGCGATGCCGTCGGCTCATCTGCAAAAAGCACTTTCGGGTCGTTCATCATGGCTCTGGCGATTGCGACACGCTGGCGCTGGCCACCGGAAAGTTTTCCCGGTTTATGTGTCAGCTCACTTTTCTTCAGACCGATTTCCTGAAGAAGGTTCTCTGCCTTGGCACGAGCAGCTTTCGGCGGAATCGTAGCTGCCACCGTCGCATTCTCGATCGCGGTCATATAATTAATGAGGTAGTGTCTTTGAAAGACGAAACCGAATTCTGTTCTTCTCAATCTCTGTTTCTCTGATTCCGAAATCCCGGAAAGAGATTTCCCGTTATACACGACCTGACCGCTGGTCAGCTTTTTCAGCGTGGACAACACATACATCAGTGTGGATTTTCCGGAACCGGATGGGCCGATGATTCCAACAAGGCCGGTATCCGGAAAAGTGATGTTCATGCTTTTCATCGCATACACTTTCTCTTCTTTATCCATGTCATAGATCATGGTCGCATCTTTTAATGTAAACATATACTCGTCTCCTTACTCGATCGCATCGATCGTCTGAATCTTTTTCATACCATGGAACAGCGGAATCTGTATGATCGCCAGCATGCATCCGATAACTACCATGATCAAGGGGACCGCTTTCGGTCTCCAATACCGGACCGAGATACCGATTGGATTATTTACCGCTTTTTCCATGAACAATACACCCAGCCAGGAAACCACGCTACCAAGAAGCACCGCTGCGCCAATGCTGATCAGCAGTTCTTTTAGCGCCATAATATAGATCTCACCTGTACCAAACCCAATCGAGTGTTCCAGGCACCATTCATTATGTCTGTCCATGATGTGGAGCGACATGACCACCACAACACAAATCAGAAGAAGACTTCCGGCTACACCGACAAAAATTGTTCTGACTGTATTCATCGAACCCATCGAATCGTTATAGTTTTTTTCTGCCTTCGCCAAATCATAATAATATGTACATTCGTATCCAAGTTTTTCAATATCCGGCTTGAAATCATGCGCCGCATCTTTTGAAGTTAAAAGAAGCATACACACATTGTTCTCTCCGGGATAAGCAATACCAAACACCGGATAACAGCTGGAAGAAACCGTTCCGACGATTTTATATTTTGCTCCCATGCCTTTCATCAAAGCACTGTCATCGGGCTGATTTGCACGGACTTTTTCATCTACAACGATCTCACCCGGCTCTTCCGGCATACGGCCGGTCACGAGCTTTGCATTCAGATCTTCCAGATAATACTCACACTCTTCTTTCTTGCCGAAAAGGTACGCGGAGACCGAAGATTCACCGACCAGAGAATGGATTGTCACATACTGGTATCCGTACACCAGGACTTTCTTGACACCATCGATCGTTTCGAGCTTTCCGGTTGCCTCATACATAGTGTTCCATGCTGCATCGAGGAATTCCTCATCACTATCAAAATCTTCGGACGTGAATCCTAATCCGATAGATAAATCCCGCTGATGCTGAAACGGAACCTCCCACATCTGACGGAATGGTTCATCCATACAGCCGATCAAATAATCCAGCATATACATCATCACCATGAACATCGTAATACTGATGATCAATGCCGATGTACGTCCTTTATTATTCCGGATATACGGCAGTGGAGATAATTTCATTTTCTTCGCACGCATCCAAATACACGCTCCTTCGTTTCACTTGCCATAACTTTACTAAACTTGTCATATCGGCAAAAGTTACTCAGGTCATATCTTTCACTATGACCGGCGTCATATCGTGATCCAAAAGCGCAAAAAGAGGCGTTCCCCATGTGACCGTAGTCACGGGAACGCCTACCAAACGTTCGTTGATTCGTTTTCTTCAGAACTTGAATTCCTGCAATTTCAACACAAGACGCGTGCGGTCATGCTCGTCCATTTTATCGTAGATATTCGAAACATAGTTCTTCACAGTCCCTTCGCTGATAAAGAGGATCGACGCGATCTGCGCATTCGTACAGCCTTCGCAGATCAGCCGGCAAATCTCGATCTCACGTTCGGTGATACCGGCATCTTTCAATTCCTGCACATTTTTCTTTGCGGCTTCTGAAGAAGCGTTCTTCTCTTTTGCAGCAGAAGCGCTTACCCCTTCGGCACTTCCCGAAGCTGTTCCACTTTCCGGACTGACCCCGGAAGCGAGCATGGCATTTAACTTCTGCATAACTTTCTGATCCAGCACGCTCTGCCCCTTGACCGCCTGTGCAACCGCGTTCAGGATCGCATCTTTTCCCGAATCTTTCAGAAGATATCCGGTCGCACCGCCGGCAATGGCATTGGCAATATTCTTTTCATCATAAAAAGTGGTAAGCACGATGATCTTTACCTGAGGAAAATCTGCATGTACTTTCGGAATCAGCTCGATTCCGCCCATACCTGGCATATTCAGATCGACCAGCATCAGGTCCGGCACCTCTTTTTGAAGGCTCTCCAATGCTTCCATGCCATTTCCGGCTTTTCCGCAGACCTCATAATCTCCCGACATCGTCAGAATGATCTCCAGACTCTCCAGAAGTAAAGGTTCATCATCAACTAACAGTATCTTTGCCATATTCACCCCTCCAGTGGTAAGGAAAGACTAACCACAAAACCATCTTCACTCTCGATCACACAGGAACCGCCGCACGTTTCCGCATAGTCACGCATCTTCCGCAGGCCATACCCCTGGTTCATCTTACTTTTCTTCTCTTCCAGTGAGATCTTACCCCAGCCGTTTCCATTATCCTGTACTTTTAACCGCACATTCTTCTCATCATACACAAAAGTGACCACGAAGATTTTTGCCTCTCCGTGCTTCACTCCGTTTGTCAAAAGTTCTGAAAGCGAGCTGCTCAGAAATGAGGCCACATCGATCGGGATCCGGTCCTCGCTGTCGATCTGCGCGAAATTGTGATAGACCTTCACATCCGTATCCATCATGAATTCTTTTGTCATTGTATCAAGCGATTTCATATAGTCCGAAAGCATGATCTTGTCATCCTCCGCATCCAGCGTACGGACTACGCTTCGGACAGACGTAATCGCCTCATGCACCCTGCTGTTGGCCACTTCGATCTTCTCAATCGCCCGTTCCTGATCGTTCGGCACCAGCATGGACGCAGCATCCAGCGTGACTGTCGCCGCAGAAAGAGTATGTCCCACATAGTTATGGATATCCCGGGAGATCCGTTCTCTCTCTTCCAGTCTGGCATTCCGCTCGTTGAGCTTCTGTGATTTAGCGATTTCTTCACGAAGGCTTCTCTGCTCCATCGCTTCCACAGCTGCAGAAGTCAGTGCCCGTTCCAGCTTCTGATCCGTCGTTTTCATTCTTCGCATAAGCAAAAGCAAGACTTCCAAAATAAGATAGACCGATATCAATAGGATCCCTGAAAGAATCGTCACCGAAAGACTTGGTTTCTTCATCAGAACATAGAAGATCATGGCAAATACACACATTCCCAAGCTTGCCGCCCGGCATAAATTCTTCTGTTCGAAAAGCACTCCCGCTATGGGCAAAAGGCCAATGGCGCCGATATACCAGTACGGAAGAAGAATCACGGCCGCAAAAGAAAACATGATTAAAACTACCTTAGAAACCAGTAAAACTTTGTCTTCCATAAAAAAGGAAAGGTTCAAAAACAGCATCGCCAATGCAAAATATACACCACCGAGGAAAAAGCCGCTATGAATGAACAGGAGGACGCTCTGGGCAAGTATCCCCAACATCGCCCCATGCCACAATATCTGTTTTTCGACGGAATCTATACTCAACGATAAAAACTCCCTTCCCCTCGCATATCTCTATTATACACGAAGGAAAGGGATTCGATGAAACTCATCTTATATGTACCGGATCAGATATAGATATGCACATATTCCTTCTTGCCGGTGGCGACGGTGTCGTCGTCAACTTCATGTTCGATCAGGATCTGTTCCTGTGTCAGCATAAAGAAACGGATCCATTCAGAAGAACCTACTTCTCCAAGCTCGTCTGCCCAGGTAATATCTACGTGATATGTGCCTTCCGGAACTTTTACGAGATTCCAGGCATGTCCGATCCCTCTATATATTCCACTCACTGTCTTGCAATAAAGGTTGGCCCTCTGACAAAGGTATTGCATCGCAGCAGCATAGCCTGCACAAACCGATTTTCCGCCCATTATGCCTGCCCAGGGTGCCGCCTGAACAGATGCATATCCGTCATAGTCATAGTCCTCATTATTTGAAATCTGTTCTGCCAGATAATAATACTTCTCATAGGCGGTCATATCATCCGTCAGGCCGGACAAGATCTCATCCACTTTCTTATAGAAGGCATCCATACCAGCTTTCACATCATCAATATCGTGGCTTGGATCCTGATCTTCCCATTTGCAGAAGTATTCCAACCGGATACCACTCAAATCTCCGTTATCATCAGAAACTTCAACAAGATTATAGTAATTCATGTAGTCAAGATGCATCCTGTCAATGACACCCGCACAAAATAGAATGTCATCCATATAGTCATAGCCAAGTTCTTTTCGGTCATAATAATGCGGTTCAAACTTAGCGATCTTGTCACCTAGATCATCGTAGATCTTTCTCTGTTGCTCGGTCATCTCCGGTAATTCCAGTTCCTCGTAAGGATAACAGGTCAGATCCCGATTCGGGTCAATGGTTTCGGTCGTCGGCTCCGGTTCCGGTTCAGTAGTCGGTTCTTCTGTTGTCGTGGTTACTTCAGTAGTAGTTGCTTCTGTTGTGGTTGTCGCTTCCGTCGTGGTTGTCGCTTCCGTCGTGGTTGTCGCTTCCGTCGTTGTCTCTGTAGTTTCTTCCGCTGTAGCGGGTGTAGTAGCAGCGGCCGACGTCGTTTCACTTACTTTAGCCGTCTCTTCTTTCTTCGCGCAGGAGGCCATTACTGAAACCATCATGGCTACTGACAAAACCAGACTTACTGTTTTCGTTCCGAGGTTATTCTTCTTTCTCAACATAGATCCTTTTACTTCTCTTTCCTTTCCGATTCAAAAAAACTGTTCCTGTTATAATCTGATCGAATCGCCATCCTGGCAGATCTTCTCGATTGTTCTGTCCTTGATGCGATAGGCTTCACCATAAAGTATCTCACCAGATCCGTCATTTACAATATAACTTCCGTCATTTAAGGCGATAAATTCGTGTCCCACACTGTCATCAAACGTTATATCGTCGATCAGACGTTTTCCGTCAAGATATTCATTCCGAAGCGACTGGAAATGCGGATAGATCTGGACTTTCGTTAATCCGAGGCCGGATATCCATCGCTGAAAGTCCGGATCGATTGATTCGCCCGGCAATTCCGGTCCGGCATAAACAGTCTCGGCACAATTCATCGAACCCGCACTCCACGCGAGAACTAATCCTTCAAAATCAGAGAGTTTCTCACGAAGTCTGATCTTTTTGAAAAAAACATTCTGCGTAGGCACATGTCCGCCGGTCAGGATGATTACGTCAGTTTCATCGATCCGCTCCGCTTCCTGCTCGTTACGGTCATCGCACATCACGACACGGGAACAAGTCAGACCACTCATTGGAAGAGCCCGTCGGAAACAAGAAAAGACATCGTCATTCTTTTCGTGATCATCCGGTGATGCGCAGAGCATCAGGACTCTGGACTCCGGCTTCCAATACTCGCGTATCCGGTTCAAAAGACCATTTGCTTCTGCCAGAACAGAAGGATGCCGTTTCCCCTCCACCTTGATGCAGCCACCAAGCCAGCTCGTTAAAAATACTGTTTTCTCCGCCATAGATTTCTTCTCCCGCTCTTCTTTTCCTCAAATGCCAACTTTCAAAATCAATTTGATCCCCGAACCACTCTTGAATAATCGTAACCTTGATCCGTGGTCATCTCACAGGATTTCAATGTGAAGTATTCCACACCGAAACCACGGATACTGAAGTCCAGTTTCACATCTCCGTCAGTTGCCGTCATGATCTTCGAAGTGATCAGTGGAGAATCTGCCCGTTTCAGAAGTTCAAGCTGGGCTTGAGATGGTGCAGCAGGCTCTCCAATATCGTGCCAAAGCTTCAAAGGATTGGTGGTAACCGGATCTACCGTTTGACGGATACAGGTCTGCTTTTTCTCTTTTACAGGCAATGTAAAACTCTTCTTCAGCGTTTTCTTTTCCCTGTTCCAGACAATACCACGGATTTCTTTCTTATCCTCACTCTCGACGATCACGCAGTCTTCGTCCTTATAAATGCAGCGTCCCGACAATTCCTGCAATCTTTTAAAGAATGCAAATGTCCAGAAAGTCGGCTTTCTTACGCCACCGGCTGCAACAAGGCCGAATCCACCATGGAACTGGGTATGTGGAATACCTGCTTCTTCAAATACATCTCCAAAAGTCCAGTAGGAATAGGATTCATTGACATCACCAAGATGCGATAACTGGTGAGCAATATACGCCGCATTCTCGTTCGTATCGTGGATCGGGTTGGTAGGTGTATAAGAAGTATTAAACTCCGTAATATGGATCGGCAGCCCTTTGAACTCTTTATAAGAATCAATTGCTACACGTGACGTTTTCAGGTTGTCAAAACCCAGGAAAGGATCAGACAGTTTCTGATATGTAAAATGACCTTTGAACTGAGGCAATTCCGTCGTGTAATGGTGTCTGGTGATAAAGTCCGGAGAAAGCTTCTCCTTGCGGCAGAAATCCAGGAAACTTCTGATCCAGAACTCATCTTTCACGCCGCATACGGCAGGTCCGCCGACCTGAAAACGGGAATCGACCTTTTTCACCGCTTCAAAGGTGATCTTAAACAATTTGAAGTATTCTTCCATATCGGCATCTTTCCAGAAACCAGGAAGGTTCGGTTCGTTCCAGACCTCGACCGGCCAGTTTACGACACGGTCACGGCCATATCGGTCACAGAGATGGGTAAGCGTCGTCATGACCAGTTCAGCCCACTTCTCATAGCTTTTCGGAGGGGTGACATTTCCCTTCCAGTAGAAAATCGTTTGTGTACCAGATGCCAGTGCACCAGGCATAAAACCGAGTTCGAGAAAAGGCTCGATCCCCTGCTCGATATAGCTGTCCATTACACGGTCAAGATAGGTGAAATTGTAGCAGAAAGATCTCTTCTTTCCCCATCTTTTTTCTTCGTAAATACCCATATCCTCGCAAAAGAGTCCATGTCCGCGGATATGCTTAAATCCGATTTCTTCCTGGACGATCCGCAATTCGTCCTGGTATTCCTTGGTAAGTGCCAGGCCCATACGTCCTGTTCCTACGCAGAAGTCTACATTGTTATGAAACGTATATTTCTTCTTTCTGTCAATTCTCATAAGTGTTCCTCCCACTAGCAATACAGTTTATACTGAGACTTCTAAAACATTTTACACTAAAATCAATGACTGAGCAGTAAAACTTTCCATCCGATCTTTTCAGATACTTCTTTTACAGTTTTCTCGCCTTTATGCAAAACGAAATCGGCAGCATCTTTGCTTTTCTCGTCTTGGGATCCAGATCTCCTTCTGCATTAATAGATGCCTGATCGCTTTCTTCAACGAGTTGTTCGATGACAAATCCGGCTTTGGCCAAAGCATTGATGTATGTCGATATTTTTCGATTGCACAGAATAATCTCGCTGTCATCGACCGGCATCGCAAAGTACGACTCATCAAAATAGCTTTTCGTCATCACGAGTTTGTCTTCATCAAAGACGTCTTTTCTCTCTTTGCATGACCAGGCAATGCAGTAATTCAGCGTGTGATGCCAGCTGAAAATGAAGATGCCGTCTTTCTTCAGATAAGAAGCGATCTTATCAAAAGTACCCTGCAAATCTGTAGTCCAGCCGATTCCATAGATGGAATACACATAGTCAAAATACTCTTTCGGAACATCCAGTTCATCTTCCATTTTTGCGCAAATCAACTTGGCCGAACAGCCGTTGTCCGCAAGAAGTCCGGAAGCGTTGTCGAGCTGCTTCTGGGAAAGATCGATTCCCCACAGTTCTTTTGCACCTTTATTCGCGTTATAAAGTAATGAATGACCGCTTCCGCAGCATATCTCCAGCATGCTTTTCCCACTTACATCACCAAACAGATGCAAGTCGTCTTCTGTCGGGAAACGCACACCATACTCCGGCAGTGCTGTGGTTCCAAACCACAGATCCGCGTGCTCATCCCAGTAGTTCTTATTCACTTCGATTATTTCTTCATCACGCATTGCAGTAAACTCCACTTTAGATTTCAAACACGACGATTTCCGGATTATTAAAGAAACGGGGCAAAGGCGTGCTTTCTCTTGCCAGACCGCGGCTGACGATGAGATACTCTCCCGGTTTCAACTCGTAAAGCCCGCTGACATACTTCGCGAAGAAACCCTGATCCGGAGCATATACTCCTCTGTTCAGAAACGGGACCCGGATTTGTCCGGCATGGGCATGTCCGGAAAGGATCAGATCAAAATCATACTGCGTGTACACATCTACTTTTTCGGGACGATGCGTAAGCAGGATCTTATAGGCATCCTCTGTTGTTTCCAACCAGGCCTGATCCATTTGTTTCTTCCAGTCTTCCAAAAATAAATATGTAGGGTCATCGACACCACATACATTGATCTTTTTCCCATTGATCGTAATCGAGGAACAAGCACCTCGAAGAACTGTTATGCCAAGACTTTCGGTATATGCGCACATTTCATCAACACGGCCGCTCCAGTATTCATGGTTGCCTGTCACATAAAAACAAGGGCAGATATTCACAATTGTTTTCAGAAAGACCTTTGTGTTTTCATCGTCGAGTTTATCGTCAAAGATATCTCCACCGAGAAAGATAATGTCCGGCTCCTGCTTCTTGATCAAAGACACAAGTGTTTTCTGGTCTTTTCCATAACTGCATGAATGCAGGTCAGTGACCAGGACACATTTGACCGAAGGATCAGTCGTGTTCGGTATTTGAATCTTCTCGGTCACCGGGATCTCAAAAAGCAGAGAGATTCCGACGAACGCAAGTATGATTCCAAGTAGTATGAGTAGTCTTCTTTTTCGTGTTTTCTTATCCATGGTTATACATATTCAATGCATATCGGTCATGTCCTTAATCGATATGTCCAGTAACTTCCTTTCCTCTCTTTTACTATCTTGCTTTCAGATGTCCACTTCCGGAGCAAACGACTCGCCGTTGCAGTAGAGATCCCAAGCAGATTCTGAAGATCCGCATTTCGCATTCTTGTGTGCTTTTTCAGCCACTTCTCGACAATTGTCCAGCGGTCTTCTGATCCTGTTTTTATTTGGATCTTGCGTGCCTTTTCAGAAGCAGCAATCGTTTCAAGGATTGCGGTTTTGATTGCGCTGAGCATAAATGTTATGAACGGAGTGGAATCCGCTTGCTGATTCGAATCATTTATGGCTTCATAGTACTTCGCCTGCCGGTCATGAATGATCGACTCGACCGGAAGCCAGGCAAACACGCTCTGCCACCTGGAAAGTAAAAGCGTGTGCCAGAGCCGTCCGACTCGACCATTACCATCTGCAAACGGATGGATCACTTCAAATTCGTAGTGAAACACACAGCTCTTGATCAGCATAGGAAGATCACTGTTCTTCACCCAGCTCAAGAGCTTTTCAACCATATCCGGAATATATTGTGGAAGCGTACCGAAATGAATGATTTGTCCTTTTGAATCCACTACTCCGACATTCCCACTTTGAAATTGTGCGGCTTCATCAACAAGACCGCGTACCATGATTCCATGTGATTTTATAAGATCGTCAGCATCAAAAGGATCCAATTCCTCAAGATGCTCGTAAATCTCATAGGCATTCTTTACTTCAGCGATATCTTTTGGCGGAGCAAGAACTCTCTTCCCGTCAAGAACGTCCGTTACCTGAGCAAGGCTAAGCGTATTCTGTTCAATGGCAAGTGAAGAATAAATCGATCGGATCCGGTTCGTTCTTCTCAATACCGGACTTGTCGAGAGCGTGGACAAGGAATTGATCCGTCCGATCAATTCCCCTATTTCGAACGTGAGCGAAAGAATCTCCGACGTTATTGTAAAAGGCGGCTGATAGGGCGTCATAGCCATTTTTCTCTCCTGATTCATACTATCATCATGCTATCATCATTCTGTCACATGATAGCATGAATTGCAAGTCAGGATTCATTCACAAGCTTCCCTGTAATATGCTCCGGTGTCAGTTCTAAACACAGTGCTCTCGGCAGTGCGTTCTTAATTTCTCGCTCAATATATGACTCATCGTCAGTGAATTTGCGGCAGAGATTCGTTCCGATTTCGATTCGTTTGTTCTCATCCTCGACGATCTTCATGCGGCCGAAAACGATCACGCTGCGGATATTCAGTGCCCATTCGTTTTCCTTACGATAGCCTTTATCCATTACACAGTAACTAACTTTATCGCATGCCCGAATCGCATCAAGTTTATGTCCCTCTTTGGCACAGTGAAAATAGAGTTTTCCATCTTTTTCAGAATACCAATGATCCATCGGCACGCCATACGGATAACCATCATCTCCGATGACAGACAGCACACCTCGAGGCTCCGAGCGCAATACCTCTTTACACTCCTCATCCGTGATCTGCTGTTTGAATCGTCTCATCTCTCTAAACATTTCTTTTCCTCGCTTATCGCTTTGAATTCATCCGTTCTTTCTGGAAATCACGGTTACCCATGCTGGAAGCGCCGCCATAGGGTTCTTTTTCCAATCGTTTATTCCCTCAAGCTCTTCAGGGTTCTTCTCCGAAAGTTCGGCATAAGAAAACCAGAAAGAAGCATCTACTGCAGGCAGTTCCGCTAATTCACAGATACTCAATCCAGCTTTGATCTGAGCATTAAGAATGTCCTGCATTCTCCAGTGCAGATCCGGGAGAACGTCGTGATACGACTTCACAATGCTCGGTTCTTTCCATGCTTCTCCGGAAAAAGGTCTGTTGAATGGATGCATATCGTACATGATAGAGTATCCGCCGGGTTTCAAAACACGTTGCACATTACTATACATTCCTTCGATATCACTGATCCAGGAAAGGGTTCCATTGGATGTAAACACCATATCGTAAGCCTGATCAGCGATATGGGACAGTTTCATCGTATCGTCGCAAACAAACTCGATATCCAATCCAAGCTGTTTTGCAATCTCCGATGCGCTTTCAAGCTGACGTTCGCTGATATCCGCTGAAGTTACTTTTGCACCCATCATAGCAAGTGCAAATGCCGCGTGATTATCCCCACTCGAAGGAAGAAGAATACGCTTTCCTTGCATATCCGGAAGATATTTACGGATCAATTCATATACCGCGGGATGAAAAGCTGACTCGGGCTTCTCTTTCAAACGGTTAATTCTCTCATCCGTTCTCAGAGACTTGTACCAATCCGAATCGGATGTCTCATTCCAGAAGTTTTTTACTTGATCTATCATTTCGTTATTGTTCAATTTCATCACCCTGACATATAGCGAAACTCATTCAAATGTTTCGCATTCGAATGATGTTATCTTATCACTTTATACCGAAGTCGGATATAGGAGTCAACCAACGGTATACACCTACCTACAAAAGGATTGAACAAATCGCTTTTCTATTTTTGCGAGAATAGCAGTCTGAGAGTTGTTGTCTGTCTGGCTTGCAGGTAATTCTCAAGACAATTCACTTTCATTCTAATATGAACACCCCAATACGGCGCATCTTATAATTTCGTTTATATAAGCATTATAATACCACCAAACACACTAATTTTTTACGGATGGTATTGACATAGACACTTAACGTTTTTATAATTTCATTAAGATCATCATTTAGGAGGAATGAAAATGTCTATATTTGCTGAGAGGATAGCTTTACTAATGGAGAAACATAATCTAAATCAAAGCCAGCTAGCAAAAAAAGCTAACATAACAGAAGCGGCAATGTCAAATTATGTAAAAGGTGTTAGAACTCCTAACTCTGATGTTTTACTGCGCATCGCCAAAATCCTGGATACTTCTACAGACTATCTTCTAGGTAAAGCAAACGCTGATCCAAGTAACGAGGATCTTTACTACATTCAAAGGAACCTCGACAAGCTTGATCCTGAGCAACTAAAAAAAGCTGAGAACATCCTAAAAAGCGTCTTTGATGATATCTGGGACGATGACGAGGAGGATTAAAGTGAAACCGGATTTTAAGTTGGCTTACACTAAAGCAAATATATTACTTGTTACAACCGAAGCCATTAATTCTTTTCCTTTCTCTTCCAAAGAACTTATAAAGGAAAGAACAGACATACGTTGTAGATCGTATAGAAAGGCCAAAGAGTATTGTGTTGACATGCGAGATTTTGGAAGCGAATCAGCTGCTCTAATGGGATACCATGGCAAAATGATTATTTTCTATGATGATGCTAAACCAGTCACACACATTAACTTTTCCATTCTACACGAACTAGGACATAGTGATATGGAACATAAGAAATGTGATGAACACAATGAGCTTTATGACAAGCAAGAGGTTGAAGCCAATGCATATGCGGCTCAAATACTTATGCCGGAGCAGTTATTACGATATCTGCAACATCGAGGCATTAGGATATCTGTACCGTTTCTTGTAGAAAACTTTGGCGTTTCGGAACCCGCTGCTCAGAAAAGAATAAAAACGATTTCAAACACTGTCGAGGAATGGCGTTCCAGAGCCGAAAAGGAATATGATGACATAATATTAGAAAAGTATCTTCCCTTAATAAATCATCTTTGTCCTTGTAATCAGTTTGATTATGAGGAAGAGTTCAATATGCAACGCGAACGCGACCGTTGGAACTCACGCCGCTGGTGAAGAAAGGAGTGGTGCGTATGTCTGTAATAAGAATACAAAAGAAAAAACACCCATAAACCAGAACAGCTTATTAGGTGTATTTCCTTGGGATGCAAGCATCCTAAATGTGCAAAGTTATTATGCCACACCCCAAGGGAAAAATCAATTACGAGAAGGAATCAGCATGATTTCTATTACTTTAAAACGCTATTTTTCCAACAAGGAGGGCATAATTTATGTCGAAAGAAAATGGTATCCGTAAAGGATGCAAAGACGTCTTTAATGCATTTTTAGTATCTTTGGCAAATTTTGCCGGATTTTTTGAATTCCCTGTAATTTACCCTTGTTACGATATACCAAACAGGCTAATACCGTTTTCAAAGTGCATATCAGCAAATAATTACGACTACTGGGTACATTTCTACGAGGATGATTACTTGTTTGAGCGTTTGTGGAGAAATCCCAAGAGATATCTTTTGATTCTCCAACGCTACAACGGGGTCATACTTCCCGATTGGAGTCTATACAGAGACATGCCGTTGATAATGCAACTATGGAATATTTACCGAAGTAGAGCAATTGGTGCGTGGCTCCACGCGAATGGTGTTAAGGTTATTCCAAATCTTCGTTACGGGGATAAAAGGACATTCCGGTTCTGTACAGATGGTCTCTCCAAACGCTCGACCATAGCAGTTGGCACACATGGTACTCTTAAGAATCTTCAGGATCGAGACATCTTTGTCAAAGGTTTGGAGGTAGTCATCAAGAGACTTCAGCCTATTGCAATCATAGTCTACGGATCTTGTCCTGATTCGATATTTCAAAAATACAGAGATATGGGAATCAAGATTATTCACTTCGAAAGTGAGTTCAAAAAAGCAAGAAACTCCTCTAAGGAGGTGATATAATGGGAGCTGGATATCATGGTGGGTTCGGAAACACTTACGGGAAAAAACTAAGCGAAAACAAAGAATCTACTACAAACAATTCTGACAGGGTAAATTACCTTTCAAGAAATGAATTATTGCGCAAACTTAAAGGGATTACTACTGAATCAACTATTGTCGCTGATAAAATTGGCAGTAAAATGATTAGCCTTAACATACTTGGCGATGATTTGTTTGATTTTTATGTAACTCCGGATCGTAAGGTCGTTGGAAGGCACGAGAATGGCAAGATTTATATTCGTAGAAGCTCAGCAGATTTAGTAAGCTCTGTTCTTCATGAAGGTATTCACGCCATGGACTATTTCAATGGGATTAAGTATGATCCAATCAAGAGTGAATTAAAATCTTACAGAGCCGAGCATTTTTTCCAAAAGTCGAGCGGAAGAAAAGCTGAGTTTAAATCGGATGAAGAGATAATTGTTCATGTATACAAAAATTACGGGAGGAAAAAATAATGAAAGATCTTGTAGAGATGTATAACGATTATAGAACAGAAAATAATAAAGCGATTGAGGAAGCGTTTAGTCTCATCAATAAATATAATATTGAAGAATTCAACGCATCAGTGATAGCTTTATTAGATTGGGTACGGTTGGAGAACAAACGCGATGCGTGGATTGCTTCCGGAAGAAGTGTTAAGCATAAAAATCTGATAATTCATAACTATAACTGGTGCCAGACACTTCGAAAAATTGTAACTGAAGAGCCTGCTTTTACACGATATTTCAAAATAATCGGAGATGAAGTATCATTCTCTAATTCACTAACAGAATCAGAACGATTAGCATTCTGCCGCAAAGTAGCTGAAGAATTAGTTGTTGTCAGACAAGACCTATTCAAGTAAACACGAATTTCTCTAACTATAATTCAAAAAGATCTACTGTTCTGTTAAACTTCAAAAAGGTCTGCAGGAAACTGAAGGCCTTTTTTCGTTTTAACCGTTCTTCTTTCCAACATCAAATCACTTTATACCGAAGTCGGATATAGGAGTCAACCAACGGTATACACTCGATCAATTGAAGTGCGCCGAGCTGATCCAGGCCGCATCCGTTCCGAAGCGATTCTCCATCGATCAAAGTAGCTGTATCCTTTCCTCCAACAAGCACTGGGGCAACGACGATGTCAACATAATCGAAGAGTTTTTCACGAAGGAACATTCCGTTCAGCGTGCCACCAGACTGGATCGTGATACGCTCACAACCGAAGTCCTTTCTCAGCATCGTAAGCATCTCAGAAAGCGATAATTCTTTCTGCATGATGATATGTAGATTATCCGCCTCCACTCCGAATGCAGGATGTTCGGGATTCGTCGTCACGAGCACGAATTCTTTTGATAACGCACAGAAATACTGCACGCCTTGTTTAGTAAGATGATGATTATCCAGGATCACAAATGACACCGGGCTCTTCTTCGGAGACGGCTTTTCATTTACGCCCATCTTCGCCTGGACACGTCCTGTATTAAACGACCACAGATCCGTCGTCTGCTCGATCTCATAGTACTGGTGCAGGCCTTCCCTGACGCCCTTGATCTTGGAAAGATCCTTATCCACATCCATGTCATCCGTAACACCGGTACTGATCTTACCGTCTACAGACATCAGCATATATAGTGTAGTGACTGGTCTATTATTATTCATACACTTCCACCTCCTATATGCAGTCTATCAAACCGAAATATGCAAAACATTTCATTTCTTGCGGGATTATGTCAGTTGCATTTTTCTCTATGTGACTCCTTCTTCTACTCCTCAAGATACTTGTACAGATTCCACTCAAGATACAGAGGAATACTGTAAGCGACTGTTGATTCGCAATTGTTTTTGGCTATGTTTTTTGCCGAAAGTTTCAGTCCCTTTTTCGGCTCATATAACTTACAAAACTGTTTGAAGCTCTTCGCCTGTGTATTATCAGCAGATTTCACCTCAACCGGAACCATTTTCTCTTTATGCTCGATAAGAAAGTCCACTTCTGCTGAGTTTCCCGAACGCCAAAAATACGCTTCATATCCGATAGATATGAGTTCATTCAAAGCATAGTTTTCGACAAATGCGCCTTTATATCGATCGTAGAGAATATTTTCTTCCATAATCGACTTAGGAGAAAGCCTCGATTTTGCACGCAGAAGCCCAACGTCAGACATATACACCTTAAAGTATGTCTTGTCAGCGAATCCGGACAAGGGAGTTTCTGGTTTTTCAACCAGTTCTGTCTTAATTACCAATCCCGCATCACACAACCATTGCAGAGCATCTTCCAGGTCAGCAGAGCGTTTTCCTTGTTTCACATGAGAGAATACGAATTTGTTGTTATCTTTAGCCAGCTGTACCGGCACCGAATCCCATACCAATCGGATTTTCGGCACTTCACTCACCGGCGCATGTTTTGAAAAATCATCTGCGTAGTCACTCAGTATTTCGTTTTGAACCTCTTCCACCTCATCAAAATCATGTGTATCGATCCAGGTCTTGACTGCCTCCGGCATTCCGCCGACAGCATAGTACTCCTTCAATAGTTTTTTCATCGGAACAGAATACAATTCAGGAATCGGCCTATCGAATGGCCAATCTTGTAGAGCTTCAATCAGATCAGTTCTGCCACTGGCAATAACGAATTCTTTGAAACTCATGGGATACAGTTTCAATCTGTTGACCTTTCCTACGGGGAAAGATATTTGCTGTTTTTTCAGTGCAACTCCAAGTAATGATCCAGCACAAATAATATGCAAGTCTCTCATGTTCTCACAGAAGTATTTCAACGCTGTAATCGCTCGTGGGCATTCCTGTATCTCATCAAAAAAAACAAGTGTCTTTCCAGGATTGATTTGAATATTTAAATGTCTTTCCAATTCAGTGATAATTCTTTTTACATCGAAATCATAGTCGAAAATGGCGGAGAGTTTCTCTTCCGACTCAAAATTCACTTTAACATACCCTTCAAAATACAGTTCTGCGAACTTATCAACAATGTAAGTTTTCCCGCATTGTCTAACACCTGTGATGAGCAAAGGCTTCCTTCGAGACTTGTTTTTCCACTGTTCCAAATCATTCAAGATATCCCGATACATGTTCTCCCTCCTGCAAAACTCGTGCCACTTTTGCAACAATTATACTAAAAGTCGTGCCACTTTTGCAATCTCTCGAGAATCGAATATAGGAAAAATGCCTGTCTTTTACGACAGAACCAGTTCTCCAAGTTCTTTGAACTTATCTTTTCCTCGGCTTCTCGTGCATTCATAAATCGTGTATTCTTTGCCGCTTTCCAGAGAAAAATCTTTCGGGGCCAGGACGCCGCGTGTGACCCGGCAATGGGTAACCCCTTCCTGCTCGGTATCTGCAGAATCGAATTTGATGTTCAGATTACACTTCCTGCCATCTTCCAAAAGAAGTGCGATCGAGGCTTTTAAACGTGGCTCACGGATCGGCCACTTAATGCCGCTTTCCTTTTTGGGAAGCCAGCAAACTTTTCCCGGATAAGAATAGCGGAGCCACTCGACATTGAATTCGTAATCATCGGATTCTCTCGGATTTCTACATTCTTTGAAATCATCCGTTTTCACGAAAGAGAACCGGAAACCACTGGTGAGTTCTCCTGCTTTTCTCGGTTCTTTTCCGGCATCCTTTCTTGCGTAACCGTGAATGGAAACAAGATACTTTCCTGCTGGAAGATCGTACCAGATGTCCGAATTACTTAGGCTGCCGACCATATCTTTCTGCCAACGCAGGGTGGAGGAGTTGTATTGTACGGTACCATACGCTCCTTTTATCTCGCGGCCTTCACCTTCATAATCCGCAGGATCAAAGTCCAGAAATGACCCGGTGTCGGATACCCATATTCCGTTTGCGACTTCTAGGTTGAAACCATCATAGGAAAAGAGTTCTTCCCACGAATCATCAAACGGCTCATCGAAACCATCCACACTGAGCGCATAGTGACCGGAATCAATTTCCGGTATCGGAACCCAGGCGCCTGTCTTTATGCTGTTTAAGAAGATATTTTTGCTCTTTTGAAGGAGAACCAGTGGTTTTCTGGAAATCAACCCCTCTTCTTTCAAAAAGGCTTTCATCTTGTCCATTGAAAACAGACATAGACCATAATTATGTGTGCTGATTTCTTTCTGTTCCATCCGCTCACCTCCCAGGATAAAAAGACATCATAAGACAATTATAAAGCATCCCGTTTTGAGCAAACAAGATGCTTTTTTATATGTAAAAGACTCTCCATAAATCATCATGGAGAGTCATCCAAAATCAGTTTAAATGCGTTTTTCAAAACGGAACATGCCGTCCGAGAATTGATCGTCAGGTTCACCGGGCTTTGCATCCGGGTCATTCGGATCCGGGTGATGGCTGTTAAAGAACTCGACAATATGAAAGCCACAACGATTCACATAGAAGTGAATGTTTCTCTTTTCAAAATACGGAGTGACTGTCTCCCATATTGTAACTTCCGGATGAAGTTTCTCGATTTCACACCAGGTGGCATAGCCGATACCTTTGCTGTGAACTCGTGGAGAAACAAACAGAATATCGAGGTCGCCTTTATTTCCTTCAACTCTGATTATGACACCGCCAACGGGGTGGCCGTCACAGATAATACGGTATGCTTCTCCACCATCGATCGAGCGCTCGATCGTCTCGCGTGAAATGATCTGTCCATCTTCTTCGAAATGGTCATCACGCATGCCGAATTCTTCCATCGCGCCATAGTTAAAAGCTTCCTGATTGTCCTTGATAAACTGTTCCCAGTCTGTTTCGGCTAAAGGTGTAAGTATTACTTTGCACTTCTTCGCCCCACTTGAATTGTATTCGCCCAAAGCACTTTTACTCATTTTTCTATTCTCAAATAGTACGGATCAACTGTGGCAGCTTCCATGTCCGCAACCGTGTCCGCCATGGCCGCAATCGTGCTCTTCCCCGTGATCGTGATGATCACATCTCGCGTCCGGATCAAACTCAAGCCGGCCCTCGGCAAGCGCTGCAGCTGCTGCATCAGCGTCACCTTGCACGCCACCATAAAGCTTGATTCCTGCTTCAGCGAGTGCCATCTGCGCACCCATACCGATTCCACCGCAGATCAAGGCATCTACATCTGCCATCTTCAGGAAACCGGCTAAGGCACCGTGTCCGCTTCCTGTGGAATCGATCACCTGACTTTTAACGATCTTGCCATCCTCTACATCGTAGAGTTTAAACTGCTCCGTATGTCCGAAGTGTTGGAAAACATTACCATCTTCAAAAGTTACTGCGATTCTCATTACATTACTTCCTTTCTTGCTGACCTGCTCCGGCTCCGCTCCGCGAAGCTGATACGAGCCTCCGCTGATCTGAAGTTTCTTACCATCAACAAGCACCATTGCGATCTTTCGTCTCGCACTGTCATAGATACCCGTAATTGTCGTTCTGGCAACACCCATACTGGCCGCACACTCTTCCTGTGTCAGTCCTTCTTTATCGATCAGCCTGATCGTCTCGAACTCATCGAGCGTCATCAAGACCGTCTCCGCAGAAGGATCCTCAGGTCCGAATGTCCAGTAGTCCGGGAAAGCACCTATACACCTGCATCTTGGTTTTCTCGGCATCAGACCACCTCATTTCTGACATATGTCATTTATGGTATAGCACCATTTCTGACATATGTCAACAAAGCAAAAAATATGGTTAAGTTCTTTTCGTTCGGAATATGGCATAGACTCTTCGTCTTCAATCCGCTATTACAGGTTCTTCATCGGTTCGCCCCAGGCGCCCAGATCACGTCCATCGTTGCTGACATAACGCTCTTCGCCACCGGCCAACACCTGCTTGACTGATTTGAAACGCTCGATGAAAGGAACGTCCTTATTTGTCAGATCCTCTCTCATGGTTTCGCCCACGATCTTACACAGGAACACATCGCTTCCACTGGCAAGATTGATTTCCTGCATAACCTTCAGTTCCATGCTGACCGGGCTTTCCGCGATCGTAGGAACATTGAGGACTACACCTTTTTCAACTGTAGGAGCAAACTTCATCTTGTCATCGTGCGCTCTTCCTTCGGTACCTCCGTAATAGTCGGCAAGCGGAAGCAGTTCTTCCGTAACCAGATTTGCAGAGAATACGCCGTTCTTACGGATGAGGTCCTTGGTCAGTTTCTCACCGCCAATACAGGCCATTACGCCCAGACCGTCTCCGCCGTACTCATCTTCCGTTGTCCAGATATAACTGAACCAGCAGAAAAGTCCGAAATTCGGCGTTCCGTCTTCTTTATATGTGCCGTACAAAAAGAGCTGCTGCGGGCAAAAATCGTTCCAATTTTTTACTTGTACCTTTGTCATGTTATTCTTCCTTTCCATTTCGAGGAGCGCGTTCTGATTGTTCGAGATTAAGAAGGATCCGGTCAAGGAACTGATCGATGATCACCACATCTTTCTGAGAGAAATCTTTGTAAAAGATCTCGTTCATCTTCTGTGATACTTCATCGTACTTTCCCTGAAGATTTCTGGCCTTTTTCGTCAGAACGATCAGTGACTGCCGCTTATCAGATGCGGCCGCTTTTCTCTCGATCAGGCCGGCTTCTTCCATACGCCCGAGCATTGCCGTAAGTGTATTCTTGGCAAGGCCCGTTTTTTGGGATAATTCAACGATCGGCACCTCATCCTTCTGCCAAAGCACATAAAGGATGCGTCCCTGCGGTCCATTGAATTCCTCTACGCCGCTTTCTTGAAGCAGACGTTGAAAGATGCGTGACTGAACCTGCTTGATCTGTGAGATTAAAAAACCTGTTCTTGATTCCATATAGCCTCCGGAGCATATAAGGTCTACGAATAAATAGTACTATATGGAACTATCATTCGTCAAGGTTCTATATGGAACCATTTTTAAATGTTTCAACTTCCCGGTTTCACAAAAAAGACTCCTCACAAACCGTAAAGAGTCTTTCTTGCTTTATACCGATATTTCCCATTGTTCCGGATCATATCCGTTATTCGGATAAGTCGAGATATTTAAGGATTCAATATCGATCCACATCGCCGGGCGAATAGTACAATTGTAATAGTCCGCTACGCGACTTCGATCAACATAAAGGCCATAGGTGTTAGTAATACCGCCATATTCGATATATGCAGCATGCTTTGCTGTATATCCTGGCGAACGAAGCCATATAGACCAGACGCCGTCTGGACTTACACTTTTTTTCAGGCAATAATCTGTTCTGGCACAGTGATGTTCTTCCTCCCAGGCAAAGTACTTCTCATACTCATCTATACTGAGAACAAAGACCTTGTCCGATGTACTGTTACCCGGAGCGGTACCATATTCCGGATTCTCCCTGTCTGAAATTGTCGAGCTGAGAATATGACTCTTCTCATCTTCCGTAAACGCGGTATCATAGAACGATCCATTCAGCCATTGGCGAAGCGTACAGTTCTCCCATGTAACATCTGTTCTGGTTTCATTATAGGGCTTTTGGTCCAGTGCCCATTTACTGGTTACCAGGATCTTGTTGTCTTCTTTCGCAAGAATGATCCACTCAATATCTTCCATACCATTGGATGTATTATCATCCTGCTCATATTTACCCAATGTAAATACCAGGCCTACCTTAATATGGTCATCCTGCGTCTCCTGCGCGGTTGTTGTTTCCTCTGTCACAGAAGTCTTCTCAGTTGTTGTTTCCTTCGGTGTGGTCGTTGCTTCCGTTTGGGAAGCGGTCTTAGTCGACTCCACATCTGATGGTGTAGTTTCAGTCTTTTTGTTATTGCATCCGACCGTACAGGTTAAAAGCACACCACACATCAGCGAGGAAAGGACTCTTCTGGTGATTCGTTTATTCATATTCAACTCCTTACTGATTCTTTCTCGATGAATACGATCATCCTCATATTAAGAATACCAAAAGTGCTGAAAATGAATGTGACTAATCACTTATCAATCAGTGGATCATCCTCTGAACTTTTCCAGTCGGATAATATGTTCGGCATCAGGTTCGGTTATTCCATCCTTATAATCGTATCCGAACTTTCTATAGAAAGGCACGCCCGTAATGGATGCCGGGATCTCGATTCTTTTGGCGCGGAGAAAGAACTCGTCCGTTTCGAGTGTTTCGATTATGGACCGCCCGATGCCTTTTCCCTGATACTCCGGATCCACGAAGATCGTAAATAGAGAACTCTCGTCCTCTTTGCCCCAGAACGGACCGATTGCACCGCAGCCGATGATCTGCTTCTCGTCTTCGACAACATAGAAATGCGTCCAGCCGGCTCTTTCAATAACATGTTCCGGTGTTTCTGTCTTATCGAGAATGTCAATGATATCCGCAGGATAATCCTTCACGTTGGAAATCTTGATTGTCTTTCTTATAAGGTCGGACACAGTTTTCGCGTCCTCTGTATTAAATCTTCTAATATTCATTTTCTGCCTCCAATTAACTGATATTCGATGTGGTTAGTGATCGATCTGATCGTTTGCGATTTAAGCGGAATAATCCTGCTCCACATTCGAACGCCCTGGTACGAATAAGTCAGAATGCTGACGATCTCGTCGACATTGACTTTATTAAACTCGCCTCTTTCGATTCCGTAACGGATAAACGAAGCCCATTTCTTCTCGCCGTCCTTATTGATCTTGATCATCGAATCCGAATCGACCATTTCAGAATACTCATATACGGCGAGGCTTAACGAATCCTCAGGATGCTTCATCTCCTCTTCCATATTGCGCAGTGTCTTCTTCAGGATCGTCACTGCAGAAACACCTTTCTCCATCTCCGAATACAGGTTATCGGCAGCATTACCGGTCATCCTAAGGATAATGGCTTCGAAAATCTCCTTCGTGCTCGAAAAATGGCTGTACAGTCCTCCGCGGCTCATATCCGTTGCCTCACAGATATCCTTCATGGTGACGGACTTAAATCCTTTCTGAGCAAAAAGCGCATACGATTTATCCAATATGAATTCTCTCGTTTTCTCACCTTTTGTAGCCATGGGAAGCACCTCCATTTCCGACACTCGTGTCGTTTTTAATAATAGACACGCGTGTCGGTTTTGTCAACAGGGTATTTTGTGAAAACAGAGATGGACACGAGTGATAGAATATATCCATGAGAAGTTTCAGGAAGGAAATCCGTATCGCATGAAGATATACTGCGCCCCGCTTGAGGGTGTGACAACATACGTGTTCCGCAATGCTTATAACACGATCTACGGTAACGTGGATAAGTTCTTCTCGCCGTTCCTTTCACCGGCGGAGAACTGTCCGATGACTCCCCGCGAGAAAAAAGATATCGCCCCTGAGAACAACGAAGGAATAAATCTGGTCCCGCAGATCCTTACCTGCCGGTCCGACCATTTTATTGATGCGGCAAAAGCACTTCACTCCATGGGTTATAGTGAGATTAATCTGAACCTTGGCTGCCCTTCCGGCACCGTCTGCACAAAAGGAAAAGGTGCGGCCTTCCTGCAAGAAACAGATGCGCTTCAAGTGTTTCTGGATGCCATCTACTCCTATTCCGAATCAGAAGGAATAAAGATATCGATCAAAACAAGACTCGGGTACTCTGACCCGGAAGAGTTTCATGATCTGATAGGAATCTTCAATTCCTTTCCTGTAAGCGAACTGATCGTACACCCCAGGATCCGCACTGACTTCTATAAAGGAGAACCACGAAAAGAATACTTTGCCTATGCTCTGAAACATGTAAAATGTCCGCTCGTATATAACGGGAATATCTATAGCGCCGAAGACTACGAAGAATTAGTCAGCACATTCAGCAGCAGCCTCGATCCCATCATGACAGGCAGAGGCCTGATCTCCGATCCTTCTCTTCTTGACAAGCTTAAGGGGACTATATCAGAAACGGACTTTACTAAATTTCGAAAACTGCACGACACGCTCTATCACGAGTACCAGAAAGTCATGTCCCCGGACATCAATGTCCTCCACAAAATGAGAGAACTATGGACATACTGGCAAGTGCTTTTTGATGGGAAAGAACGCGACATCAAGCGCCTGATGAAAGCAAAGAAAATCGCAGAATACGAAGCAAGCGTATCCGGCATACTTTAACCCTGTTATTTTGCTGTGGACAATTGGATTTGATTCCATATAGCAAGGAATACTTGTCTCTGTAGTGGTATTTTCGTAAGTATTCAATATTCTCCATATCACCACTCCTTTTCTCTACTGAAGAAAAATGTAATATGTTCCTTCATCATAGCAATCACTAAACAAGACCGAATATTCGCAATCAAGTCCTTCCAGATATTCCTTCATCTCCTCTTCTTCATTTACACCATAACAGCTGCACAAAGACCGGGCAGCGGCTAACGCTAATAAGAACGCTTCTTCATCGATTTCTCCGTGATCGGATATAAAATCATCGAATTCATTTTCAGACGTTACAAAACACATGCACTCAATTGCATCCTGAAAAGAACTGTACAACTTTTTGTAGTTCTTTTCTGCGAGCATCTGCTTGATCGAGCGTACATCTATTCCGTTTTCAATTAATACAGTATCCAGGTTCATACTAGTAAATGTAAAATGCTCCTTTGTCTTTCTTACCGGACCATCCACACGGAAGATGTCCCGATTCATATATCTCCAGAAGTCTTTCAAAAAAGTCATCGACCGGAAAGATACTCCTATAAGCATCAGTCATAACTATGTCCAAAACACAGAAACGAACCATACTGATAACCTCTTTGGTATTCAGGCCCAATTCTTCAAGCTTTGTGCACCAAACCTCGTCTAACTGCGGTAAATAGGTTTGCTTCCACTCCTTCACCAAACCATTCCAAAGCTTATTCTCATCACCTTCATGAGATATTTCTCGCTTACAAAGCTTAACGGTAAGATCACCCTGAAAATCCAGAACTGTATTTCCCCATTTAAGAGAAGAATTTCGTTTAATCACTTCTTCTTTTGATGAAACCTTTAATCCGAGATTCGAAACATCCTTCCCACAGTTTTGAAACCATGGGATGGCACAAAGCCGTTCTACCATTTTCTGATTTATCTCAAGACTCATAATCTCTTAGCCATTCTCCGTTTCTTTCTGTTTTGCCAGATTATTTAAATACTGTTCTGCTTCCGTCAGTTCTCTCTTCGAGTTTTCAAACTGAAGACAATTCAGTGCTTCGCTAAACTCCATCAGCGCAATTTCTGATACCTCAGACTTTTGTGCGATGATCTCCTGATCATGGAATTCCGCAAGAAAATACACATTCGTCTTCTTATCATTCGGACGGCCTTCTCTTGCTAACATGTGTTCATCCGTCATTCTGAAATCATCGTACAGGACAACGTCCAGCCCCGTTTCTTCCTTCACTTCCCGGAGCGCCGTTTCCCGTTCGGTTTCTCCCGCTTCCATATGCCCCTTAGGAAAGCCACAGAAGCCTTGATACATTCCGACACCACGAATAATCACATATTTCCTAACATTGTTCTCATTTGTGAAAACAATTGCTCCACATGATTTCTCATCTGCCATATCAATGCTCCTCAACAAATAATGCCAAACATCTTTCCTTGTTCTTCTGTATATATACAATCATCAAACAAACAATCCTTAAAAGAACAATTCTCGAACACTGTATTCTTGAAATCCATGTTTTTGAAGTAGCACTCCTGAAATTTAATATCAGCAAACTTCACGTTCTCAAACGTATCATCGATAAACTTACTAGTGCTGATCCATCTTGTTCTCCTAACTTCCACGGATACATATTAATCCTGACGCCAATTAATTCCGCATTCATAAAATATTATATAGATATAGCGAATGGCAAACAAGAAGCGGTTTTTTCGTCTTGAAAAATCATATGTAAGATTTCCCATCCAAAGTTGTTATTATGTGTAAAGACCGAAAAAAAAGAGAGGTAGCATATATGAAAAAAACAGCAAAAATCTTGATCGTAACTCTTCTGACCCTATCCACTTTACTCTCCGTTTCCGGGTGCAAAAAAGCATCGGCAAAAGATAGCTATCAGACGCTAAATACAAATTCATATCATCAGCTCATTCTTCCGACCGGAACGATCGTGCCTTCTGACGAACCGGAGCTTCCCGAAGCCGTCGTGTATTGGGATCCGAGCCGCAATCTGAAGGAAAAATATACAATTGAAGAAGCCTTAAAGAAATATGCCATCGTCGTGGGAAATTCTACTTTGATCTACACCGCATGTGATGATCTCCGGATGAAGCACTCATTTCATTGCACAGACTATGGGGCCATGCGCTTCAAGATTAACAATAGTACCTGTTTTCTTGATCCTGACGGAAATGGGGTCGATGGTCTGGTCACTTACGCAGATTTTGAAGAATCGGGATGTCTTTCCCTCTCCGACTTCAAAGAAGACCTCGGCTGGCTCTATGTCGGAAACATGAGGGGCTATTGGCCGGAAGATCCGGATGCACCGAAGATCACGATCTTTGAAGAGACTGACGATCATGTTTTTGCTTCGGTGAAGCAAACGCCTCCCTATAGTGAAGAAGGTCTCTACTATGCAACAGTCATTGGCGGAAAAATCTATTACACCACGTACAAGAACGGCTCTAGCGATGATGAAATCTCCGATGAAGACAGGCAAAGGTTTGCACGCTACTCCAAGATCCTTTTTGATCACCTCAGCCCGGATGACAAAGTGGAACCGTATCTCTACGACAAGCTTGTAAACACTTCTATTCTCGGCGGACGGCATCTTACGGGATTTAATCACCTCGATTATATCTATGGCAAGACCATCGGTCTGGATCCAGAGGATGACTCCTCCATATACTATGGTTCCCTCACATACGACGTATCGGACAAGTCCCTGGAAAAATACTACGGCGACACAGACTGGGTAGATGCTAACGGAATGCAAACGCGTGAAAACACTCTTTCCGGCAGTCAGGATTTCGTCTTTTCGATCGATGGCACTCGTTATCTCTTATGCGTAAATGGTCGTGACAAGAAGATCGACGCAGATTCCCTTGATGCGCTTCTCAAACTTATCGAGGAAGGCTGCTATATTACAGGCTCATAAAGTGGAGCAGATTCTTGCGCTTGCCCCTATAGTTCTTAAAAACAAGCATGCCTTCGTCCTCTTCATCGTTCATGTATAGACGTATCTCCGTCTCTTTCAGCGGATAGTACTGCTCGCCTGCCTTGAAAGAAAAGGAGAAATCATTCTTTTTGTCTCCAACCTGAATGATGAATTCTACTTGCGATGGTTCGTCATGCTTTGCAAAGACTTCATCAAAAAACCGCAGTATCTCCGCTTCGTTGAAATACACGAAGCAGGAGTATCTGTGAATCTTATCCTCAAAACGCAGGAACACATCTTTCAGACGTGCCGGATCCATCTCTTCTTTCCATTCTCCGCTGGACAGAATCTTTTCTCCGTTGATAAAGTTGCAGATAATTTTGGTAATATTGTAACGGTTGTTTTCCGACTGAAATCGGATCGTATAGTGGAAACGCTTCATGTAATTGTCGAGGGTGTCAAGTGAGGGCATCTCAATTGTTTCATCGATCTTCTCACCTATCCTCTCATGCGTCTTGATATAGCTTTCTTTCTCCTTTAAAAACTCGGAAACAGCCTGCTCATACTCATTTGTCACCTGCCCCTGCAATGGATGATCGAGCATGATATTGTGTATCTGATTGTGCCGGTTATGAAACATGACGACTTTGCCTTTGGGAAGGATGCGGAATTCAATGTCATCCTCATCAAACCGCTCCGTATCATCAAAATAGTGATTCAGTTCACCTGGTAAGTCAGCCTCAAGTTTATATGTTTTTCCGTCAGAAAGATCATACCATGCGAGTACCACATGGCTGGGAACAAACGAAGGTTTAGTATCGATCCCGGACAATTTTCTTGCGTATCCGAGACGTCCACTTATCAATCCGGTCCGGCTCATTTCGACCGTTCCTGTCTCAAATGCAAATCGTCCCTCCAAAGGAAAACAGCAAAGCTGTCTGAATGTCTGGATCATTATTTCGTTACTGTCAAACACGATCCAGTGCGTGAGCTCAACCGGAGCCGCATCCAGTTCTTTTCCCTCCCATGCGTCATTTTTCTCCAGCATCTTTGCCCGAAACAAAGATTTCCTATAGTCCTCCCTGCGTATATGCGCCCATCTTGCCTTTTCGTCAAATTCATCACCGTATAAATACGAATACCGATTCACCAGTATATTGCGAATTCCGATGCATGCGGCTATCGCCAAAACAATATACAGCCCCCAAGGTCTTCCATCCGGCTTAAAGAACTTGATAAAAAGGTAGGAGATCACACCGAGGAATATCCCCGCGGCATTGTTAAATAGCGATCGAAAACCCATAGCCATGCCGTTTCCTGCCGCGTCACTGTTTGGATGAAAGGGAGCAAAATAGAACCAATAGATGTCGAAAAACGCGATTGCGATCACGGCAACAAATGGGGATTTCAAAGCAACAGAATAGATGGCGTTCAGTTGGATCAGCAAAGTCAGGAACAAAAAGACTGTCAGAAAGAAATTCTTTATACGCTGAGCAAGCTGGTACTGTTCTTTTGCAACTATACCGGCCAGGCTGAATAAGATTCCCACTATCCATAATCCGATGATCTTGATCATTATTTCTCCTCAGGTTTCCTCGGACATGAAGTTAAGTATTTTCCGAAAAACATTTCTAGTCTTTCCTCATCGATAGGATTATCTCCGCGCCATCCCGAGAGAGGTAAACGTATCTCTGAACGAAGCGACCCCGGAACGCGTTTGTTTATGTTCCATGCTTCCGTAAATGGAGTAAAACCATCGTACAGCGGTTTGATATACGGATTGGGCATTACACCTAATTCCGCAAGCGTGATGAGCTGGCCGCGGAATCGGTACTTTTCATACCCAGGGACGATCTTACTCTGCTTGATACGCATTTCCAGTTTTCCCGGCGTTTCTTTCTCAGGCGCTTTTCGGATCATATCGATCACGTCATTAAAGATACGAATATCTTCTTCTGTCGGAGTACATGGTTCAAGGTCGGCAAACTCCTGTAAGCCGGCTGCATAGTTATACCAGTACTCATTCCAGGAATAACCCCAGTACTCTCTGAATATCTGTTCGCCGAGTTTTATATTCCTTAACCTCCGTATGGAGCATATTGAACACTCATCGTGATCTCCGTAAGGGTCAGTTAATTCATGCACAGGAACTGCTTTTGCAAAAAGATAACTTAAAATCGGCTGTCTTCCTCTCGGGAAACTGGAGAAGCCGCACACATATGCCGTGATCAGATTATCCAGTGTTACATTAGGATGCTCCAGAATCTCCTTATAGGCTTTTATGCATTCGTCGTGGGTATACTCGATAACTCCCTCGTAAGGATAACCGGAGGAAACAAGATGATCCTTCTCTTTTTCCGAAAGAAGATCCAGAGATGGTTTCTTATTCTTTGTGTGATAGTACTTCTTCAGGATCTTGTAGAGCTTATCATCTACCTTCGGATAAGATCTTCTCTCCAGTCCACCAAGAAATTTCGGACAGTATTTTTTCAAATATAGCAGGTCATTTACTTTCTTTTCGTATTTTTCACCAGTAAGAATACCTTCTTTTTTCTGACGGTCACATTCAGCAATTCCAGCATCAATACAGTCAAGGGTATTCTTATACTCCTCCAGGTCTTCATAGGCATATGCGGCATAGTAATACCATAGATACATCGCGTCTTCATAAAGAGGTTTGTATTTCTCGATCAATGCAAGTGCTTTTCGATACGCCTTAGTATTGTTATAGGAAGCGGCCAGGATATTCACCAGGCTCCGAGTCATTTTATCTTCCGGGAATGCTGTGACCATATCAATTACATCTTGATATCTGCCTTCACTGAACACCGGGGAGACAGCGTCATAAAGCTCCTCCGGATCAACACCACTCTTGATCAGTTCTTTTGCTATATCCCACTGTTTCGTTGAAATTGCTTCTAGAAAATCCATACAGTCACCAATTGTTATACTTTCTTCTAACTTTTTAAGTATCTTTTCTCAAGATATCCAAATATGCTTCATAAGAAAACACCCTGTTTCTTGACGCATTCGTGGTTTCCTTCAGCACTTCGATTTGAACAAGTTTATTCACTGCCGTTGACGCGGTATTGAAACTGATATCAAGTGCCACTGCCGTTCGTTTTATATCAATGATCGGATACTTCTCCAGATAATCGAATACCCTTCTGATGTTGTCGGTCTTCCTTGTAGTTTTCGGAAGTTTTTCAAGATTACTCTCATGAAGGTCAGAGAGTTTCTCAATTGTCACAAGAGAGTCTTTTGCTGCTGCAGATACCGCCTCCAAAAAGAATCTGACCCATTGTTCGTAGTTTCCACTCTTTCTGACTTCAGACATTCTATCGTAGTATTCCGTCTGATTCTTTTTCAGAAAGTAGGATACATAAATTATCGGCTTGGAAAGATATCCTTGTTCCATGAGATACAACAGGATCATCAGTCGTCCGACACGTCCATTGCCATCAAGGAATGGATGTATGGTTTCAAATTGGTAATGGATCAGCGCGATCCTGATCAGTGGATCAAGATCATCTCCCTCATTTGTATACTTTTCGAGATTGCTTAATGCAGTTGTCATATCCTCCACATTGGGCGGAATATAACGTGCTTCATTTAGTGAACAGTTTGATGCGCCGATCCAGTTCTGTGATCTTCGGAATTCTCCGGGGTTCTTTTCCTCACCTCTGACGCCGGCTAGCAATTCCTTATGTATCTCACGCAGCAACCTGTTACAAAGAGGAAGAGTTTCCAATCGCTTGATTGCGTATGAACACGCTTTCACATAGTTGATAACGTCACTCACGTCAAGGTTCTTATTACTTTCCGCATCAGGATCCAGCACATCCTCCAACGTACACTGCGTTCCTTCGATCTGCGACGAAATCAGTGCTTCTTTTCTGACATACATAGATATAAAAAGCTCAACATTCGGTATAAATTTCGACGCAGTATCAAGTCGCACCAGCGATTGGTTGGCCTCAACAAGTTTGTTGACCATATCACTATCCATACTCAGTTTCGGCTGAGGAGGCAACGGTGCCGGTCTGAAAGACTTATATGCTGCTTTGCCACTTAGGTTTTTGATCCACTCGCCAGCTCGATTCACGTTTTTCTCCTCCTTTTTGAAATAACAGTTACATTATAACGCCGTTATTTCAATTTGTTAAGTAGTTTTTGAAATAAGGATTTGTTTTTAACATTCTTATTTCAAAAAAATATAGGAGCAAATGGAACATAATCGTATCAATTCGTTTCTTTTTCATAAGTATAGAAGCTTTCCGGATATCTCACGTTCATTACCTCAAAATCCTGTTCATGTTCAGATAATTGCCCACCCCAGGATTCATACACTTTTCGTGCTTTGGCATTCTCCTTCAAGACACCTATAACAAATCGGTCTGCCCCTTTTTCTTTTGCCCATTTCACGAATATGTCTTTTAGAGCGGCACCGATTCCCATCCCCTGGTATTCCGGATACACATAAAGTGCAACCAGATCGGCATATCCTTGCTTCTTGAAGTATTCATATGTCGAATCCAGCGTTCCGAACATTATACCGACGATCTTTCCCTCGCATTCCGCCACATAGGCAATCTTCCGCTCACCCAGAAATTTCTCTTCAGTAAACTCCCTGACTTTATCGTCGATTCCTTTGTCGCGCGCATCAAACACTTTCTCTGGGAAAATATGACTATATGCTACCCGCCATACTTTGCTCAAAAGCGTATACCATTCATAGCCATCTTCTTTACGAATCTGTCTATAGTTTATATTCATATTGCTGCTTATGTCTCCTTACCAAAGTATTCCTGCAGCACAGCACGGCAAGAAATGTATTCACTTCTCCCCTCTGCAAAACCAACTCTATCAGAATTATATCTTATTCTCGCTTACAAGAAACACCATATTTTTGGTAGAATCATGGTATAACTGTGCGAAGACTTATGCATGAAATATGGAGACACGATATGAAACTACAAGACGTTTTTCTTGAACGCTCCTTCAAAAATCAGCGGATTCGGAGAATACTGGCGGGCATTCTTGTGATGGCCGTTATACTGGGAATGACAGGATGCTCAGGTTTTTTAGACCGGACAGGGCTTCTTTCTAATCAGGCAAAAATCGAAGCAGAGGCCTGCGAAGCTTTTGAGAAGGACTTTTTCCAGGCACTTGAGAAGGAAGATCCCAAACTGGTCAAAAAGCTTTTCTCGCCGAGAGCGCTCCAGCGGGCAGAAGATCTCGACGAAGGAATCGAGTATCTTTTCGGGCTCTGTGGTGGCGAGAAGGCAGTCTTCAAGAAAGATAACAAGTCCGCCTACCAGAATATCGAAAAGAAAAAGAATACCTGGGAGATGCACGCATACTGTTTCTTCACTTGTGGAGATAGGGAGTTTAAAGTGAACTGGACACAGTACTTAGAATACGATGAGGACGAGCGCATGATTGGTGTGTATACATTGAACCTGTGTCCTTCTGACGATACTTATGCGACGCACTCCATTTATTCGGCAGCCGGGATCCATCACCCGGGACGATATGCGGAAAACGAAGCGATCTGGGTGCTTGATACTCTTTACCTTACAGACCACAAGGCCACGGACAGGAATCCGGAGTATAAGCTTCCCGATGAAAGCACATGGAGTGGACTCTGGGATGAAGATGTTTTTTCCGAGCTTGACCAGCAAGATAAGGACGATATGGCGCACTTTTTCCTTAATGACCGTTCAAGAGAATTCGGTCCCGGATGGTTTGAAATAACGAAAGATGGCAGCATGATCTACCACTGCAAACTGCGGTTTGCGCTTCAATGGGGCTGCTTCGGAGTCCGATTTAACGAAGACGGCAAGATCACCGGCATCGCGGTAGATATCTATCACGAGAGTTACAACGAGGTCAAAGAGGGCATCCACGGATTTGACGACACAAGAAGCGAGAAAGATAATTAGTTATAACAGCGTAAACACTTTGAAAAAGGCTCTCTATGTCATATCATGAAGAGCCTTGCTTTTTATTTCTCGATCACTTCGTTCATGCTTCCGGTCCGGTAACCAATCAGGTCCATTGAGACATAAGTGAATCCAAAGGATTTAAATGCTGCCGTGACTCTATTACGGACGTCATCACTGATAAGCTTAGGAAACTCCTCCGGCAGGATCTCTATTCTTGCCATGGTGCCATGAATGCGAACGCGCACCTGATGAAATCCAAGATCCAGTAACAGTTGTTCTGCCTTATCCACCATTGCTAGTTTTTCCTTGGTTATTGTTTCTCCATATACAAATCTGGATGCAAGACAGGCAAAGGACGGCTTTTCCCATGTTGGCAGACCAAGATGTCTGGAAAGTACACGGATATCGTCTTTTGTTAAACCGATAGTGCGAAGAGGGCTCTTAATACCTAACTCAGCGACAGCCTGCAAACCGGGTCGATAATCCCCATTGTCATCCAGATTGGAACCTTCCGCGATAACTTCGATTCCTTCCTTCGCTGCGATTTGAATGATCTTCTCAAACAACTCATGTTTACAGAGATAGCATCTGTTCTTGGGATTCTGTGAAAAGCCCTCGATATCCAGTTCTTCGGAATCGAATATGATATGACGGATCTGATGCGCCTGGCAGAATTCTTTTGCCTCGTTCAGTTCCCTTTCAGGAAAAGAACAAGACTTCGCTGAGATGGCAATTGTCTTGGCACCCAGGGCTTCTTTTGCTGCATAAAGAAGAAATGTTGAGTCAACTCCACTGGAAAAAGCAACAGCCACACTTCCGTAGCTTTTCAACAGTTCTTTCAGGTCATCGTATTTTTTCAGTTGTTCCGTTGTGACTTCTTTAACACTACCCATTATTCATTCCTAACATATCCACTCGTCAGATCTTTAATGACTTCTCCGGCAATGATCAATCCTGCTACAGAAGGAACAAAAGCCGTGCTTCCGGGAATGGCTCTGCGCTTACTTCCGGGACGATCTGTCTCAGGAGCAGTGCTACCGTCGTCCTGGTTGTCACCATTTTCGATCGGGCGGATCGCCTCCTCTTCCGAATAGACGACTTTCAGCTTCTTCACGCCTCTCTTTTTCAATTCCCTGCGCATAACTTTTGCCAGAGGATCCATCTGTGTCTTATAGATATCGGCCACACGGAATCGAGTCGGATCAAGTTTATTCCCCGCGCCCATCGAACTGATGATCGGGATATTCGCTTTCTGGCACTGCATGACCAGTTCAATTTTTGCTGTGACAGTATCGATGGCATCAACTACATAATCGTATTTCTCAAAAGGAAAGTCCGAAGCGTTTTCCGGAAGGAAAAAGCATTTATACGTGTTCACTTCCGCATCCGGATTGATATCCAGAATGCGTTCCTGCATAACATCTGTCTTGTATTCTCCAACAGTCTTTCTGGTAGCGATGATCTGCCGGTTAATATTAGAGAGACAGACTTTGTCATCATCGATCAGATCAAAGGCACCGACACCGCTTCGTGCCAATGCTTCACATGCATATCCGCCAACCCCGCCAATGCCAAATACAGCAACGCGGCACCCAGCCAGATGTTCCATCGCTTTTTTTCCCAGCAACAATTCAGTTCTTGAAAATTGGTCTAACATGTTATTCCCTGTTCATTCGTGGTTTCTTGCGAGTAGAATCATAGGCTTTCGACGAAGAACTCGCTACAAAAGCTATTATAAAGCATTTGCACTAAATCAGCATCAAATTATGAAACCTCCGGAGCGATCTCATAAAGATCTGCGCCGATTGCTTGGGCAAGGTTTTCTGCTACCTTCGCCGTGACTCCACTTGCGCTGAAATATGCTACTAATGCTTTTGTCATAGTTATTACCTCCGATATTACATTATGACTCGTATTAGAAGACGAATCAGTCGATAAAACCCGCTTCTTTATAATGCGACTCATCATGGAATATGACATAAGCCGTCTTAAGTCTCTTAAATCCCCAATGCTCATATAGTCCGATATGCTTCGGGTGTGTATACAAGGTAACGTTACATCCCTCTACTCTTTTCAAGATCTCGTCAACGATTCTCTTACCTATCCCGTGACCTCTGTACTCATCTCTCACGGCAATGTTAAAGATCGCGGCATGCGTGATACCATCAGATATGGCTCGTCCGATCCCAATCAATTTTTCATCAGTTTTGATGAAAATCGTTACATAGCTGTTCTCAAATACGGTCCTCTGTGTTTTCGCATCTAGGTTGCTCAACCCATAGAAAGAAAGGATTTCAGCTACTTCCTCAAAGTCGATCCCGTCGACCGTATCAATTATCTGGTATTCTATATCTTTCTTCATGTCAGTTATCACTTCTTGATTCCGTCGATACTTCGCAACGCGGGAAAGTCAGTCGCATCTGATACCATGTGACCCCTCCATGCGCCGATCCGGAAACTCCTTCATTTACGAATCCGAGCCGTTCATAGAAGTGAACCAGATAGTCCTTACAGGTAAGAACGACTCCGAGCCTTCCTTCCTTTTGGGCATATTCGACAAACCGTCTGACGATATCGGAAGCAAGTCCCTGCCGGCGGTGATCCGGATGCGTCGCCACCCCGAAAATCATTTGCCACTTCCCGTTCTCATCGTGAAGATCCGCGGATGAATACATCTCATCCGTCAGATCCTTCTCATCCGTGACCAGACCGTTGACACAGCACAGGATCTCACCATCCTCTTCCACTACCAGAAAGTGATTCGGATACACGCGCAGACGGTCTCGAAAAGCAGATAAGGAGGCCGCCTCTTCCTTAGGAAAAGAACCTGCCTCCAGCTTGCTTATCTTATCTGCATCTTTTATTGTCGCTTTCCTAACTAGCATTACTCCTCCGCGAACAAGTTCGTAGACTGATTTGGATGTGATGCATTCATGCTATCATCCGGGTATTAAATTTTAAAATACCGGCGTTTTATCGTCCGAGATAATCTTCACTTATCACAGCGATGACCTCGATCTCCACGAGGGCTCCTTTCGGAAGAGCTGACACTTCAACACAACTTCTTGCCGGATTTCCCGTAAACGCCTTTGCATAGATTGAATTGAATGTAGCGAAGTTACCGATATCCGATAGAAAACAGGTCGTCTTCACGACTTTATCCAGACCACTTCCCGCCTCTTCAAGAACCGCCTGAAGATTCCGGATAACCTGCTCTGTCTGACCTTCGATCGTCGTCTCCGTGATACTCCCCGAAGCCGGATCGATCGGGATCTGTCCCGATGTATAGACCAGTCCGCCGTTAACGATGGCCTGGGAATACGGTCCGATTGCTGCAGGTGCCTTCTTTGTTTCTATGATTTTCATACTCTCCATCCTTTCATGATTCATATTCATTCAGCATGTTGTTTCAGTTGACTACTATGTTAATGGGTTAATGGTATACATAAGCGTCGTTTCTGTCAATCTGAAACTCCCAAGTTGCAATTACCGGAATCAAGCGGAAAAGAAGATCCCTTGCGGACTTCCGGAAGACGCAAAGCGTCGAGGACCTAGCAAGGGATTTCTTTTGGTGCGGATGACAGGACTTGAACCTGCACACTCTCGTACCAGAACCTAAATCTGGCGTGTCTGCCAATTTCACCACATCCGCGTGAATGGAACATGTGAAATGGTATCATTTTTTGTGTCCTTGGTCAATGGATAGCAGGTTTTCACTATAAACAGTGAATGTTATACTTGATAGAGATTGATTCGATCAGGAGGTCATTATGGAGGTAGTTCAGACATTTTTCGGACAGGCGCTGTTGCTTGATTTAGCAGGGTACGATGATCTTCGTGGTCCGATGCGATACTTATTCCGAGAGAAAAACTATCAGGAACTGGGTGTTCCTTTTACGATCAAAGATCTTCGCTCCTATGTGATGAAAAACACCGGTACGTTTTTCGGTATCCATTATCAGGGAGACGATAATCCAATGGGCAGGATCATCACCGTGATCCAAGGCTCCGGAGAAGACTACATTGTCGATCTTCGACCGGATTCTCCTACTTACCTTAAGTGGGTACAGAATACTCTAACAGCAGAAAGCAAGAAAGCCGTCTACGTTCCTCACGGATTCGGTCATGCTTTTATTTCTACAGAAGACAACACGATCCAGATCTATGCAGCAAGTGCATATGGCGGTGCAGGTATCTCCAAGCAGTTGAACTATCGCGAAAAAAAGATCGGTCTGGTATTGCCAGGTCCGGTAACCGCAATTGCCGAATATGACGATAAGGCACCGTATCTGGACGATTTGAAGTAAAGCGTATCCCGCGGCAGTTCTTTTCAAGTAGAACAAAAATCAAGAAGTGAAATTCAACAAAAAGCAACTCGAAATTTCGTGAAGAGATTTTTCAATTCATGTGCCAAATCGGAAGGAAAAAGCGTATCATAAAAGTATATCCATAACAAACAAGGAGGGTACTTTATGGAAAAGCTGTTTCAACTAAAGAAAAACGGCACAACTGTCCGCACGGAAATTGTTGCGGGTCTGACCACGTTCATGACGATGGCATACATCATCGCCTTGAACCCGAATCTCTTGACCGGTTTTGGCGCTGAGGGACAAAACCTCTGGAATGGTGTATTCCTGGCAACATGTATTGCATCGGCGATCGGTACTTTTGCTATGGCATTCCTGGCCAACAAACCTTTTGTCATGGCTCCGGGTATGGGACTCAACAGTTTCTTTGCCATCGTTACAGGAAACATCGTGGCTATGACAGGTATGACCTATCTGGAATCTTTCCAGAGTGCGCTGGTCATCATCTTTGTCGAGGGTATTGTTTTCATCATCCTCTCGATCCTGAACATTCGTGAGAAGATCGTTAAGGCGATTCCTCTGGGCGTCCGTCTCGGTATCGGTCCGGCTATCGGTCTGATGCTTATGAACATCGGATTTGGCTCGAATGTCAGCCTCTACGGTTCAAATGGTGGACCTTTCTACGCCATGCGCGACTTCTTTGGTTCCCTGACAGCAAAATTCGCACAGGACACGCTCGGCGATGCTTACAACACTATGGTTCTTTCTGTTGTGACCATGTTCATCGGCCTGTTTGTCATTATCGCCTTGAATCATAAGAAGATCAAAGGTTCCGTTCTTTACGGCATGCTGGTTGCTTCTGTAGTCTACTGGGCAGGCGAAGCGATCTTCTTTGAAGTCAATCCTTTTGAAAGCCTGAAGACAGCTTCCTTTATTCCTCCATTCAAGGATATGGCGGAAACAACACTCTTTAAGTTGAACTTTAATGGTTTTGTAGAGATCGGCTGGTTTACGATCATTACCCTGGTCATTACTTTCTGCATCATCGATATGTTCGATACGATCGGTACACTCGTTGGTACTGCTTCCCGTGCGAAAATGCTCGATAAAGAAGGCAATATGCCGCAAATGAAGCAGGCGCTGCTCTCCGACGCTATCGGTACAGTTGTCGGTTCTGCAACAGGTACTTCCACAGTAACCACATTTGTTGAATCTGCATCTGGTGTTGAAGCAGGCGGTAGAACCGGTCTGACTGCAATCGTAGCCGGCATCATGTTCCTGCTTTGCATGTTCATCGCACCGATTGCCGCGATCATTCCTGCTCCGGCCACATCTTCGGCTCTGATCTATGTAGGTATCCTGATGTTTGGTAACCTCAAGGACATCAATTTCGCAGACCTGTCCCAGCTGGTACCGGTTGCGATCATGATCCTGGCAATGCCGATCTCCGGATCGATCGGACATGGTATTGGTCTTGCTCTGATCAGTTACACCATCATCAAGCTCTGCACCGGCAAGGCAAAGGAAGTATCCGTTCTCACATACATCCTTTCCCTGATCTTCATCCTGAAGTTCTTCATTCCGGTCTGATAAGATAATAATGAAAAAGCGCCGGAAGACGCACAAAAAGAGGTGGATCCAAATCCGGATCCACCTCTTCTATTTATCAGCTTATTTGAAGACCGATCAGATAAAAGGATCTGATCACTCAAGCAAAGATTCCATGTCGTAAAGCTTACCGTCGAACATTACATCGCAGAATTCTTCATAAAGATCTGTATCATATTCGCCTCTGTACACAGCAGCAGTGATTACCTTGCTGTCAACTTTCAGGTACAAACCGGTTGCCATGTTCTGATCGCTTGGAGATATAGCGAGAACAACTAGCTGATTATCCTTCTCATCATCAATGCCATACTCGAGATCAGATTTCTTAGCTGCGGCCTTCAGATTCTTCTCACTGATATCGAAACCATCGAGCATGCCATCATAAATATCCTGAGCTATGTCCTTATCTGTTGCTTCCATAACAATAAACATCATTGCAGAATCACTTTCAGATTTGCAAGCCAGGAATGCATTCTTCAGGTCACCCTCTTCAACACCATCAAAGCCAAAGGTTGAATCCTTCGCTTCGTCCGATGTCAGTGTATAGTAACAACCACTCTCGAAAACCGAATCTGACGGATCGAAATCATCTGAACACATAGCCTTCTTCTGTTTCTTATTCACTTCTTCTGCGTCTGCATCATTCTTCATTGCTTTCTCGATAGCCGAAGAAATGGTTTTAAATTTTCCTCCGCCGCTGCATCCGGTCAAGCTCAAAACAAATACTGCTGCCAAAACAGTAGACAATACTTTCTTCATTTCCTTCACCTCCTAGTGATATGAGTGTATTATATCATACGAAATCCAGATTTGGGAAAGGTCCTTACTGTGAATCTTTACAAACTCTTAGTAAACACCTGCTCATTTTGTTATAGAATAAAAAGAACTACCAAAGAATTGTTCGGGATGAACGCTGTTTAACAGTTCTTTTGACTGAGAATAAAGGAGAAAAACCTATGTCAGATAACCAATTCGATCCTCAGGCATTTGAGGACATGGAATATTCGTTGACCCCTTATCAGGAGGATTTTGTGAGAGAAAACCTCATGTCCGACGAGTTTTTGGACTTCGTCGAAACAAATACCAAACCGATCGATCTGCTTTTTGCATACTATCGTTGTGCGATCATGGAGGTCGAAACCAAGTTCAAAGTCCTTGACGAAGAGCTTTCTACGGAACTCGAGCGCAATCCGATCGAGAGCATCAAGAGCCGTGTGAAGTCCGTCGACAGCCTGCTTCGCAAGATGCGCAGGAAGAATATTCCTCTTAATCTCGCTGCGATCGAGGAAAACATAAACGATATTGCAGGTGTACGTGTCATCTGTTCTTTTCCAAACGACATCTACGATCTGGCCGAATCACTGCTTGCTCAAGACGATATCACCCTGATTTCTAGGAAGGATTACATCAAAGACCCGAAGCCAAGCGGATACAGAAGCCTTCACCTGATCGTGGAAGTCCCGATCTTCCTAAAAAACGAGAAGCGGAACATGAAAGTCGAAGTCCAGTTCCGTACCATAGCCATGGATTTCTGGGCCAGCCTCGAGCACAAACTCCACTACAAGCATGATCTCCCGCCGGAAAAAGCAAAGGTTTTAGCTGATGAACTCAGAGATTGCGCCGAGCAGATCGACTTACTTGATATGCGCATGCAGAAAGTTAAGGACGAAATCGACACCTATAATGAAGAAAACCCGAAAGAACCACCGTTTCCCGGGTTTCCGTTATTAACATGATCCATTCTTTGGAAGAATCCTGGCGGTTTCGGAAAACATATCCGGAACCGCTTTTCTTCGCATATCAGTCTTCGTCGAGGCGGAGAACACTCATAAAGGCCTCCTGCGGAACTTCAATCGAGCCTACCTGACGCATACGCTTCTTACCTTCCTTCTGCTTTTCGAGAAGTTTCTTCTTACGCGTAATATCACCGCCGTAGCACTTGGCCAATACGTCTTTTCTATATGCACGAATCGTCTCACGGGCAATGACCTTGCCACCGATTGCCGCCTGGACCGGGACTTCGAACTGCTGTCTCGGAATGTTCTCTTTCAGCTTTTCCGTCATTCTTCTTCCACGGGCATAAGCCTTATCTTTATGAACGATGAAAGAAAGTGCGTCAACAATGTCGCCATTGAGCATAATATCCAGTTTGACAAGATCGCTCTTCTGGTATCCGTCCATCTCATAGTCAAGGGATCCGTATCCGCGCGTTCTTGACTTCAAAGCATCGAAGAAGTCATAAATGATCTCATTCAGCGGCATCTTATAGTGAAGCATCACGCGGATATCATCCATGTATTCCATGTTGATATACTCGCCCCGCCGATCCTGGCAGAGCTCCATCAGATTTCCGACATATTCCTTCGGGGTCATGATCGTGCACTTGACGATCGGTTCTTCAATATAATCGATTTCCGCAGGATCCGGCATATTTGTCGGGTTATCCATACGGATCACTTCACCCTTTGTCGAGTGAACCTTATAAACTACAGAAGGTGCCGTAGAGATCAGGTCCAGATTAAACTCTCTCTCGAGTCTTTCCTGAATGACTTCGTAGTGCAAAAGTCCCAGGAAACCGCAGCGGAATCCGAAGCCTAGAGCTGCAGATGTCTCCGCTTCAAAAGAAAGAGCCGCGTCGTTTAACTGAAGTTTCTCAAGAGCATCACGAAGATCCGGATACTTCGCGCCATCAACAGGATAGAGTCCGCAGAAAACCATCTGCTGGATCGGCTTGTAACCCTGAAGAGGTTCAGAAGCCGGCGCGTCAGCGAGTGTAATCGTATCGCCTGGAGCTGTATCACGAACATTCTTGATCGAAGCACAGATATATCCAACCTCTCCTGTCAGGAGGGATTTCGACGGTACGAATTCACCTGGATGGAAATATCCAAGTTCTGTTACGACAAACTCCGCACCGGTATTCATCATGCGGATCTTATCACCGAGTTTAACGGAACCCTCAACGATACGGACGTTGACGATGACACCTTTATAAGAGTCGTATTTCGAGTCGAAGATCAAAGCACGAAGTGGCTTGTTCTCATCACCACTCGGCGGTGGCAGGAACTTAACGATGCCTTCAAGCACCTCATCGATTCCCACGTTGTTCTTGGCCGAGATAAGCGGTGCTTCTGAAGCATCCAGGCCAATCACATCTTCGATCTCTTTCTTCACTTCATCCGGCTGTGCAGACGGAAGGTCGATCTTGTTAATGACCGGCAGGATCTCGAGATTGGCATCGACAGCCAGATAGGCATTAGCCAGTGTCTGTGCCTCGATTCCCTGCGCCGCATCGACGATCAGGATCGCGCCATCACAGGCCGCCAGACTTCTGCTGACCTCGTAATTAAAGTCAACATGACCGGGAGTGTCAATCAGGTTCAGAATGTATTCTTCTCCGTCTTTCGCCTTATAAAGCAAGCGTGTCGACTGGGACTTGATCGTGATTCCACGTTCACGCTCAATATCCATGTTGTCGAGGATCTGGTTCTGCATCTCACGCGACTCGACCACACCGGTATTCTCGATCAATCGGTCTGCCAGTGTTGATTTTCCGTGGTCAATGTGAGCCACTATGCAAAAGTTACGTATTTTCTTCTGTCGTTCCATCTTGTATTATTCACGTTCCTATCACAAAAACTTCATCTTGTTAAAAGGATAGATGCGCATGATTACCTTGGATTCCAGCTTATCCTTTGAAAAAGGTCCGATGAGGCGGCTATCGTTACTAGCGCCACGGTTATCACCCATACAGTAATATTCGTCAGGTCCAAGTGTGATCTCGTTATATCCTTTTGCAATTCCTTCTGCACGGACATATGTCTTCGTGCCTTCCGGCAGATAATCCGACTCGTCCAGAAGGACTCCATTGATATACACATTTCCATCATCGATCTTGATCGTCTCTCCAGGAAGGCCGATGATCCTCTTGATCAGATTCTCTTCATGAGAATAGCCGTCCATACCCTTTGCATCGATCGTCACGACATCTCCACGTTTAAAGTTTCCGGTGTAGACAGTGATCATCTGAACAAATACCGCGTCACCGGACTGCAGTGTCGGCTCCATCGAAGAACCATACACATCGTTTCTCTGTACGACGAAAACAACAAGCAGGATTCCGACTAAAAGACCGATCGCGACAAAACGCAGAGTGTCAAAAAACATGTACACAGAACTCTTCTCTTTTGCCTGCTCCTCTTCATCCAGTTCTTCATTCTCAGACTTTTTTCTAGACAAGCGGCGCTTCTTCTTCGAACCCGCAACAACAGCTTCAGAATCTTCATCATCCGTTTCTTCATCTGAATCCTCTTCAGAATCTTCTTCGGACTTTTCATCAGATTTCTCTTCAGAAACTTCCTCGTCTTCTGCTTCGGTTTCCGATTCTTCCTCAGATGGCTCTTCCGTTTCACTTTCTTCGGACACGTCTTTTTTTTCCGAATCTTCGGAACTCTCCGTCTCGGAAAGTTCTTCTGAAACTTCTTCCACCGTATCCTCGGCGTCTTCCGGTAATTCTTCGGTCAACTCTTCCTTGACTTCCTTCGATGCGCCATCAACCGTCTCTTCGACGGCATCTTCTATTGCTTCTTCTGTATTCTCCACCGCTTCTTCTACATTCTCGGCGTTGGCTTTGGAAATCGCTTTAGAAACGGACTCCGCTACTTTCTCTTCCACGCTGTTTTTTGCTTGGTTTCTCTTCTTCATGATTCCTCCCGTTATGCGTTCCAATTTCGGATCTCTTCCGCAAGAGCGCTTAACTCGATTTCTTTCTCCGTACCATCCGCCATAGCCTTGAGTTTGGCTTTACCGGATGCGATCTCATCGCCGCCAAGTACCAGCAGGAACGGGATACCTGTCTTGCCTGCATACTTCAGCTGGGCACGGAAAGAACGGTTCATCAGGTCGATCTCACAGCCGATTCCCTGCTTTCTCAGTGAGAAAGCGAGTTTCTGTGCCTCAATCTGTGTTTCCGGTGAAAGGTTCGCGATATAAAGCTGAACTTTCTGATCTTTCTCGATCTCGATGCCCTGTGCTTCCATCTCCAGGAGGAAACGCTCTGCACCCATAGCAAATCCGATACCCGGTGTCGGCTGACCGCCGATCTCGGAAACCAGACCGTCATAACGTCCGCCGCCACAGATCGTACCCTGTGAGCCGACATTTTCCGACTTAAACTCAAATACGGTTCTTGTATAGTAGTCAAGACCTCTTACAATACCGGAATCGATCGTATATGAAATGCCAAGCGCCTCCAGGTTCTTCTTCAAGCCTTCAAAATGCGCTTTGCAGTCCTCGCAAAGATAGTCGATCAGTCTTGGTGCAGAAGCCGCGATTGCCTGGCACTTCTCTTCTTTACAGTCGATCATGCGGAGCGGGTTCTTTTCAAAACGGGACTGGCAGTCTTCGCAGAGTTTATCCAGATTCGGGCGGAAATACTCTTTCAGAATCTTATTGTATTCCGCACGGCAGGTCGGACATCCGATGCTGTTGATGCAGAGCTTCGTCTTTGAAAGGCCCATACGCTCGAAGAAAGAAACCAGGATACTGATGATCTCGGCGTCAATTGCCGGTCCTTCTGCACCAAAAGCCTCCACGCCGAACTGGTGGAATTCTCTGTAACGGCCCTTCTGCATCTTCTCATAACGGAATGCTGTGATGTTATAGAACAATCTGACCGGGCTCGGAAGTGAAGCCATACCGTTTTCCACGAAGCTTCTTACCACACCCGCGGTGCCCTCCGGACGAAGTGTGATCGAACGGCCACCCTTATCCTCAAATGTATACATTTCCTTCTGTACGACATCGGTCGTATCGCCGACTGAACGCTGGAACAGGTCTGTCTGCTCAAATGTCGGTATACGGATCTCCTTATAACCATACTGCCCGCATACTTCGGCAAAAGCACTTTCCGCCTTCTGCCATTTATATATTTCCTCAGGAAGAATGTCTTTCGTTCCCTTCTGACAACTGTATTTCATAACGTAACTCTCTTTCCGTTTTCATTAAACAATTAATTATACACTAATTCAGTTCACTCCGATAGACAAACATCGCCAAAACCGCAGGGGCTGCCGTCTCTGTTCTTAGTATTCTTTTACCAAGCGTGACAAGTTTTGCACCGCATTCCTGCGCCAGAGAAGCTTCGTCTTCCGAAAAACCGCCTTCAGGCCCGATAAAGACCGCAATCTTCGGGTTGGATTCAAAATCGAGCGTATCCAGTATCGTGCCCAGCTTTCCTTCTTTTTCCTCTTCCCAAGGAAAAAGCACCAGGTCATTTTCTTCACATGCTTTTTTCAAGGCGTTCTTCAGATCCACAGGCGCTTCCACAGAAGGAACGATGCCACGTCCACATTGTCGCGCAGCTTCCAACGCAATCGCCTGCCAACGCTCGATCTTATTCTCTTTTCCATCCGGTTTCATCTTCACGATCGAACGGTTGCAGGAAGTCGGCACATACCGCGTCACGCCCAGTTCCACGGACTTCTGGATAGAAAGATCCATCCGATCGCCTTTTGCCAGGCCCTGATACACGGTCGCCAGAAATTTCGGCTCGTTGGTGTTGGGATGTCGGTCTTTGATCGACACCGCCACATGTCCTTTGGCGATGTTTTCAATCACACAGATATGATCCACTCTTTTCTTATCACAGAGGATCAGCTCCTCACCGGAACGCATCCGTAAAACATCAGAAAGATATCTGGCATCGTTTCCCTCGATTTCCCAGATAGAAGTCGTTTCTTCGATCGTTGTATCTATAAAGAGCCTTGTCATGATCCTTCTCATTTCCATTTCTTTCAAGCTATGTCTATCGTAAATCAAACGCCATTGTTTTTCAATGTTTCTGCTGGTATAACGGCGTCATACGAAAAAGGAGCCGCCCATCACGAGCGGCTCCTCTTCTCTTACATTCAATATAGGATCAGCGGCCCGGAAGACGCGCACCGATAATACCTGCCACTGCACTGAGAGGCATGGTCTGGATCCACACACGGCCGGGGCCGGTAACTTTCGTGTTGAAAAGGCCTTCACCACCGAGGAAGATGTTCTTCATACCATGTACCATCTCGATATCCATCTGGACCGTCTCCTCCATCATGGCAAGATAACCGGTATCCAGGAGCATCGTCTGACCCGCCTCAAGCTGATACTCAACGAGCGAACCATCGATTTCTACGAATGCCATACCGGAACCGGAAAGCTTCTGCATGATGAAACCTTCACCGCCGAAGAAGCCGGCACCGAGTTTTTTCTTAAAATGCACCGAGAGTTCTACGCCAGGTTCTGCCGCGAGAAAAGCACTCTTCTGGCAGATGATATTCTGTCCCGGCTGGATGTTCAGCGCACGGATCTCGCCCGGGAAACTGGATGCGAAAGCAATCAATCCTGCTCCGCCTTCTGCCGTGTACTTGTTCTGGAACATCGATTCTCCGGAGAACATACGGCCAAGTGCTTTTCCAACACCACCAGCCTGCGTCTCCATTCTCATATTCGATGTCATCCAGCTCATTGCGCCACGCTCTGTGATCATGGACTCACCAGGCTGCAAAGTGCATACTACTACCGGTAACTGATCGCCTTTAATTTCGTATTGCATAGATTTTCCTCCTCATGATTCATTTCTTCTGATATATTCATTTTATCAAAAGGCGGCAGAATCGGATAGCCAATTCCACCGCCTCATGTTGATTATCTGTCTGACCTTTTCTCTCGAAAAGGACCCGCGCCCGCGAGTTTATTTTGTTTTTGCCGATACAAGCGAACTGTATCCGCTGTAGACTCTATGTATTTCTCCTGCCGCGTCATAATAATAGTAATATGCCCGTACTCGGTAATAATACGTCTTCTGGGATTTCAGACTCGTACTGGTCTTTGTCGTTCCGGTATAGATTCCAAGAAGTGCACCCGGAGTATTATTCGGAGAATCCAGCCGCCATACTTCATAGAGGATATTGGTTCCGGTGATCTTATTCCAGCTCAGGCTGATCGAATCACTTGTCGTAGCGGTCACTTTCACACCTGTTGGCGCACTGATCTTCGGTGTTGCGCTCACGATCGTACTATAGCCGGAGTATACGTTCGTACCATTGCTCAGTTTCTTATAGCTGCGCAGCTTATAGTAATATGTCTTGCCCGGTACCAGTGACTTCGAAACCGACTTTGCGTCGGATGCATAATAGGTTCCAAGCAATACGTACTCGCTCTGCTGGGCATTTGCCTTATGTGTTCTCCATACCTGGACAAAATCCGTATTCGGTGCCGGTGTCCAGCTGATGTTCACTGTCGATGGCGAAGACGCCGTTGCTTTTACATTACTCGGAGCAGACACCTTGACCGTTGGTGTTGCCGTAACTTTTTTTGTCGGAGTTGGCGTTCCCGACTTTTTGGTAGGTGTAGCTGTTGCCTTCTTTGTCGGAGCCGCTGTCACTGCTTTAGTTGGCGCAACAGTCGCTTTCTTGGTTGGCGCCACGGTTGCCTTCTTCGTAGGTGTGACCGTTGTTTTTGGGGTCGGAGTTACTGTCGATTTCTTTGTAGGCGTAGGTGTAGGCGTATCCGTAGCCTTTTTCGTCGGGGCAACCGTTGCCTTCTTTGTCGGTGAAGTTGTAGGTCCGGCCGCAACAATGATCACGTTTCCGCTAAATGCATCGGATGCATAAGAAGTCGTGGAATACACATAGAAATTTGGTCTGTTCCAGGACGAATAGAAAGCCTGCGAGCCGATCGTCTGTACCGATTGTGGAATATGCACTTCCTGAAGCAAAGAGCACTTTGAAAATGCTTCGGACCCGATTTTCTTCAATGTATTCGGGAAATGTAAAGTAACAACATTATTGTTCCCGACAAAAGCATTGCTCTGTATTTCTACTATGCCTTCTTCAATCGTAATAGATTTAAAACAAGAGAGACTTCTGTATGCATACTCACCTACAGAAGTGATCTTGTGTCCATCAACAGTATTCGGAACAACCAGATCAAATTCATTTCCTGTGGGGAAACGAATCATCGCGTCGAAATATTTGATTTCATATGTACCATCTGCAAGACCTTTTAATGTGTACTCTCCATTAGGACTGTAGTAGATCTCGCCTTCGGATTCTGCTACCACTTCGTCTTCAGTATCAGCAACAACGACCCGGTCATTCAGCGTATATACTGAAGAAAACAGAATGGCAGCCACTGCCAGCACGCTTGTTACGCGTTTCCATCTCTTTCCAACCATAATTATTCTCCTTCGCCTTATATGCCACGATTATACAATACTTCTGGCTAGAAAAGAATCCCTGAAGCAAAAGGGGCGCCTCTAAGTCCGAAGACTTAGGAGGCGCCCCTTTTTAAGCATCATAGGATAAATGAATTACACGTTGGCGAGTCTCTTGAAGTTCTCAGCCATCGGAGCGTACAGGTCCTTGTAGATCTGGTAGAACGGCTCATACTGTGCATGTACGTCAGCTCTTGCATCCATGGAGGAAGCGGAGAATATCGTCGCACCGCAAGCTTCCTGGATCGTCGGATATACGCCTGCTGCTACGGAAGCCAGAAGCGCTGCACCGAGTGCACCACCTTGGTCAGATGCGCAAGTATTTACTGTGCAGTCAAATACGTCTGCGAGCATCTGTCTCCAGAACTTACTCTTGGAACCACCACCGCAAGCATACATGGAATCGATCTTAACACCGAGGTTATTGAAGATATCGATGGAATCACGAAGAGCATAAACAACACCCTCCATAACCGCACGGAGCATATCTTTTCTCTGATGCATAGCAGAAAGGCCGAAGAATACACCACGGGCGTTCGGATCCAGATGAGGAGTACGCTCACCCATGAGATATGGCAGATAAAGGAGACGGTTTGCTCCGATCGGTACTTCTGCAGCAATTTCGTCAAGAAGCTGATATACATCGATACCACGCTTGTCCGCTTCGATTACTTCTGCATCACAGCAGGTATTCTTGAACCACTTAAGAGAGAGGCAAGCAGCCTGATGTACGCCCATAACATGCCAGCAGCCCGGAACAGCACTGCAGAAAGTATGTACACGGCCCTTCGGGTCAACCTGCATATCGTCTGTATGTGCGAAAACTACGCCGGAAGTACCGAGAGTTGCAAAAGCGGTACCTTCCTTCACTACGCCGCATCCGATTGCCGCTGCAGCGTTGTCACCGGCACCGGCAGCTACCGGGATACCAGCCGGAAGTCCTGTCTCAGCAGCGATCTCTTCTGTTACACGACCGCTGATCTCTACAGACTCGTAAACCTTTGCGAGCCACTCCTTCTTGATGTCGAGGAGCTGGAGCACTTCGTCAGACCAGTTACGGTTCTTGATGTCGAGGAGCTGCATACCGGAAGCATCCGAAACGTCAGTTGCAAACTCACCGGTCAGCTTAAAACGTACATAGTCCTTCGGGAGAAGGATATGTGCGCACTGTGCATAGATCTCCGGCTCGTTGTTTCTGACCCAAAGGATCTTACTTGCCGTAAAACCAGTCAGTGCCGGGCTGGCTGTGATCGCCATCAACTTATCAAGACCAACCTTCTCTGTGATCTCTTCACACTCTTTCGCCGTTCTCTGGTCACACCAGATGATCGACTTTCTCAAAACCTTGCAGTCCTTGTCAAGCATGACAAGACCATGCATCTGACCGGAAAGACCGATACCAGCGATATCGTCCTTATTTACGCCGCTTTCCGCAACAACTGTCTTCAGGCCTTCCTTGGCTGCATTCCACCAATCGTCCGGCTCCTGCTCCGCATAACCGTTCTGCGGCTGATAAAGCGGATACTCCACTGTATGGGCAGAAACCAGTTTTCCGTCCTGGGAGAACAGTGCGGTCTTTGTACCGGATGTTCCGATGTCGATACCGATAAGATATTTCATAGTTAATTCTCCTTGTTATGTTTATTTTTCCGGGCTTTTCCGCCCTGATGAACTAAGTTTAAATACGCGTCACACGCAATCTTTATTTTACTACGGAAACGCGGATGCAGGAAGCACCTGAGAGCTTTTCGCTGAGCGGATCCGGCTGGCTTGTACCTGCAAACAGATCGAAAGTATTGCCGTCCGTAATCACATTTCCTTCTTCGTCTACTACTTCAAAAGAACTAGCATCGAGCGTGAAGTCGATCTTTTCTTCGCTTCCGGCGGCAAGAGCAACACGGGCAAATCCACAGAGTTTCGGATATGGGGTCGCATACTGTGAAGATGTATTTCGGATATAGATCTGAACAACATCTTCTGTATCCACATCGCCCTGGTTCTGTACTGTGACAGTCACTTTTCCGGAAGCATTATCGTAGACCGCATCGGTGACGACGACATTGGAATAAGTCAGACCGAAACCGAACGGATAAAGGATATTCTCTCTCGTATAACGGTAGGTTCTTCCCTGCATGGAATAGTCGTCAAAGGCCGGGATCTTGTCGATCGTCTCATAGAATGTGACCGGAAGCTTACCAGATGGGGAGATCTTACCAAAGAGGATCTCCGCCAGAGCCTCGCCACCGAGTTCACCCGGATACCAGGACTGGATCAGAGCCTGTGCCTTATCACAAAGCGGATTGATCGAGCTACCAGCAGAAAGAACAACGATAGTCGGCTTTCCTACTGCCAATACTTTCTCGATCAGGATGCGCTGTCCTTCCGGAAGGAGAAGATCTCTCTTATCGCCGGAATCAAAAGCGTTACCTGTATCACCCTGCTCGCCCTCCAGTGTCGCATCCAGGCCTACGCAGAGTACGATCACATCGGCCATTTCTGCCAGGATCTCTGCTTCTGCAAGTCCATCACCGGCCATTGCAAGAGGCTGGATCCGGTCATTGCTCAGTGATGCACCTTCCGCGTAAAGAACACGGATATCGTCGCCGGCTTCTTTGCGGATGCCCTCCAGGAAAGTAACCGGTGCCACGGAAGTACCATAGTAATTTCCGCGGAGCGCATCGATGCTGTCGCTGTTCGGTCCGATCACGGCGATCGTCTTAATCTCCTCTTTCTTGAGTGGCAGGATCTTGTCATTTTTAAGAAGTACCATGGATTTCTCAGCACATTCTTTCGAAACTTTTCTATGCTCATCGCAAGCAACGATATCGTAAGGAATATCGTCGAATGGAGTATGCTCCTCGAAAAGGCCCAGGCGCATACGTGTACGCATCAGACGTACGACTGCATTACGGATCGTTTCTTTCGAAACCAGACCCTCCTGCTCTGCAGCCATCATGTGAATGTAGGTGTTACCGCAGTTCAGGTCGCAGCCTGCATTGATTGCCATCGCTGCAGACTCAGTCGGTGTTTTGGTAACGTGATGGGATTCATGGAAATCACGGATCGCCCAGCAGTCGGATACGAAATAACCGTCAAAACCCCACTCCTTCAGCTTGCCCATCAAGAACTTGCTTGCGCAGGTCGGTTCGCCGTTCAAGCGTGTGTATGCACCCATGACGCCTTCGACCTTGGCTTCTTTGATCAATGCTTCAAAAGCCGGGAGATATGTTTCTGCCAGATCTTTCTTCGATGCGATCGTGTTGAATTCATGACGGAGTGCTTCCGGACCACTATGTGCAGCAAAATGCTTCGCACACCCGGCTGCCAGCATGAACTTATCGTCGCCCTGCAGTCCTTTTACAAAGGAAACGCCGAGACGGGATGTCAGATAAGGATCTTCACCATAGGTCTCATGGCCTCTGCCCCAACGCGGGTCACGGAAGATATTGATGTTCGGGCTCCACAACGTGAGTCCTTTGTAAATATCACGATCACCCTTCTTCGCAGAAGCATTGTACTTCGCACGTGCTTCGGTCGCGATGATCTTGGCTACCTTACCGAGAAGCTTGTCATCGAACATCGCCGCCAGACCGATCGCCTGTGGAAACATGGTCGCGGTTCCGGAACGGGCCACGCCGTGGAGACCTTCATTCCACCAGTTATACGCCGGCACGCCCAGACGGTCGATCGCCGGTGCGCCATAGCTTAACTGAGGGACCTGTTCTTCAAATGTCATCTTGTCTGCGAGATCTTCCGCACGTTCTTGGAACGAAAGGTTCGTGTCGAGATATTTTTCCATGTCTGCACCTCTTTCTCAGGTCATTTTAAGGTCCTGCTTTTTTCAGGATCCTGTTTATACTTTGCGTTATTATTCGCAAAATGAGTTTTACTTTGTAAGATCCTTGCAGCTCTCGCCCAGAATCAGATGTGGAGGAAGCGAGATCGTCTTCTCCACTTTTTCTCCGGCGATCTGCGCCAGAATATTCTTCGCTGCCGCTTCCCCGATTGCTTTTGTATCCTGACGGATCGTTGTCAGTTTCGGGTTATTGCGCTGTGTGATCTCAATACCATCAAAGCCGACGACCGAGATATCGTCCGGACAGGAAAGGCCTGCATCACGGATCGCTTCGATCACACCGATGGAAGAATAATCGTCACTTGCGATCACGGCAGTCGGATAATTACCCTCGGTTGCTTTGAGGAGTTTCTTCATGGATTCATACCCGCCCTCGATCGAATAATACTGGGACGGGAAAAGACGGAACATCGCGGATTTGTCACCAATTGCCGCCGCCGCTTTTTCCAAAGCATGGATACGCGCTTCCGTAATATACTTTCCGCGTTCACCATGCAGATATACGATATTCCTATGCCCAAGATTATACAGATGGTCATAGATCATGCGCATACTTTCATCCGGATCGGTCTTTACGCATCCGATACTGGCATCTTCAAAATCGATGGCAATCTTAGGGAGATTACTTTCCATGAGTTCCCGGGCATCTTTTTGCGTGTGATCCGTATTGACGATAAAGATACCGTCGACACGACGATACCGGCAATGACCGAGATACGAAAGGCCGAGATTACCTACTTTGTTGGAAATAAACACGATATCGTAACCGTGCTGTTCCACGTAATCCTTGAAACTCTCGATCACCTGGGCAAAAAGATAATGCCAGAGACCCATCTGGGATGTGTCCTGGCACAATACTCCGATCGACCAGGTTCGGCTCTGGCTCAGTGCACGAGCACCGGCATTGGGTACATAATCCAGCTCCTGCGCGGTACGACGGACGCGTTCACGGGTCGCCGCGCTGACATCGCTGGCATTGGACAATGCTTTGGATACTGTAGCCGGGGAAAGCCCACAGGCTTTCGCTATATCATATATCGTTGCCATTGCCTCTCCTTAAGTCATTCAAATATAATTTTGTATTTTCTGTTCCGGATACCCGGCGCGCTTAATGCGGCCGGGTACACCTCGAAACAGTGATTCACTAAGACTGATTACTTCGCAGCAACTTCCTTGCAAGCCTTGACTACGTTGTCTACTGTGAAACCGTATTTCTCCATAAGCATGGACGGCTTACCGCTTGCACCGAATGTATCCATTGTAATGTAAGCACCGTCAAGGCCGACGAGCTTGCCCCATGAGTAGGAAGAACCAGCTTCAATTGCTACACGGGCAGTTACACCCGGCAGAACGATAGAATCACGATAAGCCTTATCCTGAGCAAGGAATACATCCAGGCAAGGAACACTGACTACGCGTGCATCAATGCCTTCACCGGCAAGAACATCCTTAGCCTTGATACCGAGCTCTACTTCGGAACCGGAAGCCAGAATGATCACATCCGGAGTATCCTTGGATTCTTTAGCTACGATATACGCACCCTTAAGTGCTTCCTTAGAGGAAGTTGTGAGCGGCATCAGGTTCTGTCTGGAAAGTACCAGAGCGGAAGGTGTCTTCTCAGAAGAGATAGCAGCTACCCAGGAAGCAACCGTCTCTGTTGCATCACACGGACGCCATACGTTGAAGTTCGGCATAGAGCGGAGCATGGTCAGCTGCTCGACCGGCTCATGTGTCGGACCATCTTCACCTACACCGATACTATCGTGTGTGAACATGAAGATCTGCGGGATATTCATCAAAGCGGACAGACGGGCCATCGGCTTGGTGTAATCACTGAATACGAAGAATGTTGCGCAGTAAGAACGCAGACCGCCATGGAGCAGGATACCATTGGAGATACCAGCCATAGCCAGCTCACGAACACCAAAGTGCATGTTTCTGCCGGCACGGTCAGCCTTGCTGAAATCGCCCTTGCCATTCATGTAGGACTTGTTGGACGGAGCCAGGTCAGCGGAACCACCGATGAGGTTCGGGATACGGTCTGCAAGCTTATTGAGGACCTTACCACCGAGAGCACGGGAAGCCTGCGGCTTGTCGTCTACTGTCCAGAGATCTTCGTCATCAAGAAGAGCAGAATAATCATTGCAGAAATACTTATCCCAGAGTTCTTTGAGATCCGGATAAGCCTTTACATACTCAGCAAAGAGAGCATCCCACTTCGCATGAGCCTCTGTGCCCTTAGCACCCAGCTCAGCATAGTGATCGTATACTTCCTGCGGAACTACGAAAGACTCAGCACACGGCCAGCCCAGTGTCTCACGCATCTTCGCGATGTTCTCCTCACCAAGAGGCTCACCGTGAGCAGAAGGTGTACCCTGCTTTGCTTCGCAGCCATAACCAATGATCGTTCTAACTTCAATAAAGGAAGGCTTTGTCTTTTCAGCCTTAGCCAGTTCGATTGCCTTTGCGATTGCTTCAACATCGTTTCCGTTTTCAACGAGGAGTGTCTGGAAACCGCAAGCTTCCATACGACCACGTACATTCTCTGTGAATGCGATATCTGTGGAACCCTCGATACTGATGCTGTTGGAGTCATAAAGAACGATGAGTTTCTCAAGACCAAGTGTACCTGCCAGAGAAAGTGCTTCTTCGGAAATACCTTCCATCAAGCAGCCATCACCGCACATAACATATGTGTAGTGGTCGATAACCGGGAACTCCGGCTTGTTGAATGTCTCAGCGAGGTGAGCCTCAGCAACAGCCATACCGACAGCCATGGAAAGACCAGCGCCGAGAGGACCTGTTGTAGCATCGATACCTGCTGTATGACCATACTCCGGATGACCCGGTGTCTTGGAATCAAGCTGTCTGAACTGCTTCAGATCTTCGATGGACAGACCGCCGACACCAAAGAGGTGCAGCAGAGAGTAGTAGAGTGCGGAACCGTGACCGCCGGAAAGAACAAAACGGTCTCTGTTGATCCACTTCGGATCCTTCGGGTCAAAGGCCATCTCCTTTCCCCAGATCGTGTACGCCATCGCTGCAGCACCAAGCGGCAGACCCGGGTGACCAGAATTGGCTTTCTGGATCATATCCGCAGAAAGAACGCGGATGGCAGAAATTGCATTTGTTTCATTTTGTGTACTCATAAGTTCCATACACTCCTTCTTCTGATTCTTTATATGTGCGTACGCCGAAGCGTAGTACTGACAGGGGAAAGCGGCTCGAATCCTCATCTTTTGAGGAGAAGGATACCTTTTCGAAAGCGATTTCGAAAAAGAAGAAAAAAATGAGAGCTCGAGCTCACTTCCTAAATAGTTTATATTCTATAGACTAATGTGTCAATGTTGAAGTTGCCCCAAGTTCACGATTTCACGCTATGTTTTTCCACCTCATTTCAAGGACAGAAACAATTCTTTTTTGCAATATTTTTCTTGAGAAAACTTCGTGTGTGCGCAAAGCTCTTTCTCCCTACTTCACATACGTGGATATGTGCGCGAACGCGGATCAGAATGACCCGCGTTCGATTCCAACCTTTGTGTATCCATATAGTTCAAATTAGTTAGCGCGGATCAGAGGAAAGAGCTTTTCGCGCTAACATGGGAAATCAGACGTTAGCGCGGATTGTAAAAAAGGTCTTCTTGCGCTAACTTTTTGGGGCAAAAAACGGCATGAAGTTAGCGCATATTGACGGCAGAGACGGTAGCAAGAGCCGAATCGTGCCGTCATAAGTCGGAAAATGGAAAAAGCCGATTTCCGACTGCATTTAAGTCGGAAATCCCTTATTCCCGAAAAACGACTTACCTTTTTGAGTTATGTCCGTATAATGGTGTAAATTCAAAAAAGAGATGAGCCACATCTCATCCTGTATAATATTTGTTACCACACAAAAAACAACAGGAGGTATGAGAAATGGCTCAGGTCAATCTTACAC